>NZ_CP047029.1:2990000-3319620 GCF_009796805.1 Algibacter sp. L1A34 | reverse complement strand
TTTCATAGGTTCTAGATTTTAGTTATAATGAAACTATTTCTGTGTCGTGCTCACCTATGTATATGGTAAGCTCTTTTGATGTGGTGTTTGATACTCCAGATTCTCCTCCAAAATCTGATACAAAAAATCTAAAAGTGTCTGATATATTCTCGCCATTAGATTCAAACGTTCCTGCAAGTATATTTCCTGTTAAGGGATTATTGGAGTTACCTTCCCACTTAATAATTTTATTTATCGATGAAACATTCGTTACTGTCCATGGGCTTGAAACGGTAGAATCAAACTCTATAAAATCGTCATCTGGCAATTGCCATTCTATAAGCTTAACACCTCCATTGTCACTACCAGAAAAGATGAAATCATATTCGGCATCATGCTTTAAATTAAGCTGTATATTATCATAATCTGTATCTTGATCAAATACATATTCAAACCCGTCTCCTGTTATTCTAAATGAGAAGGTTGGTGGAATATTATCGGTTTCTGGAATATCAGTTTCGCAGCTTTGTGCTGTTATTAATAAAAAGATTAAAAGAAAGTAGATTGTTTTTTTCATGATTATTTATTTTAATTTTTAAAAGCCTCTTTTCTAATTTTTCACTACAAAAACAGCATTAGCACTTGCATAGTTACTACCGTCTGTTAAAAATATTTCTTCTCCATCTTTCCAAATTTTTGCAATATCATTTTCATTATTAGACTCGTAACCAGATAGGTAAATATTATCATCTAAAACAGAAATCGAATAAAGTTTAGAACGATTTAAACCATCTGTTATAGGGACTTCAATGCCGTTTTTCCACATTTTTACCACTCTAATGATATCATTACTTGCAAAACCAGTGACATACACATCACCACCTACTGCATATATATCAGTTGTTTCAGTGTCATAAACCCCATCGCTTAAGGCTGTTTCTACTCCGTTTTTCCACATGGTAGCCACTTTTACTGTACCATTATCTTTGTGTCCTGATACATATACATCACTACCTAAAACATATACAGATGTTGCTTCTGCATCGGTAGTTCCATTTGTTAATGGAATTGGTATTTCATTTTTCCAAATTTTAGCGATATATCCAAATCCATCATCTTCTTCAAAACCTGCCACATATACATCGTTGCTAGAAACAAAAACGGAATTTGCTGATGAAAAATGATTCCCATCAGTTAAGGCTACCTCTATGCCATTTTTCCAAAGTGTTGCATCTCCATTTTTATAGCCAGTAACATAAACATCACCTTCTGAAACATATAAAGATGTTGGTCTTGCATTATTAGTACCATCGGTAAGCGCTATTTCTAGGCCGTTTTCCCATATTTTAATAACTTCATTAGCACCATTCGATTCGTAACCTAAAACATATACATCGTTATTCACTATATATAAATCGACTACTTCTGAATAATAAGAGCCATCTGTTAAGGCTATAGCTTCACTATTTTTCCACATTTTAGCTACCTTTCTTAATCCGTAATCTTCAAACCCTGCAGCATAAACATTTGTTTCGGATTTAGAAACTGAATCTTTACTACAAGCCGTTATTATAGTTATAAGTATTATTAATGCTATTTGTTTAATAAATGCTTTCATAAGTAGTTTATTTTGAAAAATTAATTTAGAGTTATAGTATTTATTGTTCCTACTCTATTTTTTAAAGTAGCCCCTGGTACTTGACGTAAACCTCCAAAAATCCATATAGCATTATTGTAGTTTAACGCAGCAAAGTTTTGAAGGCCATCCTCTGCTGGAAGTGGTTCGTACCTAAACCATGCTTCACCATCATTAGAATACCAAAGTCCCATACCCGTAATTGTTGATGTATTATTTCTACCACCAAAAACCCATAGTTTGTTTTCGTAAACTATAAAGGCATGACCTGCTCTTGGCGAAAAAATAGTACTACTGGTATTTACTTGGGTCCAGTTTATACCATCTGAACTTTTCCATATTTCATTAAAAAAGTCAGACCCCCAACTTCCACCTGTTACATAAATTTCGTTATTGAATACAGTTGAACTAAAATCGTCTCTGTAAGGAAATGCATTATCGGTTTCTCGTACCCATGAAATACCATCACTAGAAGACCAAACGGTACAACCTGGGGCACTTTCGTAGTAACCATCTTTAATAAGATACAATTTGTTATTAAAAACAACTGTACTATGAAATCCTATAGTTGATGTACCAATAATATCATTAGTAGCTAGAGTCCAGGTTTCACCATCTGAAGAATACCATACGTCACTCAATGCTTCATAGACACCAGAATCATTTTCTGTAAAACCACCTATGACCCACATTTTATTATCAAAAACTGTAAGTGTATGTTCAACACGCATTGGAAATTGATTGCTTGTAACTGACAACCAGTTTACGCCGTTTGTACTTTTCCAAACATCACTACCAGCACTTATATTAGATTGGATAATACCACCAATTGACCAAACTTCACTATTAAAAATAACCATTTTATTATGAGAAAAATTTTCCATTTGGTCTTGATTGGTTTCTACATTAAAGGTTAATGTAAAGTCTTCAGTATCATCATTACCTTTGTTATCATCATCCGAACAAGATGTACAAATTAAGAATAGAACTAATGAACATAAACTGAGTATTAAAGTTTTCATGTGGTTATTTTTTTAGTTATTATTAGGCTATTCTATCTGCCCTATTTAATTATTAACTTTTTTATAGTGTGCGTATGGTCTGAACTTAATTTTAGAAGAAACATACCTGAGTCTAAGTTTGAGATATCTATATGTTCTGTTTGGGTTGTTTTTAATACTTGTTTCCCTAACAAATTATACAATTCAACGGAGAGAATTGGTTCTTTAGAAAGGATGTTTAAGTAATGAGTTGCTGGATTGGGATAGACACTAACTGAAGCATTTTTTTCATAATTATTAACCTCTAATGTTTCAGACTCTGACCAGAAATTAACTATTCGTAAAAACCCTTTCCATTCATTAGGTTCCATAGCTATATTCCAGTTTTCATAGATGAATTCTATTTCGTTATCATTGGAGTCGTATGTTTTTACATGTCTATAGGAATTAACCCAATCTCCCAAGGTAGTACTCCAATTTTGCATTACTAATTCTGTTAGATTTTCATTGGTGTAGCTATACAGAAATCGTTCTGTATTCACATATTCTGAGGATGCCCATAACTGCGTTATACTTCCTTCTATAAGTCCTTCAGAAGTATAAGTGATAACTGTTTTTTTGTATGGAGATTCTGAAAACATGCCAGTAGTCGCATTAAATCCAAAATATTCAATATTTTTATGTTGATTATTTATATTATATGTATACTCAATTTTTTCATTATTATCCCAAACACCAAAATCTGGAAAGTAAATTTGATGTATTTCAAAATCCAATAAATTGTCTGAATAGTTATAAATAAATTGTTTTTCTGGTACAAACTCCATCAATACAGAGTTGTATTGATATTGCGTTTTGGTATTAAGGTAGTTGTTCACATAATCTTTAGTTTCCTTTTGATAATTTCCCCAAACACCATTATTGTATAAAAAATATTGATGTTCTATTTCGTTTTGGTTGCTATCAAACAGGTAAACATGTTTATACTTATCATTCCAACCTGTGTTTGGACTATTCCAGTTTTGTTGAATGTTCTCTTCTAAAAGATCACTAGTTGTGTAAACTTTATTGAATTGATAATAATTAGCCCAAGTATTACCACTAAGAAACTGCCGACGTAGATTCGTTTCATTACTTCCTCCATCATCATAAGTGAGATACTCTCTTGTATTATGTTTCCAATTATCATTGGTATTATCCCATTGAAATAGATGAATGGAATCTTTCCTAAACTCAGTTTGAGCATTAAAGTTGAAAAATGCTAAAATGAATATTAATAAAAATAATGTGTATTTCCGTTTCATAATTATTACTTATCAAAGCTTATTTTTTTAATTACTTTATTTCTGTTAAGAATTATTAAAGTGTACGCTCCTTCATCTAAATTGTTAACATTTAGATATATAATATGTCTTGGGAATGATTCTATTTCTCCTTTATAAGTTTTATTTTTTTTAATCACTTATTAATTGAGTAACATTATTGCTATTAATTCCTTCAAATGTAAACGTGTTATAAATAATTATTTATAACGCACGTAACAATAGCTATAAATTATGTAACAAGTGAGTATTAGCAAGGGTTTAAGAAGACTGTTTTTTTACTAATAATTAAAAACAATTCTAATTATAGTAAAACAAAACCCAAGATTTAGAAGTAATATAGTTTGTGTTTAAGAAATAAACGTTGTTAAATAGGGCTCAAAATATTATTTAACAACATTATTTTTTGCATACTCGGTTGGTGTAGACTTGTAAGTATCTTTAAAGCATTTTGCGAAATAAGAATGATCGTTAAAACCAACCGAATATCCTACTTGAGAAATATTAATATCGGAAGTTTTTAAAAGCTGAGCAGCTAATTTTAAACGTTGTGATCTAACAAATTCCGAAGCCGATAAACCAGTAAGTGCTTTTATTTTACGATGCAGTTGCATACGGCTCATACCGACAGCTTTACTGAAATTTTCGACATTGAAAGAAGATTCTATAAGGTTTGCTTCTAGAACTTCCTGAACTTTATTTAAAAATTGTTCGTCTAAATTAGTAACAGCAATATCTTTAGGAGTTAACACTATTTCCTGACTGTAGCGACTTTGAAGCTTTTGCCTAATCGCGATAAGGTTAGATACTTTCGTTTTTAAAAGTTTAGAACTAAATGGTTTTGTAATATAATCATCGGCACCAATTTCTATACCTTTTAATTCGTTTTTGTCCCCTGCTTTCGCGGTCAGTAAAATAATGGGAATATGGCTAGTAAGCGCGTTATTTTTTAATGTTTTGGTAAGTGCTACACCATCTTTAACAGGCATCATAATATCAGATATTATAATATCTGGCACATGCTCGATCGCTAAATCTATACCTATTTGTCCATTTTTAGCCGTAATAATATTATAATAATCTTCAAATGTTTGTTTAAGTAAAATGGTAACATCTACATTGTCTTCAACTATTAACAAAATAGGCTTATCTGCATCTTCAAAATCGTCCTCTATGTTTTTGGAAGCTTCAATTTGAACGGATTCGTAATTGTCGGTAATTTTAGATGATGCTATAAATACTTCATTTTTAAAACTATTTTTATCTATGGGCAGTGTAACACTAAAGCAAATAGATTCATTAAGCTTACTTTCCACTTTTATGGTTCCTTTATGAAGTTCTACTAATTCCTTCACTAGAGCTAAACCAATACCTGTTCCCTGGTTGTTTTCATCGGTTTGATAAAAACGAGTAAAAACATCTTCTTGTTCTTGCTTTGTTAATCCTACACCTGTATTTTTTACACTAAAATGCCATGTATTATTTTCTATATAAGACTTACAAGTAACACTGCCATTAGCGGGTGTGTATTTTATGGCGTTAGACAATAAATTGATACTTATTTTCTCAACTGCGTCCTTATCAAACCAAACGGTATCTTCATATTTTTCAATTTGTAGTTGATAATTAATATGGTTTTGTTTAGCTGAATAGTTAAAAGATTCTGCTAGCCCAGAAATAAGGTCTTGAATATTACCTGTTTGAATATGAAGTTTTAATTGTCCTGCGTCTATTTTTGATAGATCTAATAATTGATTAACTAATGCCAATAACCTATCGGAATTGCGTTTAGCCATAACAAACTGCTCTCGTTTTTTATCTGAAATAGAAGGATCTTCAATAGCGGCATCTATTGGATTTGATATTAAAGTAAGTGGTGTTCGAAACTCGTGCGATATATTAGCGAAAAAGTTTGATTTGGCAGTATCCAGCTCTTTTAATTTAGTATTTGTTTTTTGATGATTTCTGTAAAGCACGAAAAGAAATAGTCCAGCAAGCGTTGTAAACCCTAAACCGCCAACTAATAAGTTGCGCTCATTCTTTTGTTGTTGTAGGGCTAAATCACTTTCTGCTTTTAAAGATTTTATCTCCTTGTCTTTTTGTTCTGTTTGATATTTCTCTTCAATTTCTTTAATAGTTTCAGCAATTTGAATTTGACTGAGTGAATCTTTTATTTTGTATGCTATTTTACTGAGATTATTTGCTTTTTGATGCTCCCCTGTTTGCGTATAAACATCTGCCATAACAAATGCCAAATCCTTTTTAAGTATGCTGTTATTTATACTTTCATTTAATTGAATCCCAACCTTAGACCATGATAAAGCTTTTTGTAAATTATTTTGGAGTAATGAAAGTTTTGCGAGTTCAAGTGCATTTGTAGCCGCTTGTAAATTAAATTTTGATTCCTTATAAAATTCAAAAGATTTCGTAAAATAGACTTTTGCTTCTTCTAATTCATTTTTATCCAATTTAATAAGGCCAAGTGCTCTCCCTATCTCTGCGGCGTTACTTAAGTCTTTAATTTTAATAAAAAATTTCTGCGAATTGGTTAAAATACTATCTGCTAAGTTTAATTTTTGTTGTTTAAAATATAGTTTACCTAACTCTACATTATTAGTACTCATGTAATATTCGGCAGCTGCAGCGGGTAGTTTTCCAAACTGATTATTTGCTTTTAAATAATATGATTCGGCAAGTTCAAGATCGTCAAACTCCAAGTAAATACTTCCTAAATTTTGATATGCTGCAGCAATAACATCTGGTCTTAATGTCTTTTTAACATGCATAGAATCGACCTTTAAAAAATATATTTGAGCCTTTTTTATAAAATCTTGTTGCTTATAAATAGTTCCTAAAGCGGTGTATGTATCTGCTTTGGTCATATAAGACAGTTCGTCTTCGCTATTAATATTTAATAAAGCTTTCTCACATGCAAATTCTGCTTCTTTAAATTCGCTTAAGAGGTACAAATTTCTACACAACCCATTGTAAGCTATGGCTGCTCCAATATTATATTTTTCATTTTCTGATTTCCTTGCTGAGCTTTGAAAATAATATAAGGCAGAATCCCTTTGTTGCGTGCGTCTAAAATACTGAGCATATAAATATTCCGTATCGGCAATACCCTTTTTATAACTGCTTTTTTTTGCAACTTTAAAACTCTTCTGTATATAATAAAGCGCACTGTCGGGCTTTGGATTTATGTACTGAATTACCTTTGTTTTGTATTTTGCAATTACAGCAGAATCTGACTGTTTATCATTTTGTCCTAAAGAACAAAAACAGACCAAAAATAAAAATGGAAAGCATGCGAATTTCATAAGAATAATTAATAGCTTACTAAATATACGCAATTATATAAAAAACAGATGATTGCAGTTAAAATCTTTACATAAAAAAGGCTTTAAATATTAAATTTAAAGCCTTTTTTATGTTTATGTTATTCTATAACAACCTATAAGGTTATGTGTTTATAACTTATAATACACTTTTAATGAGTTCTGCCATTTTATTAGCACGTTGTTTAACTTCCTCCTCTGTCCATGATAGTTTTATTAAACAAGATATGTTTCTAGAAATATAGTGATCGGATTTTTCGAATGTTCTAGTTTGAAGATATTCTAATCCTTCTTTAACTTCTTTAGAAATAGGAAACAACGATTTTAAATTCTTTAAATGATCCCATTTACGAATGTAATGCCAATTGTTATCGAAATAATTCCAACAAGCATCTACGCCTCCATTTTTAAAGGCTTCTATTACTTTTCTAGATGTTTCTAAATCGGGTAAAAAGAAGTTTAAAAATGCACAACTTTCTACTCCACCTTCTGGAACCGTTCTAAAAACAACTTCTGGAATGGTTGATAAAGCTTCACGTATAATATTAAAATTACGCCTCTGTATATCTAAAAATTCTGGTAACCGTTTTACTTGCGCTAAACCTACAGCGGCATGCAATTCTGATATTCTAAAGTTATATCCTAAAAACGGATGTGTTTCTGCTCCGCGATCGCTACCAACGTGATCGTGACCATGATCGCTATAATGATCGGCATTAGTGTAATATTTCTCGTTATTGGTTATTACAGCTCCTCCTTCTCCACAGGTTATGGTTTTAACAAAATCGAATGAAAAACATCCAAGATCTCCAACGCTCCCTAATGGTTTACCATTAAAAGTTCCGCCAATAGCTTGACAAGCATCTTCTACTAAAAGAAGGTTATGTCTATCTGCAATATCTTTAAGCGCATCCATATTAGCCATACTACCACACATTTGCACCACCATAATGGCTTTTGTTTTTGGTGTTATAGCGGCTTCTACAGCTTCAGGGTTTAAGCCTAAAGTATCATCTATATCTGCTAAAACAGGAATAGCTCCTAACATCATTATAGCTTCAAAACTGGCTACAAAGGTAAAGGTTGGCATAATAACCTCGTCTCCTGCTCCAACGCCAGCAGCCCCTAAAGCTACCGATACAGCAGCTGTACCACTTGATACGAGTTGTACGTGTTTGGATTGAAAAGTGCTTTCTAATTCGGCTTCTAAGGCTTTTGCTTTCCAATGCCCTTTACGCATACCATCGAAACCATAGCGCATTAAAACACCATTGTCTAAAACATCATTTACTTCTTGTTTTTCTAGTTCTCCAAATAATTCAAATCCTGGCATATTGTTATTTTTTTTATCTTTTTATTTAATGGTGGACGGTTGCTGCGTTAGGGATTGAACGGCTTGTTTGAAATCCTTTTTGTTTTAGTGAAAAAACAAAAAGATTGAGTAGTGAAAGCCCGACCCTTGCGGTAACGCCCAAAAACATTAAATTTCTATAATGGTTTGGTTAATTGGTTTTCGTACTTTTTTTAAGGTTGAAAACATATCATCCTCGGCGCGATAACCTACAGGTAAAGTTAATACGGATTTTAGTCCTTTTTGTTTTAGTTGAAGGATTTCGTCGTATTTTTCTGGGATAAACCCTTCCATTGGGCAAGCGTCTATATTTTCTATAGCGCAAACCGTCATGAGATTACCTAGTGCAATGTAGGCTTGGTTTTTAGACCAGCTTTGGCGTTGTTCTAGGCTTTTACTCTCCATCATCCCAGCTAGCTGTTCCCGGTATGGTTTTAGAATACTTTCGGGTGTATTACGTATATTTTTTATGTTATTATAATAGTCGATTACATCGTTTTCTTCTATATTTTCTTGAATACATATTACAAGTAAATGTGATGCGTTTACCACTTGCGATTGGTTATAAGAGTGAGGCAGTAGGCTTTCACGAAGTGTTTTGTTCTTTACTATAACAAGGCTTAACGTTTGCAAACCAAAAGAGGTTGCGGTTAGGTTAAAGGCTTCTTTTAGTGTATTTAACTTAGTAGGTGTTAGTGTTTTGTTTACGTCGAATTTTTTTGTTGCATAACGCCATTGCAACTGTTTTATAATATCCATCTAGTTTTACTTGATTGCTATGCAAAAGTAAGGTTTTATAATTTTATTTTTTTTGAATTGATTGGTAAATATTGATGATTACTGAATTTGTTTTATTATTTCTAAAACTCAATTTCATTGTTTTTACCTATAAATGAATACTTTATAAACTAGTTTTAAAATTAATGTAAAAAAACTTAAATTTTATTTGAATAGAACGAAAAAGGCTCTTATATTTGCACCCGCAATCAGGGAATACTTGATGAGACACACTGGAGAGTTGGCAGAGTGGTCGAATGCGGCAGTCTTGAAAACTGTTGAGGGTCACACCTCCAGGGGTTCGAATCCCTTACTCTCCGCTTAGAGATTACAAAATCTCTGTAAAACCCCTTAAACATTATGTTTATGGGGTTTTTTGTTTTTGGCAGATAGTCAGAACTCACTGATTATGGATGATTCAAATAAAGAATATCTAAGAGTGAATAATTTTCATAAAACTACTAGTAATCATTATGGTACAATAAAAAAAGAACTCTTATGAGTTCTTTTTTTATTAGAAGTTATTTTTTAATTTTTCCAAAGAATAAAAATTTTTAATTATGCCGTACAATATAATTTGTTGTTCCTAACCATTTCTGTAACCTTGAAGATTGTCATAAAAATCTATCCACATTAATAGTAACACATTTAAAACTACATGAATCCTCCAAACAAAGCATGACATGCGATAAAAGCAATCACAGATAAAATAATGCCAATCAAAAAAATATTAAACGATTTACGAAGGAGCTTAAATTTACGATCAATCGTTTTCCCTAAATGATAAGTATCTTTTGCAATTGTTTTATAAAGCTCATCCCCTTCATTCATTAAATTGGTAATATTATTAACATATTCATCTTCTTCCATATCTTGAAAATTGCCATAAAACATTAAATTTTTCGCTTCACTTTTTCCGTGAACCAATTCTGGACGTGTTGCAAAAATGGCAAAAGTAATTGATGCTAAATTGGTGAATAATATCATCACTATTGGATAAATAAGATGTGGGTCGTTACTTAATTGGCTCATGACAGTCCCTAATATTAACGATAAAATTAAAGCATTTATAGATATCAAAATATTTGATTTTGTATCTATCATTGTATTCAATGTATACTGATTTTTAGATAACAATCTAAACAATGTTTCTACACCTCTTTCCGACCTTGGTGCTACTTTAGCTAATTTCTTTTTTAACTGCTTTAAGCCGTCTTTATCAAGACTTAATTCATCCATTAAATACTTATCTTCTGCTTTTTCTTTTTGTTTATCACTCATAATAATGTTTTATAAATTATATGTTGAGAAGATTCTCCTAATGAACCTTTTTCTACATAACTGTTGTTTTGATTAGAATCTATTACTCTAGATTTTATAGTATCCTTTAATTGTAAGTCTAATAATTCTTTTAATTTTAAATGAATATCTCTATCTAAAATAGGTGTTATAACTTCTATTCTATGATCTAAATTACGTGTCATCCAATCTGCAGAACCAAGATACATTTTTTCTTTTCCATTATTTCCAAAAACATAAATTCTACCGTGTTCTAAAAATCGATCTACAATACTAGTTATAGATATGTTTACACTTTGTCCTTCAATTCCTGGAACCAAACAACAAATACCGCGTATAAGTAATCTTATTTTCACTCCTGCATTACTTGCTTTATAGAGTAACTTAATCATTTTAGCATCTTGAAGACTATTCAGTTTCAAAATGATATAGGCTTCTTTACCTGCTATGGCATTTTCAATTTCCGACTCTATTAATTCTCTAAATTTACTTCGTGTTGTAAATGGAGATACTAAAAGTTTTTTAGATTTTGGAATAATAATTTGTCCTTGTAATACTTGAAATACCTGACAAAGTTCTCCTGTAATTTTAGGGTTTACAGTCATTAACCCAAAATCGGTATAAATCTCCGAGGTTTTTTCATTAAAATTACCCGTACTTATATAACCATAAATAAGCGATTTATTTTTCTCAATACGTTCTATATATAAAATTTTAGAATGTACTTTTATTCCCGGATAACTGTAAACTACATGCGCTCCGTTTTCTTCTAAAACTTTTCCCCATTTTATATTATTTTCCTCATCAAAACGTGCTTTTGTTTCAATAAAAACAAACACTTCTTTTCCATTTTTCGCTGCATTTAAAAGTGCATTTACAACAAGTGATTTTTTTGAAATTCGATATAAAGTGATTTTAATTTTTGTAACGCTATCGTCATTAGAGGCTTCATCTAATAATTGAATAACCGGTTGGTAAGATTGATATGGAAAACACAAAAGTCTATCTTTAGCTTTAATAGCATGGAACATAGTGTCATAGTCAATAAACTCTTTGCTTAATAAGGGTGGTAAACTTGCAAAAGATAAATTTTTAGTAGTTGGATTAAGAAAAGTAAACAGATCTTTAAAATTATGATAAGTACCGCCTTTTATAATATCTGTCTCATTAATATCTAAAACCTCGTTTAATTTAAGCTGTAATTTTTTGGGAGATAGCTCATCTATTAAAGCTCTTGTAACCTGACCGCTAATTCTATTAGGCAATGCTGCTTTAATTTTATCTAATAAATTACCAGAATATTCATTGTCTATATACAGTTCTGCATCTCTTGATATCTTTACACTATAAAAACTCTGTTTATAAACTGCTTTAAGATTATCTTTTAAAATATCATCAACAAATGTTATATAATGCTTATTATCTATTGAAGGAAGTTCTACAAATCGAGGTGTTTGCTCATTTATTTTTACCCAAATAAGAGAATCATCTTCAATTTGAGAAACTAAATACAACGCCTCATTTTCAAGAAAAGGCTTCTCTTTACTGATATTTAAAGATTGCGAAGACTCTATTTTTTCTTTATAATATATTTTACTAAACGCCTGTTGTTCTTGATTAAATTCTTTATAACAAATCAAATTAACACCTTCATTTTCTAATGCCGGAATTATTTTAGTAAAAAAAATTCGTCCAAATTCTTTTTGCTGTACATTAACTTGTTTTTTAATTTCTCTCAGTAATTTATTTGGCTTTGTTATTAAACGTTTTCTAAGTGGTTTATCTAATTGTTTTATTTTTCTAATATCTGAAACTCTAACTTTAAAAAACTCATCTAAATTAGAAGAAAATATGGCCAAAAATTTAATACGTTCATACAATGGGTTTCTTTCATCTGCGGCTTCCTGAAGTACGCGATGATTAAACCTTAACCATGATAAATCTCTATTATAATACTCCTTTGTGTTTAACATGTTTTCTAAATTTTAAAGCGAATTCCTGTTCTTAAATACAGCGGATTAGAGCTATCTAATCCAACAATATCATCTTTGTTTTTATCCCTTAAATTAACTGAATTACTTAGCACGTAAGATGTTCTTGCATAAAATTGAATATTGTTGGTAATGTGAAATTCATATTGCAATCCACTTAAAAGTAAAGACATATTAATACTTTTTGCAACTATAGAATTATTTATAAGAACACCACGCTGTAAGTTTGATGTAAAACCATCAAGCTCTGTATATAATTTAAATCGGTGTTTAATTGAAGCGTGATATTGTAAATTTGATTTTGGAACCCCAAGGTTATACGACCATTTTGAATTAAATTTCCTGTAATAACTAATAAATGGTAAAGGAAAAGGATACCCACGGTTTCCTGAATAAGATACACCTAAGACAAGTCTCCATGGTTTTTTTACATCTTTACTTTCCTTTTTATCTTTTATAAAAATAACATCTCCAGAGAGTATTACATCTTCAAGATTTAAATCATTTGCCGTTAAATTAGAGCTAAAACCTGGCGTTAATCTTACACCTAAACGCCAATCGTTTTTTAAAGGCGCTGTATAGGCTATATTAATATCTAGTAATTGAAAATCATTAAGCTCCTCTTTGCCAAAAGAAGGAGTTTCTCTCATATTAAGATTTACAGTACTATAATCAACTCCTAAAAATAAATATGTACCCTCTTTTTTTAATTTAATAGGATAGTTAAATAATGCACGTACCCGACTATATTGAATATTAGATTCTCCCGCTGGAAGTATTGTATAGTCAATTCTTGCTAAATCGCTTAATTGAGCAAAACTAAAGTTTATAATAAATAGAGTAATTGTAAAACACAGAGCTTTTAAGTTTTTCATTTTCACCTATGTTGTTTATGTATATAATTTCTTTACAAAACGACCTATACTTAATCCTTGTACAATAATTGAGAACAACACAATAATATAAGTTATATGAAGTATTAAATCTCCTGAAAGTTCTTTACTTAAACTTAACGCTAATGCTATAGAAATACCGCCTCGTAAGCCGCCCCATGTCAAAATAGCAACTGTTTTAATTGGTTTTTCTTCTTCATGTTTTAATAATGAATATGGTAAAAGCACGGAAATAAACCGAGCTAGAAGCACAATTAGAATAGCAAGAATACCTAATACAATATAACCTGTATTAAAATTTAATAAATGAATGGCAAGCCCAATAAGTACAAATAAAATACCATTAAATACATCGTCTAAGATCTCCCAAAAAGAACTAATTGCTTTTTGCACAGGGTTTTTATCTTCATTAAGATGTATTTTGTTTCCTATAAATAATCCTGCAACAACCATCCCTAATGGTGCTGAAATATGCAATAAAAAGGCACCTGCTGTTCCACCCATAACTACAGCAAGTGTAATCATTACCGCTAATTGAGGATTTTCTTTTAAAGATTGAATACATTTTAATCCTAGAAAACCAATTATTAGTCCATAGAATACTCCTCCTACTACTTCTTCTAAAAATAATGTTCCTATTTCTGTTCCTATTTCGGTTGAACTATGCTCTCCTGTCGCAGCAGCTATTAATAATACTCCTGAAAAAACAACAACACCAATACCATCATTAAACAACGATTCTCCTTCTATTTTAATTCCTAAACTTTCCGCAATATTAGCCTCTTTTAAAATAGCCATAACAGCAATTGGATCGGTTGGAGATATTAATGCACCAAATAAAAGTGCGTGTAAAAAAGGTAATTCTAAACCAATAAGTTGCGCACCAAAAAAGGTTAAACCACCAACTAAAAATGTAGATATGAGAACCCCTAAAGTTGCAAACAGAAAAATTGATTTTTTTTCTTTTTTAAGTGCGGCAAGGTTAACATGTAGAGCTCCAGCAAACAGTAAAAAACTTAAAATACCATTAAGTAGTAGTGTTTTAAAATCTGCATTAACAATAATGTCGCAAAAGAACCTGTAAAATTCAGGGAAAATAGTTTTACTTAGGGTTATTGGGATGATTAAGATTAAACTTAAAATCATTAACCCAATAGTTGTTGGTAATTTTAACCACTTATAATTAATGTAGCTAAAAAGTGCTGAAATTGTAAATACAATACTGAAAGATTCGAACATTTTATTTAGATTTTGTATTAATGTATTTACCTACAAAAACACCGATAACAATAGCCAGATAAAATTGCCCGATGATATTCATAACAAGCGTAAGAGATTGTGCTGGCGCCGTAAGCGGTGTAATGTCTCCATAACCAACAGTGGTAATACTTATAAAACTGAAATAGTAAAAACTAAAGCCTGAAAACCCTTCAATGAGTTGAAATGAATTTGGATTTAAGAAGTTAATAGCTTCAAAAAGAATGCCTCCAAGAATACCTAAGTAAAGAAACCCTAATAATGGTCCAAGGATAAACTGCAGGCTTATCTCCTTTATTTTTAGTAGTTGCCTTATAAGAATAACACTAAAACAAGCAAATAGCACAAAAGAAAACACTAACCTACAAATTAAAATTGACTCAGAATTAGCATTTGCAAACTCTAACCAAATAGCCAATAAGGTCAGAAAACCAATAATATAGGTAGTTAATTTCGCGATTTTTTTAGTGGCAAGTAACGAGCTACTCAAAATAACCAATGTATAATTTATAACTACTACATAACTTGCACTAAAACTGCTAAATGCAACATGTACTGGGGTCAATAAAAAATTGAAGGCCGCTACAAGCGCAATCAAATACTTATATTTTATAATTTTCTTCCAGTTAATTATTGATTGCAGCTTCATTATATATTAAAAATTAGACTCAAGCGTTAATACCTTTCCTTTTCTTAAAACCTCAATTAACACTTTATCTCCAACTTTTAGACTTTCTATCTGCTTTTTAATATTCCCCAAATCGTGAGGTGCATTGCAGCTTAAGCCTTGAATACTTAAAATAATATCACCACCTAACCATAATTTCTGACCTAATATTTCTGCTTGAATAACACCAGGTTTTAATCCAATTTTATCTGCAAAAGAGTTAGGCGTTATACGCTGAATTAAGACTCCTGATTTTTGTGGTGTATTAAAAACACCAGCAAGACCTTCGCTTAAAAAAACACCTTCAAACCCTGTCCAAAAACTATTAACATCAAACAAAACTTTTTTCGCCGTATCAATATCTACAGCAAAACCAAGTCCTTCAAACCCTCCACTATTAGATAAAATAAAGCTTACAATACCAATTAATTCTCCTTTGGTATTAAACATTGGCCCTCCAGAATTCCCATGATTTATAGAAGCATCTGTTTGTATAAAACCGGCCATCTCACCATTAGAAATAATATTTTTTTTCATCTTACGGCTAATATGCCCAACAGATAATGAGTGTTCCAAACCTAAAGGTGCACCAATTACAAGTATTTGTTCTCCAACTTCTGAAGCATTAGAACTTCCTACTTTTACTGGTTTTAAATTTATAGGTACCGTTCTTATTTTAAGAAGTGCTACATCTGCAGCTGTTGAACTTGATAACACATCTGCCGTAAACTCAACTCCATTTTGAAGTTTAACCGATACTTTATTTGCCGATTCAACAACATGAGCTGCTGTTAAAATAAAGCCTTCTTTATCAATAATAACCCCAGAGCCTAAACCTCCTGAACTTGTTATTTTGTCATCTTTTACCTTATATTCTATAACCTCAATGGTTACCACTGATGGATCGAGTTCTTTGAATAAAGTAGATAAATCTTGTGCATTTAGGTTAGTAGTAATAACTAGTATAACTAAATAAACTATGCTTTTAATTTTATTCATAATAATTAGTGTAAGCTTGTTTCTAATTCTCTACTATAGCAAAACAATGCGCCGGTTAGTCTAGGAGAATATACTCGAGAAAGATTATCTGTAGTATTTACTTCAATCTTTCCCTTGTATTTTTTTATATAAAGTACTACGATTCTTTATTAAAATCGTGCTGCCTTTTTAAGCATTCATTTTAGCCCAAGCAGTATCTGCTAAATCTCTTAATTCTTTTGGCTTTTTAACCCATTGTCTTTTAGCATCGATGATTCCGAAAAACATTCTAGTGAAAAAATATAACTTTCCATCTCTAACTTCCCAACTTTTAGGATTAGGATCTAGCTGTTTATCTTCAGACATTGCAATAGCACAAAACCCACCGTATTCTGGTGTATACGATTCTGGTGCTTTTTCAAATTTTTCTTTATCCTCTAATGACGCAAATAGGTACTTTGCATTGTTATAAGTTGAAGTATAAGCTGCGTTTCCTTTTTTAGGGCTTCCGTTAAAGAATGATACCACATCATATCCTTGTGCTGCTGTTCCGTCTTTTAAATTTTGTTTCATTTTATTTGTTTTTATTTATATTAAAGTTGCATCAGTAATTATTTCTAATAATGCAGGACCTTTATGATCTCTTAGCTTTTCTAAAGCTGGTAATAGTTCTTCTTTTTTGGTGACTCTTATGCCTAATGCGCCACAATTTTCTGCATATTTAGCAAAGTTTGCATTGTGCAAAGATGTTTTCCAAACGTCTAATTCTGCTGCTTTCTGTTCTTTTGAAATTTTTCCAATTTCTGAGTTGTTAAGCAATACGTGCTTGATGTTCATATTGTACTTCACCAAAGTCATCATTTCTCCTAAATACTGCCCGAAACCACCATCACCAGAAACCGACCAAATGGGTCTCTCTTTTCCTTGTGCTGCCCAAGCTCCCATTGCTGCTGGTAATGAAAAACCTATAGATCCTAAATAACCAGACATTAAAACCGACTGATTTTTAGGCTCAAAATAGCGCCCAAAAGAATACGTATTATTCCCTACATCTACAGCAATTACTGCATTCTCTGGTACTACTTTATTCATTGCTTCGAAAACAGCAATAGAACTTAATCCAACTTTACTTTCGTCTTTTAATCGACTTGCTTTTTCTTCTTGCCAAATCGCCCAACGTTCTGCAATCTCTGGACGTCTGTCGATTGTATTCAGTTTTCCTTGCGTTTGTTCTTCAATTAATGCTAAAGTTTCGGAAATTTCTCCCCAAAGTGCTGCATCTACTTTATGAAACTTACTTAAAGCTGCAGGATCGTAATCCACCTGAATAATTGGTTTTTTGGGTGTAATACCTGTATGATTAGAGAACGAAGCTCCAAAGACTAGCAGTAAATCACTTTCGTTCATAAACCAAGAGGCTATTGGTGTACCACTTCTTCCTAGTACACCACAGCCTAATGAATGATTATCTGCTATTAATCCTTTTCCTTTAAATGTCGTAATTACTGGGCAGTTTAACTTTTCCGCGAAAGCGGTAATAGCTTCCATGTGAAAACGAGCACCGTGACCAACAATAATTGCTGGCATTTTAGCATTTTCTAACATGCCTACGGCTTTTGCAACCATTTGCCTTGGCGGCGAAATATTCATAGGTGTTATTCTATCTTCTGGTGTTTGCGCTTCTTCTCCTTCTGGTTTTGGCATAAATGCGACTTCATCTGGAAATGTTATATGAGACACATCTCTGTTTAATAAAGCACTTTTTATGGCTAAACTCATTAACTCGCTATGCTTTGAGTTTTGTTGTACGCTATGGTTAAAATTGGCTACGGTTTGAAACGCACCAACTAAATCTACTTCTTGAAAGGCACCTGTGCCTAATACTTGTGTATTTACTTGACCAGAGAGCACTAACATTGGTGATCGGTCTACTTTTGCATCCCACATTCCAGTAAACATATTGGTAGAACCTGGTCCTGCAATACCAAAACAAACTGCAGGTTTCCCAGTTAATTTTCCATAAGCTGAAGCTGCAAAAGCGGCTGCACCTTCGTGACGAATACCAAAAAACTGAAATTTATCTTGTTGCTCTAATCGCATCATAGCATCGGCAACTGCTAAGTTAGAATGGCCAACCATACCAAAACCTGTATCAACTCCCCAATTTACCATGGTCTGCATCATCACATCCGAAATGGTATCTTGATGTTCTTCTTCTTCCAAAACACCAACAAAAATTTCGTCACCTTCTTCTTTTACTTCAAAGGTTTTAACGCCATCATCAAAACCTCCTGGTGGTAAACCAGAACATGGATCGAAATCCCAACCGTGCCAAGGGCAACGCAGCATCCCGTTTTCAATAGAACCTTCTCCTAATGGACCACCTTGATGCGGACATTTATTATCTAATGCAGAAAACTTACCATCGTAATGTGTTAAACATACACCTTGATGACCTGCTGTTACCGTTTGTACACGTCCTTCAGGCAAAGTTTTCTTATCTTTTAGTACACTATACCATTTTGTTGTTTTTTTCATAATATTTCAGGTTTAATCTAGTTTGCTTTTAAATTGATTTTGACGAATGGTTACCGCTCTAAAAGAATAAATAATCAAAGAAATAAGACCAATGAGCGCAAAAATAATTGCCAAAACGCTTGTATATAAAGACGTTTTTCCTACTTCATATAAGCCATTAATAACGGCAGAAATTAATAAAAGTGCTACAGCCACATAGAAAAAAACCATAGCCATATTAA
Organism: Algibacter sp. L1A34; assembly: GCF_009796805.1. Taxonomy (NCBI): domain Bacteria; kingdom Pseudomonadati; phylum Bacteroidota; class Flavobacteriia; order Flavobacteriales; family Flavobacteriaceae; genus Algibacter; species Algibacter sp. L1A34. Next base: position 3,300,372 of record NZ_CP047029.1, on the reverse strand, counting down.
GCAACCTTAGTTGTTTCAATTTTCTTGCAGTAATTGATTTTTTATTAGAATTTTCAATCATCCCACTTATTTCATTACTCAATGTTACCATTAAGTTTGAAGTAGAAAGAATGAGTAAACCTAAGCCAGGAACAATTGTAATTGGTAAATGCCAGTTTTCCATGTTTCTATTTTAAGTGATTACGCACACCATAACTTGCCAATACACCTTCGCCTGTAGCGGCTGCTACTTGTGCAATTGCACCTTCGCGACAATCTCCAGCAGCAAAAACACCAGCTACATTGGTTTCTCCTAAAGCTGTTGTGGTAATAAATCCGTTTTTGTTCAAGTCAATAACACCTTTTACACTAGTTGTGTTTGGAATTAATCCTATAAAAATGAAAGCACCATCTGCTGTTAATTCTTCGGTTTCTCCTGTTGCTTTATCTTTAACTTCCAAACCTTTAAAATTGCCATTTTCATCCTTAGTAAATGCTAAGGATTCTTTATTAAGGTGAGTTTCTATATTTTTTATAGATGGTAGTTTTTCAATATAAGTTTCAGAAGCTGAAAATTCTGAACCACGATTTACAATCGTTACTTTTTTACAAAAACCTGCTAAAAATATACCTTCTTCCAAAGCACTATTTCCTCCACCAATTACAAGCACTTCTTTATCTCTATAAAAAGCACCATCACAGGTTGCACAGAAGTGAATACCTGCACCTACTAAATCTTCTTCATTTGTAATACCTAATTTGCGATATGTAGAACCTAAAGCTAATACCACAGATTTACTTTGGTATGCGCCCATATTAGAATCTATATCAAATAAGTTACCGTTTTTAGAAATGCTTTTTACCTCAACACCAGTTTCAATGCTTGCTCCGTATACCTTGGCTTGCTCTGCCATACGTTGCATTAATTTTGGGCCAGAAATCTCTGTAAAACCAGGATAGTTTTCAATTTTTTGTGTTAAAAAGGCATTACCTCCAATATTCTTTTTTTCAAGAATTAAAGAACTAAAACGATCACGTTGAATGTAAATAGAAGCCGTTAATCCAGCTGCACCAGCACCAACAATAATACTATCGTAAACCTTTTTTTCTGATTCTTTACCAATGTTTAATACATCTTTTAGAATCGAATTATCTGGATTGGTATAACTTTTATCACCAATAAATAAGGTAGGAATAATACGTTTTCCGTTATTAATTTCTTCTACTTTTTGAGTAGCCCAATCATATTTATCGACTTCTATATATTGAAAGTTGATATGATTGTCCTGCAAATATCCTTTTGCACGTTGGCAATCTGGACACCAATCTGCACCATACAAAATAACACGTCCTTGTTCATTAATCCCTAATACGTTTGCTAAAACACTATTATCTGGATTGGTATATGGTTTTTCGTTAATAAGAATGGTTGGTATAATACGTTTCCCATTGTTAATACCCTCTACTCTCGCCGTTGCATCTTTATCTAAATCGACATCAATAAAATTAAAATCAACATTATTCTCTTTTAAATATGCTTTTGCCCTTTGGCAGTCTGGGCACCAATCTGCACCATATAAATCTATTGTATTCATTATTAATTGTTCTTTAGTTGGTTAATTGCTTCTTTAAAAAATGCGACACCTTGAGATTCTACGATAGTATTTGTATCGAGAATAGCTCCAGTAAATCCATTAGATTTCCACTCTCCAGATTCTAATTTTGGTAATTTAGAAGTGTCGATGGTATTTCCATTTTTGTATCCAGAGATATATAAATAATGGTTGTTACAAATACTATCTGGTATTGCTAAACCTAATCCAATAGTAATATCAGAATTTGGTAGAGCGCTATAAATACCTGTATCGAAGTGATGTGGCCAGATTCTAATTGAAGTATTAAGATTGTATTGTTTATCTATATTTTCAAGAACCAATTGTGCCAAAACACGCAAATGCAGTAACGCTTTCAACTTAGACACATCTGCTAATTTGAATGTAAACGCATCGTCTATTGCATAAGGTAAATCGTAATGAAATTTATATTGATATGTTTTATTTAAGAATGCTTTAGAAGTATCTGTAAGCCATTTTAAAACTTCAGCATGCGTTGCACCATCTAAACTAAACGTTTTTGTTTCTTGATTGGATTTCCACTCTAGTGTAAAACTTTTGTAATTTAAACATAATACATCTCCATTTTCGGAAAGTGTATGCGTAGAAAGACATCCATTTCCTATGTTAAAACCTAGGTTTGTATGACTGTCGTCTGACTCCTTTTCTAGAAAACTAATTCCAGCTGCAGCTAAATATTGTGCTGCTAAATGCATTTGTTTTTCCATGATATATTATTTTAAACCTGCGTAGTTAATTCCTGTTAAATAATGTATATCTCTATCAAAGGTTGAAAGGTCGTCTGGATTAAACTTAGTAACATCATCGTAACCACAAGCACGTGCTACAACCCTTATTAAATCGTTTGTTGCTTCAAAGTAATTTTGTAATTGTTTAGCAGAAGAGTCTATAATTATTCGACTACGCAAAGATTCTTTTTGAGTTGCAATACCAACCGGACAGTTATTAGATCCGCAAGCGCGCATCCCTAAACAACCAATAGCTTGTAATGCAGAATTAGATACTGCTATAGCATCTGCTCCAAGCATCATTGCTTTTGAAAAATCTTCGGCAACACGCAAACCTCCAGTAATTACTAAAGTGACACCTGTTGCTCCTACTTTATCCATATAAGCTCTTGCTCTTGCTAATGCTGGAATGGTTGGCACATTAATATGATCTCTTAAAATGGTTGGAGCAGAACCTGTTCCGCCACCACGACCATCGAGAATAATATAGTCTACACCAACATCTAGCGCAAATTGGATATCTTTTTCAATATGACTTGCAGCAATTTTGAACCCAATAGGAATTCCTCCTGTACGTGCTCTTACTTTATCTGCAAATACTTTAAAGTCTTCAACCGTATGAAAATTTGGATTAGCAGCAGGTGAAATAGCTGTTTCCCCTTCTTTTAAACCTCTAACCTCTGCAATTTCTTTACTTACTTTAGATCCTGGTAAGTGACCACCAGTTCCTGTTTTTGCACCTTGCCCACCTTTAAAGTGAAAGGCTTGTACGTTATCTAATTTATCCCAAGAGAACCCAAACTGCGCCGAAGCTAATTCGTAAAAATATTTAGAATTGCTAGCTTGTTCTTCTGGCAGCATACCACCTTCACCAGAACAAATTCCTGTTCCTGCTAATTGCGCTCCTTTAGATAATGCTATTTTAGCTTCTCGAGATAATGCTCCAAAACTCATATCACTTACAAAAAGTGGCATGTCTAGTTCTAGCGGTTTTTTTGCGTTTGGACCAATAACAACTTTAGTCGCAACATCTTCATGATCTAATAAAGGTCTTGATGCTAATTGTGCTGGTAAAAACTGAATATCGTTCCATTTAGGAAGCGTATCTCTATCTACTCCCATAGATGCAGAAAATCCATGATGTCCAATATTTTTCAATCCATTTGTAGCCAGTTCCTTTATATAACCAGTGTATGGTTCTGTTTCTTCCGGATGCGTATCTGCATAAGCACCTAAATAAGCATCACGATTAAATGGTTGTGGGCTATTTACCAAATAAGATTCAATTTCGAATGCATCTACAAATAAATCATCACCTTCAATTTTAGTTGAAAATTTATGAAGTACTTCTTTATTATTATATTCTGAAACACCTGAATCTACACGATAATCCCATCCATGAACACCACAAATTAAATTATGACCATCTACGTGACCGTCGGACATTAGTGCGCCTCTGTGTAAACATCTTCCGTAGAGTACAGAAATATCATCATCAAATTTCACGATTACTAAATCCAACCCATTTACTAGGGCGTGTTCCGGTTGCTTATTTTCTAAAGTACTTACTTGAGCAATTACTACTGGTTTTTTCATGGTTTTATTTATGTTTTTATGTTAGATTTAAAAAGAGAAACCAAGCACAACTGAGATTATTCCTCCATCGGCACTTGAATAATATCCTGCATTTAGTGTAAATGTTTCCAAGCCGCTAATCCAAAAAGAACCTCCTAAACTATTGTGCCATTTATCTGACGTGTCATTTTTCAACCAAACTCGACCATAATCAAAACCACCAGTTACACCATATTTTGTTGGAATAATAGCACTGTTAAAATCACCTATTTCCAATCTTAAATCGGTACTTTGAAACACTGAATAATCACCTATAAAACGTTCTTTTCTGTACCCACGAAGGTTTTCTCCACCTCCTAATTGTGCTGCATGATACAATTCAAAATCATCTCCAAGAATAGCTTCTCCTCCTAATTTTGTTGCAAATACTAAGCTACCACTTTTATTTAACTTGTGATTAACAGCGATATGTGGTTTAATATAACCAAAAGAACTATCATCATTTCCTCCATCAATTACAGTTTTATAACCAACTGTAATTCCTGCATCTAAGCCCATTGTAGGATAAGCAATATCATTTCTGTTTTTAAACGTATAGTTTACTTCACTACCAACATAAATTTGTTTTTCAAAGAGGGTTGCTTCTTCAGGTAAAATATTAACAAATCTATCTTCTACATTTTCAACTTCAAAAGATTCTATTAAAGGTTTAAAATAAAAAGAGCCTCCATTTTCACCATGCCATATTAATGACACTGCAGCATTCCATTCTTTTATACTTACTCTATTAAAATCGAGTTCTACCTCATCTTTATCATAGCTTGTTTCATTACCAAAACCAAAGAAGTTCTGTGCAAAGTTTGGACTCGTGTACTTACCTTCTACTCCAAAATTCCATTTATGAAAAATATTTGAAAATTCACCTTTATAAGATAAATCATACCCTGAGTTCCCTGTGTAATATGCCGCACTTATACTATGTTTATAAGTGAACTCGTTGCGTTGTAACCCGAAGTATGAAAAGTTATTTAGAACCCCTAGTTTAACGCCATCATCTGGATTTACACCTAATAAAGGTAGTATTTGACTAAAATTATGTTTTACTTTTTTATGGTCGTAATTATTTAATTCATAATCATCAACGAGCCACTTTTTAGATTTTTTGTTTACAATGGTATTTTCTTTACTCTTGTAATCATAAAGTTTTACTTTTTTGGTGTTTTTAAAATCGTATATATCGTTTTTCTTTCCACCAACTATTCTAATTTTAATAAGATGATCTCCTTCTCCATCTACAACAAAAGTATCTTTTCCGTCTAGACCATAAATCCATATTTCTTTGGTAATATCATGAGAAAAAGTTCTGTTTAAAAGCCCCATGTCTTTACGATCTATTTTTATAGCAGTATCTCCATTTGGAAGGCGTGTTATAGAAAATGTATCTGTTTTTTGAGTTCCAACAATAACTTTAAATTTATTTAAATACTCGTAATACGCTTTTGCTATTTTAACCAAATTAGACCGTCTTCCTTTAAGTTTTACTTTTATATCATCAATAACTTCACCTCTTACTTCTAATGGAAAAGCTTCAAAAGCTTTCTCTACATCTTCATCTGTAAGATGCTCTTGAATGTGTTGTGCTTGTTTTTCCCATTCATCCCAACCAGAAGAATTAACCAGCATTAAATCTAAATGATAAGGAGAAGATGCTAACCATTTTACACTTCTAATTTCTTCATCATAAGATTGCATTTTACGAAGCGCCGGAATGGAACGGGTTAGAAAAGAAATTAGAGCTCCATCATATTTTGAAAATGCCTGATCTCTATCTCTAGGAATAGGCTCACAATGTGATGTTCCATCCTCATCATCATAATAAGCCCAACGCCATTGATCTTCATGTCTGTCCCAATCTCCTAAAAGCATATCAAAAAGTCTCGCTTTAATGTATGATGGCTCATCAACAACAGATTTTCCAGATCTATGAATTTCCTGTAAAACATCAGCTGTACTCAATATTTGTTTAGGATTTCCAAAACTTTCTAAACCTGCCTGCGTACTTCCAACATGTTCCTCTATCATGTATAACTCATCACCAAAATCTTCATTAAACGTACCTAATGTTTTTTGCTTAGGAATGTAATATAATATCGGATTTGTATGATTAACACCTACTGCACTTGATAATCCACCAATTGCAAATGCCGCGTAAGGATTTGATGTAGTATAAAAATCTGATAAAAACTTATCTATAGTTGTATCATCAAGTGAATTTTCTATAAAAGTATTAGGAAAAGCATTGGCTTGCAAAAACTTAGCTGTGCTCTTTTTTATGGCCCTCATAACAAACTGCTTTCCATTTTTATCTTCTAATCTAAGCGATTTCGATTGTTGACCTCCACCTCTTTTTATAGGAGAAAGTCCGCCCATTAATGTATCTAATAAAACTACTGGTACATTTACATTTGTTCCGTAAAACGGTCTATAGTGTTCTCCCCAAACTGTTTTGTAAAAACTACTTTTATCAATAGCTTCCTCTGTATAGATTGAAGCCGATTGCGTTTTTGGAAACGTTTCTTCAAAAGAATGGTTGATTTGACTATCGTCTTCATCTCCTTCTAAAATTTTAGATGTAAAAACTTCAGTAGACACACCCTTTTTTACAGTATAAAATTTTACTTGTGCAGCACCATTATCACCTATTTCTAACTTTGCGAAGCCGTTTTCTGCAAGACCAAAATCACCTTCACTAACGTTACTAATATTTTTAGTCTTTCCAACCGCCCCACTAATAATTTGAGGTATGCCTTTATCTATATATTGTAAATTTTTATCTTTCCCAGATATAAAAATGATATTACCAGCAGCCTGAGCAATCGTTTTTAATCTGTTTCTAAGTTTTCTGTATTTCTTGTTCTGAAAATCGTGCGACCTAACTCCTCCTACATTACTTAACAGCCCTTGTTTTGTATTTGTTTCAATAGGATGATGTAATGCAACTAGAATTGTTTTACCATAGGCTTTCTTTATTCTATTCTCAAATTCTAAGAAAAATAATGTTCTATTTTTAATTTCACTATCATCATTTATATAACTATGCTTATCCCAATCTTCCAGAAACCACTGTGTATCGACGGTAATAAGCACTATATTTTCAGATATATCTTTATGTTTTATAGCCTCACCATCGTCCGGATAAAATTTTGAATTACTATTTTTTTGAATATGGTTTTCAATAGATTGAACACCTTTGTGTCCATTAATTACCCATTCGTTTTTTCCAGGCATAAAATAAGCTTCCCCATTGAACAAAGACAGCTTATCTAATTGAGATAAAATATTTTGTTCAAAATCTTTACTACTATCATTGTCGTTTACTGAATTTCCAAGCAATAATAATATAGAATTTTCGGATGTTTTAGAATCCTTGATAATTTCATCCAATACATTAGTATCATTTGCTGTACCTGTATTGGCTATTAGATAGATTGATTTATCGTTTTTTTGTCCCAAAACAATGGAAACCGTCAGTAGGAAAAAATATAAAATATTTTTTCTAAAACTTTTTAAAATACTCATAATTTGTTTGGTTTTTGATGGTAAATTTTTAGTACTATTAAACTACTAAAAAGCAATAAAGAATAATAACACATTGGCGTTCCTGAAGCTGTTTTCGGGCATTCGGCATAACCTAAAAACTGCATGACTGAAGCCATTAAAGCAATACTACCTGCTAAGCCTGTAAATAAAAAGTACAAGACATTCTTCTTTTTTAAAAGATGTACTATTAACGGAACAAGAAAACAGAATAGAATAACCAAACACATGGGGATGCCCATTATTTTTGGGCAGCCTTCACCTGTTTTAAATTCTTCCACAACTAATCCGCCAGCTCCATATACGCCTATTATGAGCATACCAAGAATAGCATAATATGCAATTCTTTTTAGCATTATTTGTTATTTACAACCACACATGTAGGGCATTCTGTACCTTTAACTGTGCTCTTTAATTTTATGCCATTTAGATGTGTTACCATGAAATTCTGTACAAATGCATAATTAGCACTATGGTTATTAACACTTATCTGTGCATCTTCATACTTTTCTCTTATGAGGTTATCGTACTCTTGATGCCCCCAACAATTAGGACAATAGCCCTTAGATAAATCATTGATCGTCTCCTGTTTACCTTTTCCTAATAATTGTTTTATAAACTTCATTTCTTACTTACTTTCTTCGATTGTTTCTGTATCTACATCTATTTCTTGAGCAACTTGAACTTTAACCTGCGATTTTAAATCTATAATCGAGTTAATTTTTGGGTTATCAAGACTAATTTCCCTGTTGTCTGCCAAAAGGACTTTTACATTCAGAACAGTAGATTCTTTACCTAATCCAAATTGAAGTAATGCCGTTTGATCACTAGCTAAACCTTCTCCACTTACCAACCAATCGGTTAACGTTTTTGTTGGCGTAGTTACTGTTACTTTTGCTCCTTGTGCATTTACAGATTCTCCCAAATCTACTTGTAGATAATTATTAGTTCCGCCTTTATTGATGTAGGCTAAAGATGGCGAATCGATATTTACCCAAATCATGTCTAAATAACCATCTTGATTAAAATCACTTACTAATGATGTTATAGCGTAATATGGGTTAACAACACCACTTTTTTCTTCGGTTGGTGCAAACGTGCCATCTTCCTTCTGAACTAAAAATCTACTAGGTAACTTAAATAGTTTATTAGGTGCAAAATCCACATAATTTTCAGCTACCATTAAATCTTGTAAACCGTCGTTATTCATATCTGCGAAAGTACATCCCCAAGAAAATTCATAATCTGCAATTTTAGTTTCTTCGGCTGTATCTGTAAATTTAAAATCGCCATCATTTCTAAACAGAATCCATTTTTCATTAAATAAAGATGCATCTTTTATATCACCTTTAGCTAAAGCTCTTGGTAACGTACTTCCTGTATTAGAAAACATAAAATCTACCAAACCATCATTATTATAATCACCAACTGCTAATCCCATTGGGTAGGCAAATTTTTTGGTTAATGGGTTTGGCTTCATAGTGTATGTTAGGTCTCCATTATTTCTATACGTTCTTGCTTCACCGGTATCATGTACCACAACTAAATCTAACCAAGAATCGTTATCAATATCGACCAATACACCTTGAAACGTATTATGAACATAGTCTAAGCCAGCTTGTTTAGTAATACTTACAAAGTTTTCGTTTCCAGTATTTAAAAGTAATTCACTTGTAGAACCATAAGTATAATCTTCAAAAATGGTTTGACCTTCCATTAACTCTTTTTTAAGGTAGGTTGCCATAAAAATATCTAAATCACCATCTTTATCAATATCTCCAACCGTTAATCCCGCAGGTGTTGATTTTTCGTTTATAGGTGTGTCAATCTTTTTAGCGGTAAATTTTCCATTGGTATTATAATAGATTGTTAACCCATCTTCTCTACCAAGTATAATATCTGTAAATCCGTTGTTATCAAAATCGGCAGAAACGACACCAACCGTGGTTAAAGTGTTTCCTTTTTTCTGTAAATTAACTTCGGAAGAAATATCGACAAACTTATTATCTCGATAAGCAAAAATGGCGTCTTCTTGAAACATACCGCCTCCAAAAAAGACTTCATCTATATTATCGTTATCAATATCTATTAAAGCTGAAGGTGCAATTGGTAACGATTTATCGCCATTATATTGATGTTTAAAATCGATTACAACGTCCTCGAATAAAGGGATTTTACTATCTTCTATTGTGATGTCGTATTTATCTGAAACTGAATCGCGCCAGAAAAAACCAAGAATGAGTACAACCAGTAAAAGGATTACTATTCCTGTGAATTTTAGAATTTTTTTAAGCATTTTTTTGATTTTTAATGTATTTGTTAAATTGGTATAATGATAATCCGAAAAGAATAAAATGAGTGACGTTCATTAAGATAGGCAGCATGTGCTTTCCTAAAGCAGGTATTAGTTTTCCTAAAACCACTAATAAAATAAGTATAACAATAGGGTTGAAAATTGCCATCCATTTTTTGTAATACGTGCCTCCTTTTAAAATAGCGACAGCAAAAACAATAGATAATGTTGCTATAATAACACGTAGCGCTTGCACTAATACTTCCATGTGGTTGGTGTAATGCGCTAATAGGTTTTGGTAAACTGAGGCATCCATACTCTCTTTTAAATGCACAATATTACCAATAGAAGCGCGTGAGCCAATCCATACACCGCCAACAGCAAAAGCTATAAACCCTATAGCTAAAACCAGCCTAGCCAATGTTTCGTTTCCAGATTTTAACATTCTGTATATATGAATGTATCCTGCAAAATAAAAAGGCAATCCAATAACGGCCAAGAAATGACCTGCGGTAAGATTATTTAATGATACAAATTTAAAAAATTGATAGTTTTCGGAATGTTCTAAAATTGAGGGTGAATAGTGTAAAAAGTATTCGCCCAAACCTACAAGAATAGAAGCAATAAGGCCTAGATACCCTAAAGTTTTAGTTAATTTCATTTGATTGTTAATGTGTTAGTTATGGGTTTGTCGAGATATGTTAAAATTACTTTCAAATAAAACAAAACACTCTAAAAAAAGTATTGCACAATCTATAATACTGAATAATAAAATGTAAGATAAACCTTTAATTTTAATAATGAAATTTCTTCTATATTTTATTTAAATGACTTAAAAAATAAGCAATGCATGTTATTATTCCTGATACATATGTTCGAATATTAATGAAAGGTATTCTAAGATAAAATTTGATTTAAAAACACAACACCTTCGGACTTATAAAATGAATTAACAGTAAAATAGTCTAATATTTAATCATTACTATTAAATAAATATTGAAAAGTGGCCAATTCGGAAAACTACATTTTTTAGCCATCAAAAAAACTTTAAACATTGGTAAAGTAATAATTATAGATAGCTCACTACTCTCCAAAAAAAAAGCCCCGTAAACATTATGTATACGGGGTTTTTTATATATTCTAATTTTGTATTCTATTAGCTAATCAAAACTTGACAAATCAATTCTTCTTAACTAATAAATATTAGCTCTACTTAACATTAGCCAAAGTTTAAAATATCACAAATACTTAGTTATTTTTGAACTCATTGGATTGGTTATTGAATAATAGTAATCTATAAGACCGCCATTATCATCAACTAAATATTTTTGAAAATTCCATTTTACACTTGAGCTCATTTTCCCGTTAAGACCTTTAGTTGTCAACCACTTATATAAAGAATGTTGTTTAGCTCCTTTAACATCAATCTTTTCTGTAAGTAAAAATTTAACACCAAAATTGAGTTCACAAAATTTTTGGATTTGTGAAGCATCACCTCTCTCTTGTTGTCCAAATTGATTACATGGTGAGCCAATAATTACTAGCTCTTCTTTATACTTATCATTCAACATTTGCAAATCCTTATATTGTTTTGTAAATCCGCACTTTGAAGCAACATTAACAAAAAGTATTTTCTTCCCTTTAAATTCTGAAAGAGAAATAGATTTACCATCTATAGCATTAATAGCTATATCATAAATTGAATACTTTTTTATTTCAGTAGATTTATTCGAAGCTAATTTGGCTTTATCAATTGTTTTCATAACTATTTTTTAAAAGATATTTAAACCTAATTTTAAAACAAACAAACAAACAAACAAACTCAAGTAAGCTATTGAAGTAAAAAAGTAAATTCTAGAAATTTTATAAAAATTTATTGAGTTGAAATAACAGAGAAAAAATGTGTGTGTGTATTAGAATTTTATTAGAAAGTAACTCAAAACTCATCCTTAAAATGTACTATCACAAGATTATTGCAACACGCCTTTAAATGAGTTCTAAAAATATTTAGTCCACTGCTTTTACGCATTATTAGATACCTGAATCAGGTCTTCCCTTTAACCGAATATCAATCCTCTTTTTCTTAGCTGTTAACCTCTTCATGGCATCCATGAGCGTAATATCTTTAGTTTTCTTATAAATCTCGTTGATTGCTAAAATAAGCCGCTTTGCTTCTCTTGAAGCCACCACTCTATCACTTGTAGACATATGACTCATCTTGGCGCTTTCAAAGATTGTTGCTTCTTTTAAAATATCCATAACTATTTTTTTTGTTTAAACTTGTGCGAATATAGCTAAACAATAAATAATTTGCAAGTAACATATATTGGTTATGAATACTTTAACAAAAGTTTAGCGAATTAAACATGTGCCAATTCAGTATAAAAAGCTACAAATGACTTCCTTATTTTGAAATTAATCGCTTATATCTAAAACAAAACAACCATCTTTTTAATATTTAAATTAAAGTATGCAATCTTACTTGCCATTTTCTATAATTTGCAGTTGAACTAATTTCATTATCTTGTGCATTAACTGCAAATAACATAAAACAAGTAATTAAGATTATGTTATTATTCAGTAAATAATAAAAACCTGACTTAAATCATAGTTTGGAAACACTCTTTATGTGCATCTTAGGGTTTTATAAATCACTAGTTATTAATCCGTTTTATTTATAAAAACATACTTATTTTTAATATGACTATGAAACTTTTAAATACATATATAGACCACACTCTACTAAAACCGACAGCCACAAAAAACGAGATCATTAAACTCTGTAAAGAAGCTAAAGAATACCAATTTTTTTCAGTTTGTGTTAATAGTTGTTATGTGGCATTAGCCAAATCAGAATTAAAAAACAGTAAAGTAAACGTGTGCAGTGTTATTGGTTTTCCATTGGGAGCAATGAGTACTCAAGCCAAAGTTGAAGAAGCTAAATCAGCATTAAATGATGGTGCAGATGAGATTGATATGGTTATCAATATTGGATTACTAAAAAGTAAAGATTTTGATGCCGTTTGGAAAGATATCGAAGCTGTTAAAGAAATTATGCCTAATAATATTCTAAAAGTTATTTTAGAAACCTGCTATCTTGAAGAAGTAGAAATTATTAAAGCTAGTGAACTTGCCATACAAAGTGGTGCCGACTTTATAAAAACCTCAACAGGTTTTGGAACTGGTGGCGCTACTATTGAAGATGTAAAACTTATGAAGAGTGTAGCAAAAAATGAAGTCAAAATAAAAGCTTCGGGAGGTATTAAAGACACTAAAACCGCTTTAGAATTCATAAATATTGGTGCTGAACGTTTAGGAACATCTTCTGGGATTGCAATAATTACCAATGATAAATCATTAAATTCAAATTATTAATAATGAGTGTACATATTGAAGCCAAAAAAGGTGAAATTGCAGAAACCATTCTATTACCAGGAGATCCTTTAAGGGCAAAATGGATTGCTGAAACATTTTTAGAAAATCCGGTTTGCTTTAACAAAGTTAGAGGGATGTTAGGATTTACAGGTACCTATCAAGGAAAACAAGTTTCTGTTATGGGCACAGGTATGGGTGTGCCTTCTATTTCAATTTATGCGAACGAACTCATTACAGAATATGGTGTTAAAAATTTAGTTCGCGTTGGAAGTGCTGGCTCTTATCAAAAGGAGATAAAAATTAGAGATATTGTTTTAGCCATGGCCGCATCATCAAATTCTGGAGTTAACGTACTCCGTTTTGGAGGAGCAGATTACGCACCTACCGCAAACTTTGAATTGTTTCAAAAAGCTGTAGATGCTGCAAAAACAAAAAACATACCTATAAAAGCTGGTAATGTATTTACTTCGGATGAATTTTATGCTGACGATTTTGAATCTTATAAAAAATGGTCCAAATTTGGAGTTCTTTGTGTTGAAATGGAAACGGCTGGACTTTATACAATTGCATCCAAACATGGTGTGAATGCATTAACAATTCTTACCATTTCTGATTCTTTAGTAACTGGTGAGCGTACCACAAGTAAAGAACGTGAGACTACATTTAAGGATATGATTAAAATCGCTTTAGAATTGGCTTAAATTATACGAATACTTTTTCTAATTCAATTTTTGAAAAGAGTTTTAATTTATCATTTAAAAAGAGACAATAAAACTACCATCTAACTGCGTATGTTAAACATTATCGAACTAAACTAAAATGACCTTTTAAAACCTTGCCATCTTTATAGATTATTTGATACCAATAATCATCTTTCTGCAAAGGATTTCCATTAAGTGTGCCGTCCCATCCTATGGATAAATCATTGATTTGCTTTAACAGCTTTCCGTAACGATTATAAATTAACACTTTAGAGACTTGGTTTAATAGGTTTGGAACTATCCAATAATCGTTAGTGTTGTCGTTGTTTGGTGTAAAAAACTTAGGAGGTATTTCGGCTCCTATAACTTCTCCTGTTTTAAAAAACTCTTCAATACAGCCTATAGCTTCTCCTCCTATATTATAAGGAACTATTGTAATTACAATAGTTCTGTTTTTAGGCAAATTTGTAGGAGGTGTATAACTGGTAACATCTCCAAGGTCGAATATATTTAAAACATCTATTCCTGTTGTAAGTGTTTCTAAAGTTAACATGTAGCCAGTTGCACCAGGAACAGAGGGCCATTCTATATTTGTATCAACAGGTACATTTTTAGCATTATCTAATGGTACTAACAAACTCGTGCAACTAGGCACTGGAACTAAAGATTTTGTTGTAAAAAATTCTTCATCACAGGCAAAGGCTTCACCAGCTATATTGTATGGGGTTATGCTAACATAAATAGCTGTAAACTCTGGTAAATTCAAAGGCAAATTATAACTTAATACGTTACCAACATCAAAAGCATTTAGTATGTCTGTTCCTCCGGAAGTTGTTCCTATAGTCAACTTATAGCCTGTAGCATTGGAGATAGACTCCCAAGATAAATCGGTTTCAAGAGGTACTCTAATATCTCCTGCCAATGGGGATCTTAATATTGTACAAATAGGTGCCAGAACATTTGGAGCGAATGTGTTAAAAAAATCCTCTTGGCATCCTAGAGCATCTCCATCTAAATTATAAGGTATTATGCTAACATATATAGTTGTGCTCTCTGGTAAACTGATAGGTAGATTATAAATTAAAACATTTCCAACATCAAACGCATTCAAAATATCCGTTCCGCCAGAAACGGTTCCTATAGTTAATTTATAACCTGTTACATTGGATACAGAGTTCCAAGATAACGTTGTGTTTACAGGAACACCTGTATCTCCAGATATTGGTGATGATAAGGTTGTACAACTGGGTGGCAGAACATCTAAAGAAAACATGTTAAAAGATCCCTCTTGAGATACCACAGCGTCTCCATCGAAATTATAAGGTGTATTACATATAAAAACAGAACTATACGCTTTTACGATTAAAAAAAAGAGAACCATAAAAAATAGAATACAACGCTTATTTAAAATCAATTTAGTCATAAAAAAACTTAACTACTGTTTTAACATTTACAATTTATTTATACAATGTTAAAAACATTACTCTTGTAACATTAGCAAGATTAATCAATACTACAATAAAAGTAAAATAATCACTATAAGCTAAAGTTCAAAAGGTATAAAACAGTGCTCCTTTACTATTAAAAAAATCCTTATTACTTCATTTTCACCTTATATAATATTTGGAACAAAAATTACAAACCTACAAGCAATCTATCCCAACCAACCTTCACGATCTAAGCTTCTATACTGAATTGCCTCACCAATATGCGAACCATCAACTTTGTCAACACCTTCTAAATCGGCGATAGTTCTTGAAACTTTCAAAATTCTATCATAAGCTCGAGCCGATAAATTCAAACGTTCCATAGCTGTTTTTAATAACTGCTTAGAAGCTTCATCTAACACACAATGTTTTCTAATTTGTTTGGTATTCATTTGCGCATTATAATGTACGGTATCAGACTCTGCAAAACGTTGTGTTTGTCGTTCTCTAGCTTTCGTAACACGTTTTCTAATATCAACAGATGTTTCTCCCTTTCTATCATCCGATAGTTTTTCAAAAGGCACAGGTGTTACTTCTATATGGATATCAATACGATCTAAAAGCGGTCCAGAAACTTTACTTAAATAACGTTGCATTTCTGCAGGACTTGATGTTACGGGCGCATTAGGATCGTTAAAATAACCACTCGGACTAGGATTCATACTTGCCACCAACATAAAAGATGATGGATAGGTAACCGTAAATTTTGCTCTTGAAATTGTTACTTCTCTATCCTCTAATGGTTGGCGCATAACTTCTAATACTTCGCGCTTAAACTCTGGTAATTCATCTAAAAATAAAACACCGTTATGCGACATAGAAATTTCGCCAGGTTGCGGGTAACTTCCTCCGCCGACTAAAGCGACGTTTGATATTGTATGATGCGGACTTCTAAACGGACGTTGCGACATTAACCCAGTATCTTTTACACGACCAACCACCGAATGAATTTTAGTAGTCTCCAAAGCTTCATGCAACGTCATTGGTGGTAAAATACTAGGCAATCGTTTTGCTAACATAGTTTTCCCTGCTCCTGGTGGCCCAATTAAAATAATATTATGTCCGCCAGCCGCAGCAATTTCCATACAGCGTTTAATGCCTTCTTGGCCTTTTACATCCGAGAAATCGAATTCAGGAAAATCTAAACTTTTCTCAAACTCTTCTCGTGTATTAATTATGGTTTGCTCTAGAGCGATGCCTTTATCAAAAAAGTCAATCACTTGTTTAATATTTTCTACACCAAAAACTTCCAAATTATCTACAATAGCGGCTTCTTTCGCATTCTGGACTGGCAAAATAAAACCTTTAAATCCTTCTTCTCTTGCTTTTACAGCAATGGGTAAAGCGCCTTTTATAGGCTGTAAATTCCCATCGAGAGATAATTCTCCCATAATGAGATATTTATCTAAATCGTCAGCTTTAATTTGGTCTGTTGAAGCTAATATGCCGATAGCTAAAGTTAAATCGTAAGCAGATCCTTCTTTTCGCAAATCTGCTGGCGACATATTAATGATAATTTTTTTACCAGGAATTTTATATCCGTTATTCTGAAGTGCGGCGGCAATTCTAAAATTACTCTCCTTAATAGCATTATCTGGTAAACCTACTAAATGATAACCGACTCCCTTATCTACGTTTACCTCGACTGTAATTGTCGAAGCTTCCACACCGAAAACGGCACTAGCAAAAACTTTTTTAAGCATAAATCAACATTGTTTTATGCTTAAATGTAACAAATGTATTTGATACTTTATAATTAATTAAGTTTCATCCCTAATTACTGTATACTTTTATTCTAATTGAAATTATCTAATAATAACGGAAAACGAGTTTTTTATGCCTGCACTTTGTTATGTTAAAGCTTTTCCTATGCTTGCTTTAATTCTCTAATTTTCTTAGTATTTTATCAACTACAGAATTATCATCCAATTCGAGGGTTTTAGCATAATATTCCTTAGCTGCAATAGTATCTTCCTGCAATAGATAAAAGTCTGCTAAATCTTTATAAACTTTTGAGCTATTTGGATAATATTCTATATTTAGATCGTAGTTTTCTAGCGTATATTTGATAGAAAATTTTTCTAACAAAAAGGACTTTAAAGTTTATACTATAAAGCAAAATGGAATTAATCCAACTCTTGCAGGGTTTAAAACAGGTAATCTTTTGTTTGAGGTTTTTTCACAAAATATTCCAACGGAAAAGCAAAACACTTACAGACATATAATTATTGAAAATAAAATTTTAAAAGAAAAAGGTTATAAATTTAAACAGAACGTCAAACATAGAAAATAGGCAAAAAAAACACGCTTTAACGGTGATAATTCATGAAAAATACTACATTGCAAGTGTTTTAATAAAAAAAACAAAACCCCAATGAAATTAAAATTACTAATTTTTAGTTCACTTCTTTTATTTGGAAGTAAAATACAGGCGCAATCTCTCTGGTATGAAAATGAGTCACAAACAGAGAACATTATATTTACAAACACTTTAGACGGTACTTTTACTTTAAATCAACCCAACCCCAATACAGGCGGATTAAATACAAATACAGTCAGCTCTAAGTTTAAAAGAAAATCAAATGTAACTCGAGGTTTTTTGTATTTCGAAATACCTCAGAATATTGTTTCTGATGCATTATATACAATAAGTTTAAAAGCATATATAGATATTCCAACAGCAGATGTATCAGCTGTAAATCGTATCCGTTTGTATTTAACAAATACAACTACAGGAGATTTTAAGCAAATCACATTAAAATTTACAAAAGGACAAGAATGGGAACAATTTTCTTTTATTTTTAATCCAGGAGATTTACCTGCAGGTGGGTTTTTAGACGGTGGTTACAACCAAATGCATATTGGTTATGGAAATGGACAAGTATCAACATCTGAGATCACTTACTATATAGATCAAATATATGGTTCAATGGAACAAAAACCTCTTGTAGACGTACTTAAAGGATCATGGGGAGGTCGTTTTTACGTAAGAGGAGGTGAAGATTTAGATCAATATGTGGCTCCTATTGCAGATGGAGGAAAAGCCTATGATTATATTGCGGGAGCACAAGAAATGGCAAATAACTACCCAACAATGGGACATGTAATTACCAATGCTACCAATAATGCGAACTCTCAACTATGGACTTTAAGAACAAACCTTAATGTAGATGCTGTGATGGGAGTTCCAAATTCCATTATTGATGAAGAATTTGTGCCTAGTTTAGCTAACGAACAAATTATTATTGACGTTATTAACATATTAAAAAATAAGAGTAAAAAAGTAATTTTATATTTAAATACTTTAAGTCCTGGAGATAGAGCTACAGCGGAAGGAGCAGTAGCTTGGAATAATTACGTAGACACTTATTTTTCTGGTGATGGTCATGCAGCATGGGTTAATTTATGTGAAGGTTATATAAAACGTTTTACTGACTTAGGTGTTGATGGATATTGGTTAGATGCTTTTGGAAGCTATAACGTCAATTCCAGTCTTGGAGATTCAGATCCTGAAAACACGACTGCTCAAAGAGCAGAATTTGTGCGAATGGTTCGTAATGCAGCACCTAATGCTACTATAACAACTAATATTGATAAGGATTCTTTTGTAGACGAAGATGGAGAGCTAATATTGGTAGATACAGATGGTGTCGATGATATTGATGAAAGAGATTACGCGATTATAAAGATGACAGCAACAAATCCTTGGTCAGACTTTACAGCGGGGCATATTACTCCTTTAGGTCAAGGAGCACCGCCTAATTCTTGGGCTTACGAAGAGTTTACGGTAACAGACATTGAAGAATCATCAACATCTGTGTATAAGTCAAGTAAAAAAACATTAAAGCATTTGTTTTTACCTATACGAGCAACATGGTCTAGTGAAAGATCTGATTTAATGTTTGATGGAGAACAAGCCTATAGATTTGCAAAAAGAATTACTGATGCAGGCGGATCTGTAACTTTTTCAAATACAACTTCTACAGACGGAACAACCCCGGATGACGAAGTTGAAATATTAGAATTTTTAAATCAACAATTTACAAACAATGCTCCCGCATCTGTTTATCAGCGTCCTTTAGGTGCTTTTTTAGTAGGAGAAAATGAAAATCTTTCAACAAAAGACTTTCACGAAATTGCTAATGCAACAATTAAGATATATCCTAATCCAGTAAAAAATTCATTTAAAATATCTGAAGAATTTGTTTCCCTATTCGTTTATGATATCACAGGTAAAGCATTGTTACAGTTTTCGGGAGATGAAGATGATTTAAATGTTTCAAAACTAAATACGGGAATTTACTTATTAAAAGTTAATGATAGCCAGGGTAATAGTAGTTTTGCTAAATTTATAAAGCAGTAGTTTTGATAATAGTTTAATAAATTTATTACTAAGGCAAAGTTCAGATATAAACAATCAATTTTAGTATACTTACTATAGAGAAAGCGGCTAACAAACTAAATAAAAACTTCTTCTTACTCGTTTTATATTTTGGTTTTAGAAAATAAACGTGAAGTGGTAAAAAAAGCAACCAAAGTTATACCCATAGCTACAAATGAAAAACCAACTATTGCTAATTCTCCAAGGACATTAAAAGAAGCATGAGATAAAGCAAAAAAATCATCCAATGAATTAATAGCACTATTGCTGCTGTAACTAGTATTATTCTTCTTGAAGAAAAGATTTATTTCAATAAAAAACAAAACAATATTGAATGCCAAGTATAGTATTAACCAAATTATTTTTTTTAATATTCTTTTCATTAATTCAATATTACTATTCCGTTTTAAAATATACAACAGTATTCCTACTTTAGATTTGCTAATTTAATTGAAACAACTACTAAACTAAAAAATAATTACTGGTCCCGTTTTAGATTTACTATAATAACTACTTAAACTAAAAAAACAGAAACTCCTTTTTTTAAACACCTATAAATGAGTTCATCGCAACATTTAATAAACAGGTAAATATTAGACATCAATAACATTTTTATCGTTAAATGGTAAAAAAAGTAAACTTTTACATTGTTTTAATAAGGTTATTTTAATAACTAATTTTTTTTTAACAATATTAATTAGATATTTGTTTTCATTTAAAACCTACATTTATGAAAAAAAAATACGCTTTTTTATTGTTTTTATGCTTCCAACTTTCCTTTTCTCAATATGGAAATGTGTCAACTATTGCCGGTGATGGTAGTCAAGGTTATAGTGGTGATGGAGGTCCTGCTACTTCTGCTGTTACAAACTTTCCTTCAGATGTTGTGATTGATAATTCTGGAAATATTTATTTTTCAGAAATCACTAATTGTGTTGTTAGAAAGATAGCTACAGATGGAACAATAACAACAGTAGCGGGTGTTGTTGGTAATTGTAGTTTTGATGGTGATGGAGGCCCAGCTAATGTGGCAAAACTAGACTTCCCTTCAGGATTAGGAGTAGATGCTAATGGCAATTTATATATATCCGATAGAAATAATCATAGAATTAGAAAAGTGGCTACTAACGGCATTATAACTACTGTTGCAGGTAATGGTACTGATGGTGATAGTGGTGATGGTGGTCAAGCTACTGCTGCTAACTTAGACACCCCTACGGATGTTGCTGTTGATGCTACTGGAAATATTTATATTTCTGATTGGTACAACCATAAAATAAGAAAAATTAATACAAGTGGAGTTATATCTACTTATGCCGGAACCGGTGATAGTGGATTTTCTGGAGATAACGGTCTAGCCACTGCCGCAAAATTAAAAAGCCCTGATGGCATAGCTGTCGACGCCGATGGAAATGTCTATTTTTCAGACAGAAGCAACGATCGAATTAGAAAAATAAGCACCAGCGGTATTATTACTACTGTTGCAGGCAAAGGAGGTTTTAATGCTTTTAGTGGAGACGGAGGACAAGCTACAGATGCAGAATTCAATGACCCCAATGGAATTGCATTAGATGCAACCGGAAATATATATGTTGTTGACAGAGATAATCATAGAGTTAGAAAAATTGGAACAGATGGTATTATTAATACTATTGTTGGAACTGGCACTACTGGTTATTCTGGTGGAGGATATAATGGAGATGGACAAATAGGCACAGCTACTTTGTTAAATAAACCAACAGGTATTGCTATTGATAATTCTGGAAATGTAATCTTTGCGGATTACAATAATCACCGAATTAGAAAATTAGCATCATCTTCTTTAAGTGTCAATAACTTCTCTAAAAATATAATTAGCTTTTATCCTAACCCTATTTCTGGAGACCAAAAACTGACTATAGAATCTAAAGAGAACATCTCTGAAATTTCTATCCTAAATTCAACTGGGCAAGTTGTAAATAAAGTAACTGTAAATAGTGATATTTATTCTGCTTCTATGGATAACTTAAGTAAAGGAATTTATTTTGTTAAGTTGAGTAATGACAAAAACCAAAGTACAACTTATAAGCTTGTAAAAAATTAATTTTTTACAAGCTTTACAATAATCTCGTCTCATTTGTTTTTAAAAATAAGACGAGATTTTTAAAACAAAATAGCACTCATACTTTCTTAAATTATATCAAAATCTTTTTCTCCTTCTCCACTATTACGCTATAAGAAGCAAGAATATCATTTCCTTTTTTAAGATGAACATCAAAGGAGCCTTTTTTATTAAACTGATGTTTGAATTCAAGTAAACCATCTTCATATTTATAGTCGACTAATTTAATTGCTTTAGAACTACTTCCTTTGGTTATTATAAGCTCTATCTCTTCTATATCATTCTCGTCAAAAACCTTCAACTTGAAAACAACATAATCATTTTTTAAAATTTCATTTTTTAGATTCTGTGGAAAAATAGGCAAAATATTATATTTAAAAGAACTTCCATAAACTATCGGCCCATTAACAAATTCATCAGCCCGTGGTTTATCATCTAACAATAACCACTTTGAATCTAAAGGGAAATGACTTTTAGAAAACTGCTCTGGTGAGGCTAAAAAATAACCATCGTTATAATTCTTAACAAATTGGTTTTCATTCACATTAAAATAACCACTCGCTAAAGTAGCATCTACCAAATACCATTTATTATTCAGCTTCACCGCATTCCATGAATGATTTGCTACACCTAGTTCACCAATTTGACTACTTGGCGAACGACTATAGCCATTTACAATCTCGCACTCAATACCAGATAGTGCCGCCAATTCTTTAATTAAATAAGCATAACCTGAACAAATAGTTTTTTGGTTGTCTACCAACTGTTTAAACACTTTTTTCTGTAAACTCTTATTCCAATTGGTAAAATCCAAACTATCATTTTTAAACTTTTTCCGCTTACGAGTGGTTTTCAAATAAAAACAATAATCGCCTTCTATATTGAGGCAAACCCATTTGTAAATGGCTCTAAATTTTTCGACATCAGAATCTAAATGAAACGTGAGATTATGTGCTAAAACTGGCAAATTCTTTAATGCAGTATAGTTATACAACTCAGAAATACTATCGGTTTTTTTAAAATCGATAGTATTGAAATCTGACTGTTGAGATATTGCCGAAAAACCGACAAAGGCTATTAAAATGAATATAAAGCGTTTCATCTAAAATATACCTTTTATTTTTTGCCATAAGTTTGGCTTAGACTCGTAAAGCTCTTTTACTGCTACTTTACCAACAAGTATGCAAACATCATCACGCATTACAATCTCTAATGGTTTTTGATTCTTTTTAATGGCGATTTCTTGTGTTTCGAAACCAATGTAACTTATAACCAAAATATCTCCTTCCTTTAAGGTTTCAGGAAACTCAAACTCACCATCAAAATTAGTGCTTGTACCAATAGTAGTACCTTTTAATATAATATTTACACCTGGTAACGGACTAGACGTATCAGAAACCGTTCCTTTTAAAAATTCAGTTTTAGAAGGAGTTGTTTCAGTTTGCTTTTCACTATCAAAAGCACTTACTTTTTGTACCGTTTGCGTCGGTCGTTGTAGTTGTTGCGCCTGTATATTTTGTAAAGAAATTAACGAAATAAAAGCCACACTAGCTACTCTTAGAAAATTAAAAGACGATGTATGTCTTCCTTTTTTATCTTCGAAAGTATAAGTCTTTAACTGCGAGGTCGCAAAAATGCCACAGGTATTTTCCTTATTGGTTTTAAAATAAGCCTTTAACTTATCATCACTCATTCTCCTGAAGTCTATAACTTCCTTGTCGCAGGAATTACAAAACCCGCCACAAGCCGTAGGTTTAAATTGATTATAATCTTCCGAACATGGTTGCTTTACCGAAATACTTAATTGTTGTTTCATAATATTTATTTTTCTTATTCGAATTTATAAATATCATAGCCTACAAAATATCAAGAATGAGTTAACAGCGTTTTTCAATGCGTGTAAGTTCTTTTCCGATTAGGCTTAATTCTTAAACATAAAAAATCCCGCCATAAGCGGGATTTCATATAATATCAATTTTATTTTAAAAGCTCTTAGTTTAAAAACTTAGGTTTGATAACTAACATAGCCCAAGCCCAGTTTTGCATATCTGCAGCAGCAGATTCTGTAACACCTTTTAATTCGTACATACCATCGCTAGCAAACATTTGCGAGTAACCTAATTTTAAAGCATAACCTTTAAACTGTTTAGAGTACACTAAATCTAACTCGGTTCCTAAAGATTTCTCTCCACTAGCTAATTCTTGCTCTCCGCTAAAATTTAAAGCTTTAACCATTAAGCTAGACGTTTCGTTTAATTTGAAGTTAGCACTTACGTGGAAATCAACTAAACCAACATTATTGGCATGGTTCCCTACGTAGAAATAATCCATAAAACCATTAAACTTGTGGTTTGTTCCGTATAATGGAAAAAACGCCTCAGAATCTGAAGTTGTTGTATCGTTACCACTAATAATCTCCATACCTGCACCTAAAGCAACTTTAGCCGATGCTTTATAAGTAAGCTCTAGACCTAATAAATATGCACCATCAACAGTATCACCCATTTGCGTGTAAGCATTTAAAGCCGCTCCAAAATCACCACTTTTATAATCTAAATGTGTTCCCAAAGTTTGAATACTGTTTACACCATCTGGAGTAACACCATCGGCTTCATATTTTTGGAAACCATTGTTTAATAACAATAAGCTACCTGAGAAACTATCCCAAGATTGTTTTAAATAAGCATATTGCATTGTTTTATAAGAAAAGAAACCTGTTGTACCGTATGCTGTAGAAGTTGATTGAAACCCTGTTGGATTAGAATAATCTTGACTAAACGCTAATCCTACATCTAATAAAAATTTACCTTTTTTGTATTTCAATAATGCAGCATCATGATTACGCCCTTGTTGTGCCCAATCTAAGCCACCAAAAATACGTTGATCATCATAAGAAATAACTTGGCGTCCTAATTTAGTAGTAAATCCTTCTCCTAATTTCACTTCTGCCCAAGCTTGAAATACTGCAAACGAGTTATTTTGATCGTATGGTAAAATTTGTCTGTTTTCTCCCCAAACCATAATATCTTGCAAGCTTACATAAAACTTATAAGCCTCTGTAGAGTAACCTGTATTTAATCTAATTCTAGTAGAAATACCAAAACCTGGATCTGCAGCATCGGGAATAATACTTCCAAAACCATTACGGTATTCTGTTCTTGGCCTAAACTCACCATCTAATGTAAATTGTGCTTGAGCAAATTGAACCATCATGGTTAAGATGCCTATAGTTAAATAAATTTTTTTCATAATTTTAAATTTGTAGTCGTTAATTGTTCGTTTTATTTAGTATCATTAAGTTTAATTTATCATGGCAAATATATGCGACTGTTAAGTCTTACTTTATGATAAATCTCATATTAATACTCATTTTTAGTGTTCTAAAAAGTCTATTAAGTGTTTTCTATATTTGTAGTAATCATCATGCTCTAACACCGATTTTCGTGTTCTTGGGCGCTCAAAATCAATGTTCAAAATATCTCCAATTTTCGCCTTAGGGCCACTCGTCATCATAACCACACGATCTGCTAAAAAGATAGCTTCATCTACATCGTGCGTGATCATAACTGCTGTAATTTTTTCTTTATTCCAAATTTCAATTAAAATATCTTGCAACTCACCTCGTGTTAAAGAATCTAGCATACCAAAAGGCTCATCTAGCAATAGCACTTTAGGTTTAATAGCGAAGGCACGAGCAATACCTACACGCTGTTGCATACCTTGAGACAAATCTGATGCCTTTTTATCAAAAGCATCCTCCAACCCTACTTTCTGTAAATAGTACTTAGCAATATCATGCCTTTGTGCTTTTGTAGCATGCGGAAACACTTTATTAACACCAAGTAGCACATTTTGTAAAGAGGTCATCCAAGGCATTAAACTAGGCGCCTGAAAAATAACACCTCTATCCGGTCCTGGTCCTTTTATGTGTTTTCCTAAAACAGATATATGACCACCAGAAATAGGATTTAATCCCGCAATCATAGAAAGCATGGTTGTTTTTCCACAGCCCGAATGGCCAATGATGGTAACAAACTCTTCCTTTCTAATCTGTAAGTTTAAATCTTCCAAAACCACATAATCTCCTTTAGGCGTTGGGTAAACCTTCTTTAAATGCTCTAAATTTAACATCACCTCATTCGAAGGAAAAAGTTCGTTCTTAAAAACGTGTTTTGCTTTTATATTTTCCATTATATCGCTCATTAAAATTCAAATTGATTAACAAAATCCTTAGGACTTAAATCCGGAAGTACAATGGCTTCCTTAGCCTCAGTTTTCCTTTCATTTCCAATATCCATTAAATACTCAATAATAGCATTTCTTGTTTTTTTGAAATTAGGATTATCATTCATTTCCGTTTTATCTCTAGGGCGTTCAATATCAATTTTAAACTCAGGTCCTAAAGTTGCATTTGGTCCTGGACGTAACGGAATAATACGGTCTGCCATATAAATCCCTTCATCCACATCGTTCGTAATTAATAGAGCTGTACGTTTATCTTTTCCCCAGATATTTAAAATTTCATCTTGTAAATTACCACGCGTTAATGCATCTAGAGCACCAAGTGGTTCGTCCATAATAATCATCTCTGGCTTCATAGCTAATGCTCTAGCAACCGATACACGCTGGCGCATACCACCCGATAATTCTTTAGGCCTTTTATTAATAGCGGGCGTTAAACTCACCATCTCTACATAATCGGCAACAATAGCATGTAACTCTGCTTTAGTTTTTTTAGGAAAAGCTTCTTTAACGGCCATATACACATTTTGCCCAACCGTTAACCAAGGCAATAACGAGTAATTCTGAAAAATCACACCACGCTCATGGCTAGTTCCTATAACCGGCTCGCCTTTAAATAAAACCTCACCTTTAGTTGGAGTAATTAAACCGTTAATTAAGTTTACCAAAGTTGTTTTTCCGCTACCAGTAAACCCTACAATAGCAACAAACTCACCTTCTTCTATCGATAAATTAATGTTCGATAATACTTCCGGTTCGTTTTCGCCTTTACCGTAAGTTTTATAAATATTATTTAATTCTAAATATGCCATTTTTCTAAGTTTTATTTGGGCGTTACCACAAGGGTCGGGCTTTACGCTTCAAGTCCTCGCTCCGTTCCTACGCTGTGGGCTTTCCACTGCAATCCCTAACGCAAATTCGTCTGTTCAATTAAATCCCTTCTGTTTTATCAAAAGACACCCAGTTTTGTATGGTTAGCATAATTCTATCTAATAAGAAACCAATGATTCCAATAACAAACATGGCTACAATAATTTTTGCATTAGAATCGTTAGCTCCGTTTTGGAATTCTTCCCAAACAAACAACCCTAAACCAGGACTCTGCGCCAATAACTCAATAGCAATTAAAACCATCCAAGCTACTGATAATGTGATTTTTAAACCAGTAAAAATTAATGGTAAAGATGAAGGAAGTACAACTTTAAATATTTTTTGAAATGGTCCTAACTTCAATACTTTAGCAACATTAATATAATCTTTATCTACAGTAGCCACACCCATTGCCGTATTAACCAAAGTAGCCCACATAGAACATAAACCAACACTTATAAAGGATATAGTAAACGAACTATCTTCACTAGAGCCAATCAATAGTGTTTTTACAATCATAAAAACAAGTAAATACCATACTACCGGAGAAACAGGCTTAAAAATTTGAATAAACCAATTAAAAGCACTTTTTAAAGTAGGACTCAACCCTATGAAAATCCCCAAGGGCACAGCAATAAACAAGGCCAATAAAAACCCTGCGAATACCGTTTTTAAACTTCTAAATATTTGATCTACGAATGATGGTCGCCCCGTATAAGTAATAGCATCCTTGCCTTCTGCCAATCGTTTTTCATTTAAAACAGCTGTTTTTTCTATAAACGCAGCTTTATCTGCTTTTATAATATTATGGTCTCTTAATAACGATTTATAAGAATCCCAAACCTGGCTTGGAGATGGCAACGTATTAGGTTGGCAACTAGAATCTCCCGATGCAATACATGCTTGCAAAGCATCGGCAGCTTCTTGTCCTTGATCTGTAAGTGCTTTTTCAATTTTATGTTCGGCTTCAATGTTGTACAAAGATTTTGCACCCAAATGCCACAGTCCAATAAATAATAGCATAGAAGCCAGTGGAACAACTGTTTTACGTAGGAGGTTTTTTAAATCTTCTCTTTCCAGCTTACCAGTAAATAAATCTTTTAATGTGCTTAAAAAACCTAGACCTATAAAATTGGTTACTTTTCCTAATGTTATACTTTGTTTCATGACTTCTTTATTTATTGGCTTTACTAATTATTGTATCGCTTTATCTTTATTTCCTATTTTAAAACTGTTGATGTAAGAAATTGGATCTTTTCCATCGTAAGTCGTCCCATCTATAAAATCTGATGTTGCAGGCTTAAATCCATCTGTTGTTGGAATATCTCCTGCAGGAATATTTCCTTCTTCAACTAAAAGCTTAGCCGCTTCTTTCCAGATATCTGGTCTGTAAATGTTATTAATAGTTTCTGCATACCATGCTGCTGGCTTAGCCTCAGGAATTTGTCCCCATCTACGCATTTGAGTTAAGAACCAAATACCATCAGAATAAAACGGATATGTTGCATTGTACTTATAGAATACATTAAAATCTGGCATATCACGCTTATCTCCTTTTTCGAACTCAAAAGTTCCTGTCATAGAATTCGCTAAAACCTCTTCTGGCGCACCAACATATTGAGACATTGATAATATTTTTACAGCCTCTGCTCTATTACTTGGCTCATCTAACCATTTACCAGCTCTAATTAAAGCTTTAGTAACAGCTATAGCCGTGTTTGGGTTATCTTCAACAAACTTTTTTGTCATTACAAAAACCTTCTCTGGGTTGTTTTTCCAGATATCGTAATTTGTTACTACAGGAACTCCAATACCTTTAAATACGGCTTGTTGATTCCATGGTTCACCTACACAATACCCGTGAATAGTTCCTGCTTCTAATGTTGCTGGCATTTGTGGCGGAGGTGTTACAGATAGTAAAACTTCAGCATCAATTTGTCCTTGAACATTATCTGCAGTATACATTCCTGGGTGAATTCCAGCTGCTGCTAACCAATATCTAATTTCATAATTATGTGTAGATACCGGAAATACCATTCCCATTTTAAAAGGCTTACCAGAATTTTTATACTCTGTAATTACAGGTTGTAATGCTTCTGCCTTAATTGGGTGTACAGGTTTTCCATCTTCTCCTGTTGGTACATGAGATTTCATTTTAGACCAAACATCGTTAGATACCGTAATGGCATTACCATTTAAATCCATTGAAAATGGCGTTACTAAATCGGCTTGACGTCCAAATCCTGCTCCAGCAGCAATTGGCTGTCCCGCTAACATGTGAGAACCATCTAACTGACCATCAATGACACGGTCTAAAATATTTTTCCAGTTCGATTGTGCTTCAACTGAAACAAATAAGCCTTCATCTTCAAAAAATCCTTTTTCTTTTGCAATGGCTAAAGGTGCCATATCTGTCAATTTTATAAAACCAAATGTTAATTGAGGTTTTTCAATATCTAATGTTTTTGTTTTAGAAACTTCAGCGACAACAGTTTCTGCTATTTCTTTCTTTTTCTCTTTGCCCCCACAAGCACTTAATGCAATCGCTAAGGAAAGAACTAAAGAGGATTTTGTTAATAATGATTTCATGTTGAATTGTTTTAATTAATTACTAAGTATTAATACTTACTTGTTGCAAATATATAAGTAGAACCTAATTTATTACATGATATTCCCCATATAATAACATCTTTTTTAGCATATAAAAACCTGCGAAAACACAGTTAAAAGAAATAACTAACTGATTAAAAACAACTTAAACACATAAAACAAACTACGTAAACCAACATAGTGAGCGTGAAAAACTACGTATAAAAATGAGTATTTATAAAAATTAAGTTGAAATAATATTTTAAATGAAGCATAACTTAGAAAAAAACAAGGCGGTTTTTAAGTTGAAGAAAGAAATGAAAAAGTATGTTGTATTACTTTGAAATGTAGCTTAACTATCTAAGAAATAGTTATGTTCGCTAATTTCATTTTTGAGCGATTGTACATTAGGAACACCAATTTTTTTTCCTTTAGCAGAAATTAAACCTTCTTTTTTTAATAAAGAAAATACACGAATAACCTGTTCTTCTGTGGTTCCTGCGTAATCGGCGTATTCTTTTCTACTTAGTGGTAAATTGAGATAACCACGTAAATCTCCAAATTTTCTATTAATGTATAACAATGTATCAATAACTCGCTCACGAACCGTCATTTGAGAAATAGACTTTACTTTAGATTCACTACGATTAAGCTCGTTGGCATAAAAAAGCATTAACTCATAACTAAACTCAGGACTTTTCCTTAAGGCTTCTTGTAAACTATCTTTAGAAAAATAACAAAGCACAGTGTCTTGTAAAGCCACAGCACCAATAGAATAATACTCTTCGGTACCAAAACCACGATGCCCGATAATTTCGCCTTCTTTAGCAAAACGAACTATTTGCTCACGACCATTAATACCAGTCCTGAAAACCTTAACCGTTCCTTTCAGAATAAAAAACAACCCATTAACTGGCGCTCCTTCTATTATAAATTGTTGTCCTTTTTTACAACGGATATCACTCTTTTCTTTTTCTAGAATTGCAGGACCTAAGGTATTTAATGCATTCTTTATTAAACAATTGTTATTAACACATACTTCGCAAGCTGTCCCTGTGAGCGATCTCCCGTTCGATGTTGTTCTATATGTATTTATAACTGTGTTTTGCATATCAAGCTTTTAAGCTACTTACACAAATATAAGTATTAATACGTAATTATTTAAAACACTACTTATTTTTGATAATTACACAAATAGATTCTTCAAATAATAAAGACATCATATATTTATGATGCCTTTATTATTAAAACCGTAATTTTAAAAATAGATTTTATGTATAT
This sequence comes from Algibacter sp. L1A34, assembly GCF_009796805.1. NCBI lineage: Bacteria > Pseudomonadati > Bacteroidota > Flavobacteriia > Flavobacteriales > Flavobacteriaceae > Algibacter > Algibacter sp. L1A34. Next base: position 3,269,539 of record NZ_CP047029.1, on the reverse strand, counting down.
CGTTCTATTGATTAAGAGTTTAAATCTATTCTACTACTCTCATTTTTTACGACAAAAAGTCTTCTTTCTGTAATACGCTAAAAGCGTTACAATAACCATAAACGCCGCTAAAACATAAACAAATTTAGGGATTGGCAACGGATCGCCAGCGGCATAACTATGCAACCCAGACAAGTAATAGTTTACTCCAAAAGACGTCATGATAATAGACCAAAAAGCAAACATACTTGCTACGTTTACAACAAAGTTGTTATTCAGTTTCGGGATAAATCTTAAATGCAACACAATAGCATAAACAATAATACTTATTAAAGCCCATGTTTCCTTTGGATCCCAAGCCCAATAACGTCCCCAAGATTCATTAGCCCAAACACCTCCTAAAAACGTACCTACAGCTAAAACAAACAAACCAATAGTCATGGCTATTTCATTAATATAAGTTAGCTCTTTAATTTTAATTTCTATTATCGCCTTAGTTTTGGGTGTTTTAAAAATATAAAGCAACAAGGCCATTAAGCCTAAAATAGCAGATAAAGCCAAAGGCGCATAGCTACTAACAATGGTTGCCACATGTATTTTTAACCAATACGACTTTAAAACAGGCATTAAATTCGTGATTTCAGGATTTAACCAATCTAAGTAACTTACAAATAATAAAGCTCCTGAAAACAGTGTTGCTAAAGGTAAAGAAAAATCGGATTTACGGAACGTAAGTAAACCGCATAAAAGCAGCACCCAAGAAACAAAAACCAACATCTCGTAGCCATTACTCCATGGCGCATGTTGGGCCACATACCAACGTAAAATAATATTTCCGGTAAAGCATAAAAATGAAACGAGCGTTAATACTATAAATGCATTATTAAAAAATTCTATAGCTTTCTTTTGAACAAACATTTTTACAATAGCTAAAACTAATAACACCAACCCAAGTGTAAAAAACACTTGAAATAACCAAAAATTAATATTGGCCTTATTGTACCAAAGTTCTGCTTCTATGCGCTCCGGAGTTGGTATCACACTTGCACCTAAAACTTCTTGATACTTTTTAATGTACATTAATTTCTCTTGAGCATCATCATACTTAAGCATTACAATGTCATTAAAATAAGATGGGATAATGTTTTGCGCGAACTGAGCATCTTCCTCTGGAAAATCTCTAAAATGATGTTTAAAACTGAACCACGTATTATTGGCATCATTCTTATTCGGGAAAATTTTTAAATAATTTCCAGCAAATAAATTATATAAAATATTAAATCGCTCATCAACTTTTAAAACCTCTTTATCAAACTCATTACGTTCTGCAGGCTTTTTCTTGTTAGCTTCTTCAACTTGATTGGTTAAAATATAATCACCTTTATCATCTAGCAAACTAGTATAAGGTAAAAGATTATTTGTACCAACTACCACATCTTTAAAAAGATCGCCTGTTTTATCGAAATCAACTTTAACTAGCGGTATTTTCTGCCAAACATGTGGCGCTATATGCATGGCTAAAAACGTTTGATTCGCATCAAAAGTTACTTTTTCATCATTTATTTGATATGAAAAACTCGATTTTCTTGATATTTTTCTTAAAAATTCAGATCCTAAAGTATTTACAGGTTTTATTCTACCGTCAAGATCTTGCACCAAAATCCGCCCGAAATAATCAGCATGTGCTCTATCTACTTCTTGCGATTTTACTAAATTCTCTATTTGCAGTGCCGTAGAATCGTTTAATTGTTGTGCAAATGAGGCTTGCAAACCAAAAAGCAATATAACAACGGCTACATGTTTCTTTTTTAAATGCTTCAACTTTTTATTAATTAAATGAAAACGAGATGTTTTTCCAAAAAGCGTGGCAAACATACCAAACGTCATAAGCAGATAACCTAAATAAGTAATCCAAGTACCTAAACTATCATGATTAACAGAAAGTACGGTACCTTTTTCATCGGTATCATAACTAGCTTGAAAAAAACGATAACCTCTGTAATCTAACACATTATTCATGAAAATTCTAAAAGGTGTTTTTTCATCGTTATCTATAATAGTAACTTCACTAGCATAGGCCGACGGACTAGAAGAACCGGGATAACGCTCCAGCTGAAAATCATCTAACTGAATAGCAAACGGTGTTTCTATTGCTCCTGCTCCATAAGATAAAATCACTCTTAAATTATCAATATTAACCTCGTGATGTGTTGGTAAAAACCCTTCACGATACAATATATTTAATGGCTTTTCAACATCATTTACAGATACATTTACAAGTAACGCGTCATCCTTCATTTTATCATTTTCTTTAGAATCTTCAGATTCACTTTTTAAATGAAAAATTCCGCTTTCAAAATACGTTAGTGGTACAAATGAGATATCGCCAGATCGATATAAAGTTCTTAAGGTAATAGCATGCAAACTATCTTTCGATATTATTCCTGCCTGTTGAGACGACATGATGAAGAAATCTAAATCGTGTGGAGAATTGATACTGAAAGCACCATTTTCTTCGACAATATTAATAATGCCTTTTTTATTAGAATTGAAACCAATTTCATGCTGGTGTTCCCCTATTTTTTCAATTTCTCCTTTTTTAAGATATACCGTGTTCCTGCCTTTCCCTTCAGTTACTACCATTTCTAGGAGTGGCTCGCCGTGTTTCTCATCCTCAATAACTTCTGCAATAGCATCTTCTACATAATCTTTATAAGACACAGCTACTGTTGCGCCTTCAAAATCTGTTTTTAAAGTGAAATCGTTATTTTTTATAGATGAAAAAGATAATTTTTCTTTTACTGTTTTTGAAGTTGTTCCATCGGTAATTGTAAGAGACAGGAAATTAGTGTCGGAAATAACAAAATTAGATGATTGCCCTTCTCTAATCCGCATAACACCTCCATAAGAGGTGTATCGTGTAATACCTGCACCTAAAATAATAATGATAAATGAAACATGAAAAAGCAGAATTGGCCATTTTTCCTTCCGAAGCAAATTATATTTAAAAATATTTGCAATAAATGAAAAAACCAGACCAACCATTACCACCTCGAACCACCAAGAATCGTAAATGATAACCCAGGCTGTTTTTGTTCCATAATCATTCTCAACAAACGTGGCTATAGCCATTGATACGGCAAATGTTAGTAATAAAAGTAAAGCCAATCGTGATGATGAAAAAAACTTGTATAATTTCTGCATAAAACTCTATTAAAAGAAGAAAGATAGCTTTGGTGATCTTACTAATCATCAAAAACTATCTTTCTTAATTATTAAAAACGAATACTAATTCCTAATTGTTTAAAGATACATCTTTAGAATCGTATTTAGACTCTCTTTCTTTAGCAGCTTCTAACCACTTAGGTACTAAGTTTTTCTTGAATTCAGCTTTTTCTTTTCTTAAAGCTTCCATATCCAAGCCTATATATTCTTGAGCTTTTGCTTTTGTGGAAATGTCTGGCATTTCAACTGGTTTATTATATCCTAAATCTGCAAGTAAACGTGCTAATTTTACACGTCCGTCTTGAATAATTGTAAAACCACTACCTATAACTCTAGCAGTTTCAACTGGCGAGTGAAATGATGCACCGTGAGATGCTGCTGCATAATCCCAACGCCATTGTGCGTGACGAATATCCATTAAAATATCTTTCATTTGTTCTTCCGTAGCTCCCAAATCCCAAGCTTTTTTAGCTTCTACATGCGCTTTCACTATAAATCCTTCTAATTTTAATCTGTTCTCTGCTGTTTTACGTTGACGATCGTAAACGTTCAACTTTAATTTATCAGCATCTTCTCTATGGCAAACTTGACAAGCGTTAGATACATTGTTTAAAGGTGATTGTATATGGTGATCCGTAAATTTTTGTCCGCCTTCACTTTTATATGGCATATGGCAATCTGCGCAAGATACACCACGATCTGCATGAACTCCAGTTAAGTATGTTTCGTAACCTGGATGTTGTGCTTTTAACATTGGCGCACGACTTAATTTGTGTGTCCAATCACTAAATTCAATAGCATCATAATACTCTTCCATAGCTTCTACAGACATACCGTTTTCCCAAGGTAACTTCAAATATGGAACACCTTCTTTTCCTGGTATTTTTTTATCGAAATAATACTCCACATGGCATTGCGCACAAACCAAAGATCGCATTTCTTGGTGCGTGGCTTGGTTAATATCTTTACCCATAGCATCAAAGGCTTCCACTAAAGCAGGACGAGATATCGTTAATTTCATAGTTTTAGAATCATGACAATCTGCACAACCAATTGGGTTTACAATCTCGTCACCTTTATCAGCCCATTTACCAGAATAAAATTCGGCTATACCTTTTTCATTCATTAAACGTGGCACATCAGGACTCTTACAAGTCCAACATGTAGCAGGCATTGGTCCATCACCTTCTCCTTTAGGTCCACCAGTTCTAAGTGAATTTGTTATATCCTTAATAGCATTCATGTGTCCTCTACCTTGGCTATAATCTTTAGAGAAACCATAACCAGCCCAAAGCACTACTAGATTTGTATCTTCATCTAACATGTCGCGCATAGCAGAACCTCCTTGAAAAGAGGCAAAACTAGTATCGGCTGTTTGCAAAAACGATTGATATTCCGCTGGATAATTTTTTCCCCATTCGGCGTTTCTTGGTTCATTATCGCCAATGTTAACCTTTGGAACATATTGATATTTAGCTTCGTTTTTCCTATTAACAATACTTGATGCTAATAATCCCAGTAGAAACACGACTACTACTGTTACGATAAATAAAACCTTGTTTTTCATGTATTAAGTATAATTATTTTAATAATCTATTTGGTTTCCATTTCTTTCTCCAACCAGCTTGGTATTACAGCTTCTTCTTTATCGGTTGGTAGTGGCGAAATATTACTTTTAATTGTTGAAATGCCATGAACTGTACCATGTGGTACTTCTTGGTGACATGACCAGCATTGTCTTTCTGTTCTATTTTTAGCATGATCTTCTATATAACCATCATACTTTACTTGAGTAACTTGTTGCACATGGCAACGAATACAGTTATTTTGAACCACTTCTTGAGATTCCTCTCTCATAAACATTACTTCGGGTTCTGCTCTTAAAGTAAAAACCGATGCATGAAATAAACCATCCTTCGCTTTAAAATAGTACTTATTAAATATGTTATTATGTGGCACATGGCAATCGTTACAGGAAGCCCATTGCCTATGAGAACTATGCATCCAGCTATTATAAACTGGCGTCATTACATGGCAGTTTACACAAGCTAAAGGATCATCGGACATATAGGAAACTAGTTCAGCTTCTTTTGTCATAAACAAACCTAAACCTGTAATAATAGCAATAAAAAAAACCGCTATTGTACGCCATCTAGATTTTTTATTTGGTAATAATTTGTTTTGGATATTCACAAGTATAAATTATCAAGTTTATTAATAAGCTGCCTTTTACCTCTTTTAAATGTTCTTCAATTCAAATCTTAATATTCTGTTAAAAATACGTTTTTTTATTATTTCAAACAAAACTAACATCAAGTCTTTTAATTATTTAGCAAAAATGTAGTATTATTTTATAAAAATTAATGACAAATATCATGTTATAATAAAGTTAAAATAAAAAATTAAATTCGTTATATTTGCCAATACATAACGATATTTATGATGATTTCCATAGAACAAGCCATTTCTACAGTTAAACAAAACACCAAGCCTTTAATGAAAACTACCGTAAAAACGGTAGAAAAAGCAGGAGGTTATATCCTCTCTAAAGCTGTGAAGTCTCCTATAAATATGCCGCCTTTTAACCAATCCGCAATGGATGGTTACGCTTTAAACTTACATAATGGTGCAACTTACCTCTTAATAGGTGAAATTCAGGCAGGCGATAAACACCAACCTATATTAAAACCAGGAGAAGCCGTGCGCATATTTACTGGAGCTGCGGTACCTAATTCTGCAAATGCGGTAGTTATGCAAGAAAAGGTTAAGATCGAAAAAACGTTTATTCATATTGAAGGCTCAACATCTTTAAATCAAAATATCCGTCCGCTAGGCGAACAAGTTAAACAAGGGGATTTAGCTTTAAAAGAAGGTACAAAACTAACACCCGCAGCTATTGGGTTTTTAGCATCTTTAGGTATTGGAACTGTTGCGGTTTACAAAAAACCAGCGATAGCTATTATAACAACAGGTAACGAATTAATAGAACCTGGAAACGATTTAAGCTACGGGAAAATTTACGAAAGCAATTCAAAAATGCTTTTGAGCGCATTGTACAATTTAAAATTCTACGATGTTAATTTATATAATGTATCTGATAATTATGGCCAAACGGTAACCAAATTAAAAGAGGCCATTAACGAGAATGATCTTGTTATTATAACAGGTGGTATATCGGTTGGTGATTACGATTTTGTTGGCAGAGCCTTAACAGAATTACACGTTGAAGAGCTATTTTATAAAGTAAAACAAAAACCAGGAAAACCATTATTCTACGGAAAAAAAGGAAGCACTCAAGTTTTTGCTTTACCAGGAAACCCTGCAGCAGCATTAACATGTTTTTACATTTATGTATACATCGCTTTGCAAAACATGATGAATCGTGATGCCTTAGAACTAGAACGAGTAGACGCCAAATCGATAACAAACTTTATAAAAAAAGGTGATAGAGCTCAATTTTTAAAAGCCATTTACAATAAAGGTGAAGTTGAAATTTTAGAAGGACAAAGTTCGGCTATGCAACAAACTTTTGCTTTAGCAAATGCTTTAGTATTTATGGATGAAAACGAACAAGAAATAACTATAGGCAAAACAGTTGAAACTATAATTTTACCCATATAATATGAGCTATAAAATTAAAAGTCGAATTTGGATAGAAGCCGAAAACCATGTGCTTTTGGGTGAAGGTCGTGTGCAATTATTAAAAGCCATTGAAACAGAAGGTTCTTTATCTAAAGCTGCGAAAACTTTAGGTTTATCATACAAAAAAGCATGGGGTTTAATAGATTCAGTTAACAAATCGGCTAAAAAACCAGTAACCATAAATAGCACTGGCGGAAAAGGTGGTGGTGGTGCGGAACTTACCGATTACGGCAAAAAATTAATTTCCGTTTTCGATGAAATAAACCAAAACTGCTGGAACTTTTTAGACGAACAATTAATAAAACTCGAAGAGCTATAAAAGTTTAACATGCTACAAACCGAAAACATAACCTTGTTTTTAATTATTTTGCCCATTATATCCTTTCTGTACTCCAGTGTAGGCCATGGTGGCGCTAGCGGTTATTTAGCATTAATGGCAATATTTTCGTTTGCTCCAGAAACCATGAAACCCACTGCTCTACTGCTTAATATATTTGTAGCAGGTATATCATTTTATTATTATTATAAAGCTGGATTTTTTAATAAAAAACTATTTCTAGCTTTTGCAATCACCTCTATTCCATTCGCTTTTTTAGGAGGAACTATTGAAATTGATGCTTCTATCTATAAAAAAATATTAGCTGTTTTATTGATTTTCGCCATACTTAAAATGCTGAATGTTTTTGGAAAAGAAAGCGATAACATAAAAGAAATTAAGCTCTGGAAAGGATTGCTTTTCGGTGGCACTATTGGTTTTTTCTCAGGACTAATTGGTATTGGTGGTGGCATCATTTTAAGCCCGGTAATTCTATTATTCCATTGGGGTAAAATGAAGGAAGCAGCAGCTGTTTCGGCATTATTTATTTGGGTGAATTCAGCATCAGGTTTGGTTGGTCAATTATATAGTGGTGTAACCATTGAAAAAGAATCATTTTTATTAGTAGCCATTGCGTTAATCGGTGGTATTCTAGGTGGATATTATGGAAGTAAAAAAATTAACAACATGCAGTTGCGCTATATTTTAGCTTTTGTTTTAATTATGGCCTGTGGCAAATTATTTTTCACATAATATGATAGATAAAAAAAACATATCGGGTATTATTCTAGCAGGAGGAAAAAGCTCTAGAATGGGTACGGACAAAGGTTTTTTAATGTTGAATGATAAATCGTTTATACAACATAGCATCGATGCTTTAAAACCATTAGTTTCCAAAATAATAATTGTTTCAAATAATACAGATTATGATGTATTTGGTTTAAAAAGAATAGACGATATTATTGAAAACACAGGACCTTTAGCGGGAATTTATTCAGGTTTAAAAGCATCTAAAACCGAGTACAATTTGGTTTTAAGTTGCGACATTCCCTTAATAAATGCCAATATTTTAAATCGATTAATTTTAGGTATTGATAAAACATCAGAAGTTATTCAAATAGAAAGTAAAGGACAAAAAATGCCGCTAATTGCTTTATATAATAAGTCTTGCGAAACAACTTTTATAAACCTTCTAAACAAAGGTGAACGCAAGTTACAGTTTGCTATAAATCAATGTAAAGTTAAGAGTGTTTCAATTGAAGACAATGAAAATCAGTTTACAACAAACGTAAATACTAAAGACGAATTAAAACAACTAAAAGCATGCAAATAAGCATAAAATATTTTGGACAAATTGCTGAAGTTACTCAGGTTAATGAAGAGTTAATTGAGTTTTTAGGAGGTGACGTTTCTGAACTTTTAAAGGTATTGTATTCAAAATATGAAAACTTAAAACACAAAGATTTTCAAGTGGCTCAAAATCAAGAATTGGTTTCGGGAAACACAGAAATAACAGGTGCAGATATTGCATTATTGCCTCCATTTGCTGGTGGATAATTATTTAAGTTTTAGTATAAATTTTTTTCAAAATAAAATAAGTTAATGAGCAGCAGATACAACCGGCATATCACCCTTTCTGAAATAGGAAAAACAGGTCAAAATAAACTAAACCAAGCCAAGGTTTTAGTTATTGGCGCTGGTGGTTTGGGTTGCCCTATTTTACAATATTTAGCGGCTGCAGGAATTGGGACAATTGGGATTATAGATTTTGATGTGGTAGAATTATCTAATTTGCAACGCCAAGTTTTATTCGGAAAATCAACTCTAGGAATCAACAAAGCTATTGCTGCAAAACAACGTTTAGAAGATTTAAACGATACCGTTTCTATAAAAGCATTTCCTAAAAAACTGACTTATAAAAACGCCTTAAGTTTATTTAAAAACTACGACATTATAGTTGATGGATCTGATAATTTTGAAACCAGATACTTAGTTAACGATGCTTGCGTAATAACCAACAAACCATTGGTATTTGGAGCTATTTATAAATTCGAAGGTCAGGTTTCGGTATTTAACTATCAAAACGGGCCAAGTTACCGTTGCTTATTTGCAAATCCACCGGAGAAAGATAGCGTTCCTAATTGTTCGGAAACTGGAGTTTTAGGTGTCCTTCCTGGTATTATCGGCACTATGCAAGCCAACGAAGTTTTAAAGATTATTTTAGGCATAGGCAACGTGCTTTCAGGAAAAATTCTGTTTTACAATGCCTTAACTTATCAAACTTCGACCTTAAAAATAAAAAGAAATGAAACTGTTATTCAAACGGTTTTAGATAAAAAAGATAACTTTCAATCTAAAATATTTAATTTCAATTGTGAATTCGAGAACGAAACAATTTCAATTAAAAGGATATTAAATAAAGAAAATATTCAATTTATCGATGTTCGTGAAACACATGAGACACCTAAAATTAAAAGTCTAAATGTGATAAACCTTCCTTTATCTCAATTAGGGAACAACTTAAATACAATAGATTCAAAAAAAGAGAATTACTTGTTTTGCAAATCGGGAATGCGCAGTAAAAAAGCCGTTTCAATTTTGAAAAACAATGGAATTAATAATTGTTTTAGTTTAAAAGAAGGAGCTTTAGAACTCATAGAAACTTTAAAAACTAAAACAGTCTAAAAAACAAACATATGGAACCTAAAAAATCAAAAAACGTATTTCAACAAGGCGCAATTTCATCCGAATTTATCGGAAATTCAATTGCTAAACATCAAACCAAAACGAGCATTGGTGCACATAATATATTTTTAGGCCAAGTACGTGCCGATGTTATCGATAATAAAACGGTGGCCGCTATAGAATATACAGCATACGAAGAGATGGCCAACGCTAAATTTCATGAAGTTAGAGAATTGGCTTTTGAAAAATTCGACTTAACCTGCATGCATATTTATCACAGTTTAGGAACTGTAAAAGCAGGTGAGATCTGCCTCTTTGTATTTGTATCTTCTCCAAGACGAAAAGTGGTTTTTAAAGCTTTAGAGTTTATTGTTGAAGCGATTAAAGCAGACGTTCCTGTTTTTGGAAAAGAAATTTTTGAAGATGAAACACATCAATGGAAAGTGAATTCATAATATATTTTATAGCGAAAGAATTAAATTGAAAAACCCCTAATAAACTAAATGCTTTACGCAAATTTCAGTTAAACACATAACAATACAATGGTAGACATCACCCATAAAAGCACAACTTTACGTACCGCAACTGCTCAAGCTGTGGTAAAAGTAAGTAAACCCGAAACTATAGAAGCTATTAAAAACGATACCGTACCTAAAGGTCATGTTTTTGCGATGAGCAAAGCTGCCGGGCTGTTGGGTGTAAAACGAACGCCGGATATTTTACCTGATTGTCATCCTTTACCTATTGAATTTACAGGTGTAGAATACGAAATTAACGGACTAGAAATCACGGTGCTTTTCACAGTAAAAACTATTTATAAAACAGGTGTTGAAGTTGAAGCGATGCATGGCGCAAGTGTTGTTGCACTAAATATGTACGACATGCTGAAGCCTATTGATAAAGGCATTGAAATTCATGCTATTAAATTATTAGAGAAAAAAGGCGGAAAATCGGATTTTAGAGATCGTTTTAGAAAAGATTTAAAAGCTGCTGTTGTGGTGTGTTCCGATACTATTTCGGCAGGGCATAAAGAAGATAAAGCAGGAAAAGCAATTATTTCAAAATTAGAATCTTGCGATGTGAAAATTGCAGAATACGTTATTATTCCAGATGAAATTGATGACATTCAAAATAAAGCTAAACATTTTGAAGCACAAGGTATCGATATGGTAATATACACCGGTGGCACAGGGCTTTCGGGACGTGATGTTACTCCAGAAGCTTTAATTCCTTTGCTTGATAGACGTATTCCGGGTATTGAAGAAGCTATTAGAAATTATGGGCAAGATCGTACACCATTTTCTATGCTTTCGCGCAGTGTTGCAGGAACAATAAAAGATACTTTGATTTTAGCTTTACCAGGTTCAACCAATGGAGCCAAGGAATCTATGGATGCCATTTTCCCTGCTGTTTTGCATAGTTTCAGGATTTTGAAAGGTGCAAGACACGATTAGTTAGTAAAAGATTACTTCTGGTTTTTTAAACGTGAAAATATAGAATAAATTAAAAGAATAGTAATGAAAAACGAAATCCCCGTATTACAAGATTTACACGGTAGAGATCACGCATATTTACGAATTTCGTTAATTGAGCGTTGCAATTTACGATGCTCATACTGCATGCCTGCCGAAGGTGTTCCTCTTTCTCCAAAAAGCCATTTAATGACTTATGAGGAAATCTATGACATTGCTAAAACCTTTGTAAAACATGGTGTTACAAAAATTAGACTTACAGGTGGCGAACCGTTAATAAGAAAAGATATTCCTGTTATTTTAGAACGTTTGGCATCACTTCCTGTGGAATTATCAATTACCTCTAATGCTGTAATTATCGATAAATATATTGATATTCTTAAAAAACATGGCGTTAAAAAAATCAACGTGAGTTTAGATTCTTTAGATGCGGAAAAATTTAAACATATTACCCGTCGTGATCAATTCACGAAAGTTTATAACAACATTCTACTTCTAGTAAAAGAAGGTTTTAATGTGAAATTGAACGCCGTTTTAATGAAAGATTTTAATGAAGATGAAATTATCGATTTCATTCATTTCACCAAAGATTTACCAATTTCTGTTCGGTTTATAGAATTTATGCCTTTTGATGGCAATAAATGGGATATGAGCAAAATGGTATCTTATGCCGATGTGATGCATTTAGTTAACGCTTCCTTTTCCGAAGAAGAAATTGAACGCTTAATCGATGCTCCAAATGATACATCTAAAAACTACAAAATAAGAGGTTATAAAGGTAGTTTTGCAGTGATTAGTTCGGTTACCAATCCCTTTTGCGATTCTTGTAACAGATTGCGTTTAACAGCCAACGGACAATTAAAAAACTGTTTATTTTCTTCTGGAGAATCGGATTTACTAACAAGCTTGAGAGAAGGGAAAAACATAGAACCTATTATACAAAAAGCGGTACAAGCTAAATTTAAAGTGCGAGGTGGTATGGATACTTTAAAGAAGTTACAAGAGCCTAAATTGCATAACAATAACCGTAGTATGATTACGATTGGTGGTTAATTTCATATCAAACAAAACAGACAAAGTACTTATTGGCAATAATATTAAGATTACTAAAAGAATTACCGCATTAATCGCAAAGTGATTTGACAAAATTTAGAATAAAAAAAACGCTAAAATCTGGGGAGGATTTCAACGTTTTTTAGTAACAACATAAGTTAGGTTATGCGTGCTTTCACAAGTTAAATATCACGATGCTTTACAAGCGATATTTAATTGTTTGTTATTTCTGAATTTTAAAAAACACCGGTTTAATTGGACTTGTACTTTGCGACTTATCCACTTTATAATTAATCATTGTTTTTAAAAAATTTTCAATTTCATTCATTAATGAGAACAAATCGTTTGTTGCTCTTACATTTGAGGTGGTAGAATATCCAAAATATTTCAACTTATTTTGGCTAAAAAAATATCTAGCACCTGCCTTTATCGCAAAATTCACTCCTTTATTTTGCTTAATATCTATTAAAGTGCAATCTAATCCCGACGTATCAATTAACATTTCTAATTTATCCAGAGTATCATCTCTACTGCCATTGTTTACTAAACATAAGTGAACATCACTACGAAAACCAAACAAGCCATCAAATAAACCTTTTTCAATATCTACAGCGTTATTATCAAACACTATTATTACTCCAATTTTCATTATAATTAGCTAGAAAAACTATTAACAGCTTTTATATTTGAAGTATTCATTTTTTTTCCTCTATATACCCATGCAATTTGTGCCAATTGAAATACAATTTTTACAGAATCTTTCATAGATAACTTAGATCCATCGGCATGTATCCATCTTTTTAATGGTTGTTCACAGATATATGTTTTAGCTTTTTCTGTGCCGAAATAAAGCGTCATTCTTTTAAATATCTCAACATCAAAAATCCATTGTGTTACAAACTTTTCTCTAAAAGAAAGTTCAATAACATCTTTACTGAAAATTTTAGCACCACATTGCGTATCCTTAAAATCCATTCCCAAAATCTTTCGGATAATGAAATTAATAGTCATACTAATTATTTTTCTTGCAGATTCTTTAGTGATATTTGCTCCCATTCTACTAATTCGAGAGCCACTAACAATTTTAAAATCTGAACTTTCTATGGTTTTAACTAAATCGTCAAAATCTCTTAAATCGGTTGATAAATCGGCATCTAAAAAGCCAATATAATCTAGATCATCATGCTGAGCCATATGCAACATCCCAAGTCTAACAGCTTCCGCTTTACCTCCATTTTTTTCACAATCGTAAACAGTAATAAAATCTTCTCGACCCTTTTTTAAATCTTTTAAAACTCTTAAAGTATCATCTTTACTACCATCATTAACAAAACACAAATGGTAACCCGTGTTTTTACTTATAAAATCTGTAAACTCTTTACTTAACAGGCGCTCTTCTTCATCATAACAAGGGATTACAACGCCTACACAACGGTGTTGTATTACACCATCTCCAGTTGTATCATTGGTAGATACAACATCTGGTTGACCGATTAATCTTTTTACCCTTGCTGAAATTTCGTTTAAGCTTAAAGGTTTTTTCATATAATCGTTAATACCTAATTCAAAACCTTCAGTAATCACTTTATCTTCAGTGTTACCCGATAAAACCATAATTGGAGTATCGCTATATTCGGAGTTTCTTATATATTTTACAATATCTAACCCAGAGACGCTAGGCATATTAATATCGACAATTACTAGATCTGGAACAAAGTCGTTGTAAAGGGATATCGCTTTATTCGCATCAGTTTCTATTTTAACTTCGTATCCTAAATCGCTTAATCGCTTTTGGAGAGGAAGTAAAACCAACTGTTGGTCATCTATGGCTAATATTTTCATAACTAATTTTTTATTGTAGGTTAAGGTTAATAGAAATGGTTAATGGGTTCTGAAATAAATATTAATACGTTTAATACGATTACAAATCTCACTTAAACTTATTGGTTTTTTTATATAATCGCTAATTCCTAATTTGAATCCTTCGGACATAACTTCTATACTTGTATTTCCAGATAGCACGATAATTGGAATAGAGGAATTTTTAATCTTTCTAACATACCTGATATATTCTAATCCTGAAAATTTAGGCATATTGATATCGACAATAATTAAATCTGGTTTGAATGACCCAAATAATTCGGTCCCTTTTTTAGGATTGGTTGTGGTACAGACTTTATATCCTAATTCCTCTAATCTTTTGCTTAAGGGAAGCAAAACTAATTGGTCATCGTCGATGGCTAATATTTTCATTTTTACTAATTTTAATAATGGATTACCTGACAAAAATACATTTGAAGAGGCGTTTAAAATTAATATTTAGCCTAAGGAATGAAGAACTGTAGACGAATGGTAGATTTGTATAGATAAATAAATTATGTACCGTAATTAAATTATTTATCTTTACCATGTAGTTACTACCTGTCAAGTCATTAATGAAAGAAACCTCAAATAAATTCTTAATCACGGCCATCCTTTTAGGGTTAGCCTTTCATGGTAGTGCTATCTTTTTCACTTTGGAAACCACGTATGATGCATTAATACACTTGTTTTTTGCAGATCATTACGCAAATAGTTGGTTCGAACCTTGGAATTACGAATGGTATACCGGGTTTACGGTACAAAGTTATCCGCCCTTAGTCCACCAATCTATAGCACTATTGTCTATGATTGGTGGGTTGAAATTTGGAATGTTCAGTGTTGCTCTTATTGCTATTGTTCTATTTATTACCGGAGCTTATCGCTTTTCTTTAATGATGACGGCCAGCAAAACAGTTGCTGGTTATGCAGCAGTTTTAGCTGTATTCTCGTCTTCATTTGTAGAAACACTCCATATTTTTGGACAATTACCAAGTATTATTGGTGTTTCTGTTTTAATGCACGCCTTACCAGAAATTTATTTATGGTTAAAAACAGGTAAGAAATGGTACTTAGCGACATCTTTATCATTAATAGCTGTAACGGTTACATCTCATCACGTTACACCTATTTTCGGGATGATCTTTTTCATCTTTCCTTTAATAGGGATGGTTATAATGGATGTTTCGAGAGAGCAAGTCAACTCGATGAAAGAAGTAACCTTTAAAGTATTTTTAAATAGTTTTTTCAAACTCTTTAAGCGTATAATTAGTTTCGGGATGTTATCGTTAGTACTAATTATAGGCTGCATTTTTCCATATTGGTTAAACTCAAAGGCCAACCCAATTACCCAAGTTCCAATCCCTCATGGTTCCCGAGATAATTTTTTAGAAATCACTTCGTCTGGATTGGTGTTCTTTTTAATCCCTTGGGGAATTTTACTCATATTATTGCCTTATATATTTTACCGATACTACAGTAAACGATATATGTTTTTTGGTTTATCCATAACCATTTGTACCATTTTAGGAACTGGAGGTACTACGCCTGTACCACTAAAAATGTTAGGTGAAACTGCTTTTAATATTTTAACGCTTGATAGGTTTACACTTTGGGCCTCCATTTTATCGATACCCATGTTAGGCGAATTCACCTATCGTTTTGTGGAAGGTGATTTAAAAGAATTAATACAAACTAAACTTGGTGCTATTTACCATCGTATTATTGGTGGAATACTAGCTGGATTATTAGTGTTTATGGTAATGTTCACCATGAGTTTAAATTATTTTAGACCATCGCAGCCACAGAAAATAAAGATGCTCCCAATCGTGAATTTTTTAAATCAAGATGATCACGACAAATGGCGTTTTTTAACACTTGTTTTTGGCGACCAAATGGCTTGGTTAAGTGCACAAACTAATGCGATGACGGTAGATGGAAACTATCACTCTGCAAGGCGATTACCCGAATTAACAACCAGACCAATAGAACGTTTAGAGAACTCAAAATTTAAAGGTGTTGCGGGTATTGGATCTTTACAACAGTTTTTAACAACACCCGAAAAATATAACCTCAAGTATATATTTTCTAACGATAAATTTTACGACCCTATTCTCTACTTCTGTGGTTGGCAACGTTTACGTCAATTAGAAAATGGAATTATGGTTTGGGAACGCCTTAACATCCCTCCTGTCTCTGCTATTTTACCAAAAGAAGATGTTGCAAAATGGATTAAAATTATTTGGGGTGTTATTCCTTTTTTAACTGTTTTAGTTGCTTTTGTACTTAACATACAAATGCTTTGGGTAAACATGCTAAAAACACGAGTAAAACCCATTCCATACTTTTTAAAATACCCTGTTACTTATAATAAGTTTTCACGAAACGTTTTACGTATTACTCATATTTGGTCGTTCATTTTGGCCATTGTGTTATTTTATGGTATTTATTTATTCTACCTAAAAAACGATTCGCAACGCAGTCCCGAGAATGCAATTATTGCCTATTACGATGCTTTAGATTTTAAAGAATTTGAAAAAGCATATAGTTTAGTGGATCCAGAAAGTAAATTACCTATAGCCCAATATATGCTAGAAATTTCGGTGACTGATGGCTTATTAAGTAGTTATGCTAAAATGGATGCTATAGAGACTGAAATTACAAAATACAACGATAGTACAGTCTCTGCAAAAGTGACTACGAATTGGATTACACCTTTAGAAAAAATTGAAAAAACAGATTATAAATCGCTATCTAAACGGAAAGGGAAATGGTATTTACAACCAGACGATTTAAACAACGATTTACCACCAGATCAACTATACTCTGCCAATACCACAAAATATTTCAACCAAGGTAGACGCCGCATTACAACCGAGCAAACACACCATGAGGACATACTAAAACAACCTGTTTTAGAAGTACTTTCGGCCAAATTAGTAAAGTATGATGGCAGTTATGCCATTATTGGTGAAGTTCAAAATATAGACAATGTTCCTGCAGATGTTATTTTAAAAGGAACCTTGTATAATGATGACAATAAACAACTAGCAACCTACAATGCAAAATATCATATTAAGCATAAGTTGATGCCTAAAGAATCTAGTAGTTTTCGTATTAATTTTGAAGGTATAGCTTGGTCTAAAACACAAGATTCTATTCCTGATACGTTTAACCCAGATGAATTTACACCTATTGCTTTTGAAGAACAACCAACAAAATTCAACCTACAAATAGCAGGAAATGTGTCTGGTTCTGATTTATATAAAAATGTAGTGTTGAGTGCTATTAATATTAAAAACGGAACTATAAACGGGAACTTATTTAATAGCGGAATTCAGGAAATAACCATTCCACAACTTTTAATTACCTATTATGATGCGAATAAGAATATGGTTTGGGTAGACCATTTATTTGTAAAAGCAGGAATCAGGCAGCAACGCAAACAAGCTTTTGAATACCAAATTTTAAAAGATGGCCGAGTGAAAATTATTAATGATGATATGAAAAATATTTTTGTAAATGGTTTACCAAACAATGCTATTGCTAGTAAAATAGTACCAGATAGAATTAAAAACCACAGCGATGCACAATTACAAAAAATTGATCATCCAGAATTTAGTTATATTAAAATTGAAATTAACACGTACATAGGAAGTCCAAATTAATGCAGTTAAAGCATATATACATATTCGTTTTAGGTTTAATTTTATTATCATCTTTTGCTGTCGTGCAACAAAATGAAACGGCAAATAAAATAGAGCTATTAACCTCACAAACCAATTATGAAGCTGGCAGTAAAATTGTTTTAAAATTCTCAACTACAGAAACTTCAAAACCTTTATTGTATTGTTCAAATAGCTATGGTTCTACTTTAGTGTCACCAAATTTAGAAAGCAACACACTTCAATATACTCTTCCACAAACTATCAGTAAAAAAATAGGTGCCGTTAATTGGAAAATATTGGATACTATTGAATCTATTACAGGTACAATCAAAATAACACCCAGAAAAGAAGTTGCAACTATGGAGACATATATAGGGCCACCAAGTATTGAAGCTGGTGGAACGGATTATACTATGCTGGTTGTTATTCCAACAGATTCTTTAGATAACCCTTTAGCTGAAAACTCTTTAGTAAAAGCAAAACATCAATTTTTAGCTTCCGAAGAAAACAATGATATTTTTACTAAAAATTTAATTGCTTATAAAAATATAAATTCTAAAAAAGAAAGCGGCAGAATGTTAGTGTCCTCTGAAAGTTTAGGTATCAATTCTAAAGAATTTACTATAAATATAAAAGCTGCAATTCCAACCGATTTCACTATTTCGGCAAAGCGACCTCATGATTATGCAGATGGAAATCAAGTCACTACATTTTCAACATCTATAATAAAAGACAAGCAAGGCAATGTGGTTAGTGATGGTACATTTGTTACGTTTTTTATCACCAATGCTGACGAAAATATTTTAAAAACTACAGGAACTACTATTGAAGGTGTGGCGCATGCTAAAATAATTCATCCAAATTTCAAAGATACTTGGAGTATCAAAGCTTACATAGATGGCATGTCTGAAAGCAAAATAATATCACTTAAATACAAACAAGTTATTGAAGATTTTGATATTGCGTTTTCAGAAAAAAACAGAAAAATAACGATAGGGCCTTTGCAAAGTTTTATGCTACAAATGATTCCTGATGGTTTACAAGTAAAACTTAAAATTTATAAAGACAATTTACTTATAGATACGCTTACAAAAACATCATATAATGGCTATGTTAACTTTATTTTAAAACCTGCTATTTATGAAAATGGCGATTATAATTTTAGAATTGAAACTGCTGGAAAAACAAAAGAATCCAATACAAAAAAACTATGGTAGGGCTTAACAAAAACATACTGCGTACCATACTAGTAGCATCATATATTATAATTATTGCTCTAATAATTTATGGTGTTAGCGCCTTATTCAGTTACCTAAATACGGGAGCAGACCGAAGTAAAATGTTGCATACCGAAATTAAAAAAATAGAACAATATCTACCTAAAATTGTTTGGGAACCTTTAAATAATGAAGGCAGACCAATGGATAACCAAAATTTAAAGGCTTTAGAAAACGACTATTTAGATGCTTGGTATGTTAAGCAAGTTGCCTACAGCAGTAATTCGATAGCTGGCATCAAAGATTATTATACAGATAGTGCCAAAGAAAATATTTTTGATTTTATTGAACGCAATAAAGATGAAAACATCAATATTGAAGCAACCACTTTAAACCACAATCCTACTTTAGAGTTTTTTAGTGAGGATGGACAATTAGCAGTCATTACAGATAGAAATGTTGTCGAGTTTAAACGTGTTTTTAAAGCCAAAAAATTAGTTTTAGAAACCACAGAAACATCTACTTATAAAATAGTATTTTTATTAGAGGATGGTTTTTGGCGTATTAGGCATTTGGTAAAAGAAAACAGTGAACTATATAAAGTTGAAGCTGCACCAATTGAAACTAACGGGCTAACCATTAAAGGCATTAATTACTATCCGCAAGCAACCCCTTGGAATATGTTTGGCGATGCTTTTGCAAAAGACACCATAGCAAAAGATTTTAAAATTATAAAAGATGCTGGCTTAAGTTCGGTGAGGATTTTTGTGCAATATGATGACTTCGGGAAAGCAAAAGTGAACTCACTAAAATTAGAGAAATTAAAACAAACTTTAGATGCTGCAGAAGAAAATAACCTGAAAGTAGTTTTAACATTGTTCGATTTTTACGGTGATTATTCAGTTTTAAACTGGACTTTAAATCAGCGTCACGCAGAAAAAATTATTGAAACCTTTAAAAACCATAACGCACTATTAGCTTGGGACATTAAAAACGAACCCAATTTGGATTTTGATTCTCGTGGAGAAACATTAGTTACTGCATGGTTAGATAAAATGATCGATTTAGTGAAAACAATAGACCCAAAGCATCCTGTAACAATTGGGTGGTCTAATATTGAAAGCGCTACTATTCTAAAAGACAAATTAGACCTTATTAGTTTTCATTATTATGAAGATTTGGATGATTTAGAATTAGCCTTTAGAAATTTAAAACTAGAAGTTTCAAATAAGCCTATTGCTATCACCGAATTCGGGTTATCATCTTACAAAGGTTTATGGAATCCTTTTGGAAATAATGAAAAAGACCAGAGCGAATATCATAAAAAATGCCAAACTATTTTCAGTAATAATACCATCAGTTTTATGTCTTGGACACTTTACGACTTTGTAGAAATACCAAAGGAAGTCGTTGGACGACTTCCTTGGCGCAAGCGAGCTCAAGAACATTTTGGTTTTATCAACAAAAATGGAGAGACTAAACCCGCTTTAAAATATATTTCTTCTAACTAATTTTAAACTATTAACATTACAGCTCTAGAAGGTATCTCCATAATTTTTTTAAAAGTATTTAAATATATTTCTGTTATTTCGGACATAGGATATCCCGTTGCTGCTTGATAATTAGCCTTTCCTAATTCACGTCTATAGATTTTATTTGTTACAATATTTTCAATCGCTTTTGCTAAGCTATCAACACTTGTAGGCTCAAAAAATTCACCGCGATATCCTTCATCTTGTATTAAAGAAGTCAAATCTCCTAAGTCTGGCATAACCACAGCTTTACCATAACTTCCTGCTTGATGTAATACACCAGAACTACCTGTGGTAGATGTATAAGGAAACACAACTACAGCACTATCGTTAAATAATTTAGGCACTTCCTTTTCTTCCACATAACCGGTAAAACGAACTTGCGGCACGTGCTTATAATCTTCTTGTACTTTGGCTAAATAACCTGGTACGTTAGGATTATCTGTTCCTGCAATAACAACTTCTAAATCTAGACCTGTAGATTCTCTAACTTTTTCTACAGCCTCAATCATCCCTTCTACTTTCTTATAAGTTCCAAATTTTCCGAATGTCATAATTTGCATCGGTCCAACTGGTACATTAAAATCTGGTTTTTCAGGAATTTCAAAAGTACCATGAGGAATTAATTTCACGTTTTTGGCGTTGTATTTCTTTTCTAAAATATCTACATATTTTTGCATGGTTACAGCAACCGTATCAGCTTGTAGAATTAAACGGGTTAAACTAGATCCTATAAAGCCATAAACTTTCTGCATCACCTTATTTTTTGTAAACCCTGCGCTTCCTAAATCAACTTCTTCTAAAATATTATGTAATAAAACAATACTTGGTATTTTTTTTAACTTACAAACTAAAGGCAACATTAAACCTAAAGCAGCCGCTACTTTTTTATCACCAAACTTCATAAACTGTAAATTAAATAATACAGCATCTGGATTTACACGACTTATTGCATTGGTAACGTTTAAAATAGTACTATAACTATTAAACTCCCAACACTCTTCTATTGTAATTTGACATCCATCTTCGGTAAAAACAACATCTTTATGCTCATAAGTTTTATCGGTTAATAAAACCAATTCTGTTACGTCTTCTTTCTGTCTAAAGTGTTTTACCAAATGGTATGCATACTCGTTTAAGGTTACTTTACTTGGAGGGTATGCAGTTACTATTGCTAGTTTCATTATAAGTTTTAATTAATTTTTACACTGCAAATTTGCAATATTAAAAAGAGTAAAACAGTTGTCTTTAGATAGATTACCAATTGCTGCAGACGAATGGAATATCACTATAGATTAACTATAACTGATTGTTATAGTTATTATTGCTATTATAATTCTTTTACTTTTATAAAATAAAAAAACCTCTAGAATAAGCTAGAGGTTTCTGTTTTTGAATTGTTATAGGTTAACTATTTTTCAGTTTTCGATTTATATTCAAAAAAGAAAAATGACAGTTGTATAATTAACAATAAAACCATTGCTATAATTTGCATGTGTACTACTTGCTCTAAACTATCATGATAAAAAATAACTAATCCCATTTGCAGCATCCCGAATATACCAGATATAACTACGGGAATATATTTATCTAAAGATAAATAGTAATAAGCGAAGATATTAGATATAGCAAACATAGATGTTGCAATCGCGTATTGCCATAATAAAGGTGCCATAGCTATATAACTATCACCAAAAAGCAATGTTATAATAGTTTCTGGAAAACATAAACAAACCACTATTATGCATATTGAAATAGCGGCAATATAGCCTACATATTTAAAAAGCGTTGGCGCAGTTTCTTTCCCTTCTTTTTTTAGTTGAACTACTGTTGGTAATAAGAGCATAACAAACATCCAAGCGATAAAGTAAACAATTCTACCTATTAAAGCTAAAGAAGCATATAAACCAGCTTCATAAGATTCAAAGTAATGCTTAACTAAAAGTATATCACTATTGTTTATAATGATTTGTGTGAGCTCATAAAATGCAGTAATCATAAAGAAACTCCTTATGTCTTTTGAATGTGTATCACTTAATATTAAGGCCTTCTTCGGAATTAGAGTAGGAAATCTAAACGGTATCAATCCAAACACAAAAGAAACGACAATACCAATAGCAATAACCACTGACGATTGTATATCAAAAATTAAAATAAGTCCTAACGTTATAATTAAACGACTTAACATCTCACTTTGATAGGTAATCGACAAAGATTTAAATGCTTTTTTTCCCTGATAAACACCACGATTTACACTCATTAAAAAGTATAACGGAACACCACAACCAAAAATAAGAAACATATTTGATGAAGATGTGTTAAATAGGTTTTGCAATTGGTTTGAAAAAATGATAATGAGTACTCCCATTATAACACCAACCAAAAGTGCATTTTTATATATTTTGGAAACAAAACTTTTAAAAATTTCGTTCTCAAAAAGTACTGAGAATTTTGCTGTTACTAATTGAAACGTCATGGCTGCAAAACTCAATACTAACAAAAATGTAATAAGAACTGCCGCATCTGCAAATTGAGCTGGCCCTAATACACGACCTAGAATTAAATTATACAAATAATTACCACCGTTTACTATTAGAACACTTAACATAAAGAATTGCTCTGGAGTAATTTTTTTAGATTTTAAAGTGCTTAAAATTTGCATGCCTTTTGTTTTAAAAATTAGTGTTCTATTAATTATGCCAATACCTACAAACACTTTATTATAAGATCTTTATTTCTATTACAAATATCTCTTAATAATCAATGGCGTGCTTTTATATTTCGGTGAATTACGTTTAGCTTTAGATGAATAGATCTATTATCAAAATAAAAGCTATACATTATTTTAAAAATTATTTTTCGCTAATAATTTTATTAAAGGTATCTATATACATTTGAGCTATATGTGACATAGGATGTGCCGTTGCTGCTTTGTAATTTACACGTCCTAATTCTATCCTATAAGCGTCATTAGTAACAATATTTTCAATAGCTTTAGCTAAACTAGCTACAGATGTTGGATCGAAAAATTCTCCTTGATAGCCTTCATCTTTAACTAATAGCGCTAAATCTCCTAAATCTGGCATAATTACAGCCTTACCATAACTACCTGCTTGATGTAACACACCAGAACTACCTGTGGTAGATGTATAAGGAAAGACAACAACCGTGCTTTCATTAAATAAAATAGGAACTGAATATTCTTCAACATAACCCGTAAAACGAATTTGCGGTATATGCTTATAATCATCTTTTACTTTAGCTAAATATCCTGGAACATTAGGGTTATCTGTACCAGCGATAACAACCTCTAGATTTAAACCTGTAGACTCCCTAACCTTCGCAACGGCTTCTATCATATTCTCAACTTTTTTATAAGTGCCAAATTTACCAAAAGCCATCACTTGCATAGGATTTGTAGGTACTTTATAATCTGGCTCATCTGGAATTTCAAACGTACCATGCGGTATTAATTTAACATTATTAACGTTATATTTAGGTTGTAAAATATCAACATACTTCTGCATAGTAACAGCAACAGTATCTGCTTTAAGAATTAATTTAGTTAAAGTTGTTCCTATAAAACCATATAGTTTTTGCATCACTTTATTAGATGTAAAACCAGCACTTCCTAAGTCTACTTCTTCTAAAATATTATGCAATAACACAATATTTGGTATCTTTTTAAGCTTACATACTAAGGGTAACATCAATCCCAATGCTGCTGCTATTTTTTTGTCACCAAATTTCATGAATTGTAAATTAAATAAAACAGCATCTGGTTGTGTCTTATTTATTGCTTTGGTAACATTTAATATGTTCGAATAGCTATTAAAAGACCAACACTCTTTAACCGTAATTTTACACCCAGCTTCTTCAAATTCAATATCCTTTGCTCCTTCTGTAAAATCGCATAATAATATTAATTCTGTTATTGCTTTGTTTTGCCTGAAAGATTTAACTAAATGATAGGCATATTCGGTTAAAGTAACTTTACTTGGTGGGTATGCGGTTATAATGGCTAACTTCATAATAAGTTCGTTTGGTTCATTTTTATTTGTTCTAATAACTAAGAAATAAATCCTTAAATAAAGACAAATTAATTAGGTCAATTATACTATATCCTACATTAAAACGTGTAAATATAACACTTTGTCGATAAATAAATCAAAATTATAATATCTTTCTTTCAATAAAATATTACATTTACAACTTGATAATACACTTTCAAATAAAATGTTAAAATAAAAAATTAAACAAAAACCTAAAATCATGATAAAAATTCTAGCCATAGATGATCAGCAATTAATTCTGTTATCATTAGAAAAGCATTTAACCGATTTAGGCTTTGATATAAAATGTGCTGACAGCGGAGAAAAAGGCTTAGATCTTTTCGACACGTTTAAACCAGATATCGTTATTGTAGATATTAATATGGATGGCATGTCTGGATTAGAGGTTGTAAAGAAAATTAGAATTGAAAAAAAATCTGATACAAAAATTTTAGTACTTTCTGGAAATACTGATGATGATACCATTATTGATGGCTTTGACTTAGGTATTGATGATTACATGAAAAAACCCGTATCTCTTAACGAAGTAACTGTAAGGATATCTAGAATATTTGGGTTAAAAACAGATAAGCTACAAAGTAAGACCACAAAAGATCAGATACTTCAAAAACGTTGTGTAGGTGTTGTTATTCCTTGTTATAATGAGGAAGATAGACTATTAAGTAAAGAGTTTATTGATTTTGTTGATAGTAATTTAGGCTATCATTTATGTTTTGTAAATGATGGTAGTACAGATAAAACTTTAGATGTTTTAAATGAATTACAAAAAGATAGAGAAAAAAATATAAGTATTTATAACTGTGAAAAAAATGGAGGAAAGGCTGAAGCCGTAAGACAAGGTGTATTACACTTGGCAAAAGACCCTCAATTAGATTATATAGGGTATTTAGATGCCGATTTATCAACAGATTTTAGAGATTTTGACGATCTAGTTAAAACCATAGAAACCACAGATTTTAAAATTGTTAGTGGCTCCAGAATGACAAGAATGGGTGCTAATATTGCTAAAGAATCTGCCCGTGCAATAATAAGTAAAACAATAAACCTTATAATTAGAACCATCTTGGGTATGTCATTCAATGATACACAATGTGGCGCAAAAATTATGGATAAAGATATTGTTAATATTATGTTTAAAGATAAGTTTATTACGCGTTGGATTTTTGATGTTGAAATCTTTATGAGAATGCGAAATCATTACGGAAAGCAAAAAGCAATTTCATACATCTGTGAACAACCTCTTAAAAGATGGGTTCATGCCGATGGATCTAAACTATCCATGAGAGACTCTGTTCAAATTGTTGGACAACTTGGACAAATAGCATTACATTATAGATAAAAAAAGTCCTTTTTCTTATAAAACTTTAAAATTAATACTAATTTATTTCTAACAGAAATATGGCATAATAATCAATGAAAAGTATTTAATTTCTTTTAGTCTTATGTTACTCTAGAAGAATATTTCAATACTAATGATTAACTTGCACTTGTAATAAATTAAACACACTATGCTCTTTAAAAAGTTACTATTATTACTTGCCTTATTTATATCCTCGCTTACCTATGCACAGGATATGAAGGAAGGTTTTACCTATCTAGAAACTGGTAAATACGCAAAAGCAGAAACGTTTTTCGAAATAATTTTAAAGGATTATCCAGATAATAAAACAGCAAGATTATGCTATGGCCGTGCGGTTGGATTACTTGGAGAATCGGACAAGGCTGTTAATATATTTACAGAATTGTTAAGTTTATATCCAGACGATTTTGAAATAAAATTGAATTATGCAGAATCCCTACTTTGGGATAAAAATTATACCGATGCCAAGGCTTTTTATGAAATTTTAATAAAGGAAGATTCTAAATCCTTTCCAGCTCTTTTAGGTTATGCCAATACGTTATCAAACCTTAAATTATACCAAGAGGCTTTAACTTATGTAAACAAAGCTTTAGAAGTTTTACCAGGAAATCAAAATGCTTTAACCTCAAAAAAATATATCTATTTAGGATATGCATATCAAAATCAACAAGCTCAAAATTATGATGAAGCCGAACGTCTATTAAAAGAAAACTTAGTCCTTTTTGAAGATGATAAGGACACTTTACTAAATTTAGCCAACCTTTATCTAATTTCAGAAAATTTTGAAGAAGCCGAAACTACATACAACACCATAGCTAAAAACCCAGATAATAAAACAATTGCTTTAAACGGTTTAGCTTTAGTAAAACACTTAAAAGGCAAAGAAAAGGAAGCGCTTATAATAAGTGAAGAAGCTTATAGTTCTATCCCTAAATTAACCGATGCTTCAATAATACAACAAACCCAAGTACGCTATATTCAAGCTTTAATTTGGAATAAAAAATATAAAGATGCTCAAGTTTTAATTGATACTTTGATTGAAAAACACCCCAATGAAAACTGGATTTTAGCCTTACGAGCCACTTTAAATATCTACAAAAGTAATTTTAAAAATAGCGTTACAGATTATAACAGTATTTTAGAAAATGACGACAGTTCTTTCGATGGAAACTTAGGGAAAGCCAATGCGTTAAAAGCTATAGGAAAATATAGTGCAGCGTACAAATCTGCCGAAAACACGTTAACCTTTTACGATAAGCAAAAAGATGCTACCAATTTTATTAAAACACTAAATACAACCTTTACTCCTTTTTGGGAAACTAAAACATCTTATTCCTTTGATAATGGAGATAACAAAGCCTTCTCTGTTAATACAAATATTGAATTCCCAACTTCAACAAAATTTAAATGGTTGGCCAGTTATTCATATAGAACTACTAGTAATAAAGTAACGGATAATGATGCAACTTCTAACGATTTTTCATTAGGTCTCTCCTATCAGTTACTACCAAATATTACGTTTAAAGGTTTGGCCGGAGTTACTTCCGCGAAAGCTAATACGAGTGATTATACGCAATTAGTAAGCGATATTTCATTAAACATAAAACCTTTTAAACTTCAGGTTTTAGATATTGGATTTAAAAGTGAAATTCAAAGCTTTAATGCTGAATTATTAGATCGAGAAATCGTTATGAATAATCTTTACGCCAACTATAACTTAAGTACTAATTTTAACTTAGGTTGGTTTACACAGTATTTTTATACATGGCAAAACGATGATAATGCTAGAAATTTATTATTCACATCACTTTACTACAACATAATGAGTAAACCGGCATTAAAAGCAGGTTTAAATTACCAATATATTACCTTTAAAAACCAGGTACCAACTATATATTTTAGTCCGGAAACATTTAACGCAGTCGAAGTATTTGCGAACATAATAAAGGATGAAAGCATAACGAAACCAAAAGAATGGTTTTATGAGTTAACTGCTGCAACAGGTATACAATATATTGAAGATGGTGGTAGCCAAAGTACTTACCGCATACAAGGAAAATTAGGTTATAAATTTTCTGAGCGTGCCTTACTGAATTTTTATGGTACACGAAGTAATATTGCTTCGGCAACAGCTGCTGGTTTTACATTTAACGAAATTGGTTTACGCTTTAAATGGCTATTGTTTGATAAACCCATTTTTAGAGAATAGACTTACTTAAATATGAATTCATGAAAAAAGGCACTATTTAATAGTGTCTTTTTTTGTTATAAAAATTCTGTCTAAAAAAAGTTAATCAAATTAAAAAGGTTCGCAATCAAAAACTATGCTTCATCTAATATATACTCAAAGAAGTTCTCACTAAAGCACTTCTTAATTAATATGTAATAAATAGAGTCACAAATTCGGCTCTTTTAGTTAATAAGAGTACTATTTTAATCATTCACTGCCTATCTTACTCTTTTATCAGTTAAGCAAATCCAACTCTATTTCATTTTAATAGTCATAATTATTTCAATACGCTTAAGACAATTAATAATAAAAGAAAACAACAATACTAACCTTCAAAATCTCTCTTAAAGTAAACCCATAAAATCCTTTTGTATTAAGTTGGTAGCGAACAAAACCTGATTTATTAAAGTAAAGACAACAATTTAAAAGTACGCCTAATTTAATCGGTTAAACTAGAACTTATTTAAACAAAAAAATGGTAAAAAACTTACGTCTTTTACCATACTACAAGATTAATTTGCTATTAATTATTCTAGAAGTAGTTTTGTGGTTTTGTATGTAGATGTACTACTTTTTATTTTACAGAAATAGATGCCATTGCTTAAATTTCCACGGTGAAGTACAATTTCATTTTTACCTAGTTTTGAACTAAAAGGAATTTTATTTACTAAACTACCTAACTGATTATAAACTAAAAGTTCAACATTCTCTGCTTGTTCTGCTGTAAATTGAATACCTGTTTTAGAAGTCATTGGGTTAGGTATAGCTGCTGTAATTAAACCATTATCTTCTGATATTTTAGACACAGATAACGTTCCTGCTGTTGAGAAACGAAGTTGCTCTAAAGTCATTTCCTTTATAACTTCTTCTCCATTTTCGGCCAACATAGTAAATACAATAGATGTAACATCGCTAGCATCTAATGCTTCTCCATTACTAGATTCAAATTCTGAAAATGGTAATATGTAGCTTGCTATATCGTTAGTTAAATTAACTGAGGTTTTATATTGAGTTTCCCAGTTGGTAACACTCTCTTTTACTAATCTTACAATAAGTGTTCCTGTGCCTTTTGCTTCAAATTTAAAACTTTTATAGTCTGTTAAATCAATTGGATTAAACTTAGGAGTTAAAGCGCGATAAGCAGCTATGTATTCGCTAGTTTTAGCTTTTAACGTAATGTTACGTTCTATATTAAAATCTTCATCACTTAGTGCTTCTGTGTTTGCGGCTATTGTATATTCTGTAACTTGAGTACTAGGAGCAGCATCATCATAACCCCATGGACCGTCCGACATAAATAAATCGTCTGGAGTTTGAACGCCATCACCTATTCTAAATCCAATATCGAATAAGCTTCCTGCATCAACTTCAATATTAGAAATATAATCACCGGTTAAATTAATATTAGTTGAAACATACTCTACCTCGTGTGTTTCTGTTGTTCTTACACCACCATCAAAAACAACCGC
Source organism: Algibacter sp. L1A34 (assembly GCF_009796805.1). Classification (NCBI taxonomy): domain Bacteria; kingdom Pseudomonadati; phylum Bacteroidota; class Flavobacteriia; order Flavobacteriales; family Flavobacteriaceae; genus Algibacter; species Algibacter sp. L1A34. Next base: position 3,239,761 of record NZ_CP047029.1, on the reverse strand, counting down.
TTCACTCCTATTTGTATTTACAATTTGAAGATTTAATTTACCGTTGTTATAATGACCTGTTCTAACAAATACCGTTGGAGGTGTTGAGTTATTATAATTATCAATTGGTTTTTGAACATCTAAAAGCTGAACAACTTCTTCTCCTAATTTTAATAAATCGTCTAACGAATTAGACCAGATTTGAAAGTTATAAAACCCTATATTATCTTCATATTTATCTAAATTCCAGTGGCTTTCAATTCCGAAGTTTTGATCGTTATTTATTGATTTTGCAGAAAGGCTTAATACAAACTCGACAGTACCTTCAATGGTTCTAATTAAAGATTTAATAAATTGGTGGTCGTTGATTTCTATAGTTGAAACTGAAATTAATTGCGCTCCTAATAAACGATCACAAATGTACTTTGTATGCTCATAAACACCATTTTCTGTTTTTAATAAAAGTATTGAAGCTACAGACTCATTATTTCTCATATAATCTACAGAATACACCTCTGTTGCATTTGTAATACCTATTAAATCTGTTGGAGAAGATTCGATAACATCATCTTCATTAATAACATCTAAAGGCATTAAATCTGACAATTGAAAAACACCATTTTTACTAGCCGTAGATCTTCCGTATTGTTTAGACTTAGCAAAACGTTTTGCTGTAGTTTGATTAAACTTATAATTACTTTTAGCTCTATTAAAATTTCTTTGGCTAATTTGTTGTGATAATCTATTATTACTTTCCAAACCACCATCGTTTCCGCTAGAAGTTGAGGAGAAAGATACCACAGGACAACCTGTATAACCAGAGCATGATGGATCTTCACAATCTATTAATCCATCTCCATCATCATCAATTCCGTTATCACAAATTTCTTGAGCAACTGGAGCTGTAGGGCAACGCGCTCCATCGTTACTTGCACTTGAAGGTCCAAATGCGAATAAGTTAGAGTCCATGGTAGATTCGGGGGTTAAATCTTGAACACTTTGTATTACGTAAATAGTTCCTGTTTGATTGGCTGATACGTAAAAACGACCATCGGCATCAAAATAAACAGCACCATATGTATAGTTTAATCCCGCTAAAATTGGAACTTCACCCAAACTTTCAACAGCACTAGTTACCGGATTAATTCTATATAAAATATTAGACGTTTTTTCTAAAGCATATAAGTTACCATCTACAGCATTGAAAGCCCAATCATGAATACTAATATTCTGCGATAATGTTTCTGTAGATAAATATTTTGAATAATTAGCAGATTCTGGGTTTAAATCTACTTTATAATAAGTGCTTCCGCCACCTTTCAAAAAATATATACCATCTGGATTAACATCTCCAATATATTTATTTTTAGTATCAAGTTCAGGAATATTAAAAGATGTAGTTTTAAAATCTTTTCCTATTCTAACAATAGTTTGAGAAGGTGTACTTAAATATCCCCAAATATAACCATCTGCAGGATTGTAGGCAGTTGCATTAATATTTCCAGAAGTGATATTCTCCGCAGCAAGAAACGAATTTCCAGAAGCTAAATCAATCGCGTAAACATCGTTATATTGAAAAAGATAAGCACTATAATCACAATTAAAAGGTGTGTTTTGTGAAGAACTCATTAAACTAAATATCAGCGCAATAAGTACAAGTATTTTGTTTTTTAAGAAAGGTAATGCTGTTGTCATGATTTGGGTTTTTATGATAGAACAAATTTACTTTATAAATACGTTGAAAATTTTGTTTTTCGTTTACTTCGATTTTAGTGTAGACGAATGGTAGATTAATGTAGTTAAACCAATTTTGTAGTTATCTTTTTACAAAAATATTAGTGAAGTAATTTCTTCCATTTTCATCTTTTTTAGAAGAAATCCCCATATCTGTAAAGTTAGGATTTTCTAGATTTTTTCTATGTTCTTCGCTTTCCAACCAAGCTTTAACTAAAGTTTTTGCCGTACTAAAACCATATCCTACATTTTCGGAAACCACTATAGCTTTAGCTTCCTTTTTTAGATTCTCGGAACGCACATAAAAAAAATCGTGACTCGGAGTTCCTTGTTTAACCATATAGGTATTATGAGAAATAGCTTCTTTAGAGGCTTTATTTAAAATATTTAATTCTACTAATCCTTGTGAAGTTCTATGTTCATTAATTAACTCAGCAATATCATAATCCATTTGGGTATATGTTACATTTATGGTTTCTGAATTATATTCCTCTGGCGCTGTAACATCTTCTTCTACAGAACAAGAGGTTAAAAAAGCGGATAATAAAACTGCAGTGATAAGTAATAATTTCTTCATCGTAATTGGATTAATTTGATGACAAAATTATAAGGAAAGACAGTTGAATTTGACATTTTTCGATTAGCTGAATTTGAAGTATCGACGAATGGTAAAACTTAAAAGATGAATACTTTTATCTACATTTCACCGATAAAATCACTAGAAATGAAGAAAAAAAAGAACATTCTTTCATGTTTATGAAAGAATAAATTAGATAAAAAAATGTTTAATATTTTGATTTACAGCAATTAAAGCAAGTTCAAACGCTTCATAAGTTCTGGTCTGTTAGAACGACTTACAGGAATAACATCTTTTTTAATAAGTACACTATTATCTTCAATATCGATAATTTTTTTGATGTTTATAATGTAAGATCGGTGTACTTTTAAAAACAAATCATCAGGTAATTTGTCTTCGATCTTCTTTAATGTAGAATGTACTGTGTAGTTTTTGCCTTCTGTTTTAACTTGAATATAATCCCCTTTTGCTTCAATTAAATAAATACTTGGGATATCTATTTTTATCAAACGCCTATCAATATTTACATATAAATCATTACCCGAAGTCGTTTCTGTTTTTTCAGATTTTGAAATAGTTTTAATAGGTGTACTTTGCTTTGCTTCGGCTTTTAATATCGCTTTATCAAAACGTTCTTGAGATATTGGTTTCACCAAATAATCTACAATGCAATCGTACTCGAATGCCTGAATTGCAAAGTTAGGATCTGATGTTGTTAAAATTATTTTTGGTGGATTTTTTAAGGTATCAATAAAATCGAAACCTGTAAAATCTGGCATGTGTATATCTAAGAAAATTAAATCTACTTCATTTTGGTTTAAATATTTTATGGCTTGCATGGCATTAGGAAAATCTTCTAATACATTAAGACTCGGCACATTTGAGCATAGTTGAGAAATAATCATTCTAGCTGTAGCTTCGTCGTCAATAACAATACAATTCATAAATAATATTTAGATGTCTTCAAGATATTTAGTTATGGCATTTAAAATAGCTTCAAATTCGTCTTTTTGGTCGGTTGAACCTTCCAATAAATTCATTTCGTAAGCTACAGCAACATCATAACTCTTTTCAAGGCCTAAAATACTAATTTTATGTTTAAGTTTGTGTACATTATCTGCTGCTAATGTAAAATTTTTAGCATTATAGTTGTCAAAGTACTCTTGTTTCTCTTCTGGAAACTCTTTTTTAATAATATTTATTAATTTTTGCTTAAAAGCTTCATCGTCTCCAGATAAGCTATTTATGTAAGTTTGGTTGGGTTGTTCCATTTATAGATTTTTTTAAAGTGAAATAAAAAGTGGTTCCAATATTAACTTGAGATTCTATCCATATTTTACCACCGTATAATTCGACTATTTTTTTAACAATAGATAATCCAATACCTGAGGATTCCGGATTGTTTTCTAACTTGATAAAGGTTTTAAATATTTTATTAAAGTAGGTTTCTTCAATACCTTTTCCGTTATCTTTTACATGAAATTGCCAATAATCGAGTTGGTCTTCTACCCCTATTTCGATAGTTCCGTGGGTTTTATCGTTATATTTTACAGCATTACCAATTAAGTTTTGAAACAGTTGTTGCAACCTGTACTTATCACCTTTTATTGTTGGTAAAATAGTTTTTGTAATACTAATATGTTCGGGAATTGGAGTCGTTATTAATATATCTTTTATGAGTTTATTTAAATTAACGTCATAAACTTCAATCTGGTTTTTACCTATGGTAGAATACTCCAAAATACCACTAATTAAGGTATCCATTTTTTCTACATTAGACCTAATAAGATCTAGTGATTTTTTACCATTATCATCAACCGAATCTTGATAATCTTCTTTTAACCATGATGTTAAAGTATCTATACTACGTAAGGGAGATTTTAAATCGTGAGATACCATATGCGCATAATCGCTAAGCTCCTGGTTTTGGTGAGCTAGTTCGTTTAAAAGCGCTTGCTTTTGCTTATTCATCTCGATAATCTCTTTGGTTTGATTATCAATAAAATCTACTAAATTAGAACCTGTTAATTCAATGTTTTTAGGTTTTTCATTTTCCTTTAAATCATAAAATTTTAAAGTATTTATTACTTTTTTTAGTTTTTCAATAACTTCTTTTTGCTCATTGGCTTCATTTTGCAGCTTTCTATTAGCTGTATACAATTCTTCTGAACTAATAGACATAGCTCTTTGAATCATATTAGATTGCTCGTCAAAATTATTATAAGACAAATCTACAGCTTCAAAAAACGCTGTTAAACCTTCATCGTTTTTTAATTCTTCACTTAAAAATTTACGTATTTGTCTTTTCAGTAATGAATTCATTATTCACTTATAAGCGTTATCGTCATAGTTTGGTTATGTAATTGACATGCTGATTCTCCATGAAAAGGAGCAATTTCTCCATAAGAATAGAAACCAGTAATTACAGCATCTTTACCAATTACCTCAATAACTTCTTCTATTTCTTCTTCTACACGTTGGTCGAGTACTAATTTTCTACCAATACAACTAATAAGTATTGCAAGTTGCGGCTTGTTTACTCTGTATTCTAAGGCTTGTCTTGCAGCACGCTCCGATGCATTTGCAATATTATCGACATTAGTCATCATGAGTTGCACTTTAGCTTTCTCTATAATATCGCCAGCTAAAATAACGGCATTCTTTTCTTCATCAATATTTAATATAGACCTCACAATAGATTGCCTTTCTCCTTCTGTTGTAACGCTAAAAGGATATAATAAGGCAGCTCCAGGTAAATCTTTAGCTTTTTCTCCTAAATAATTTTTGTATAAATCTAGAGCTGGTAAACCATCTAGTTCGTAAAGTATATTACCTTCAGATTTTGTAACAATACGTTCTGGTCCAAAAGGTGTCCATCCGCCATGAATAGAAAAAGATATTTCCAACGTTTCTCCATAAAAACCAACAGCTACTAGCTCTTCTTCTTTTGGGTTTTCGTTGTAAGAGGCTAATGTTTTTTCAAATCGAGCATCATCACCACATAATCCGCCAGTAATAACCAAATTATCATCTGTTGAAGCACTCATCCCTTTTGTAAGTTGGCTACCATTAACAAAACTACCTTCGGATACTACAAACACATATTTTAATCCTTCTTGCGGAAATTGATTAATTAAATCGTTTCCTGTTTTAAAACTATCTAAATCTGTATTTAAAACATTACTAGTTTTAATTAAAAATTCACTTTTCTCAAACTCTATAGCTGTTACCGTAATACTTTCTTCGTTTACCGTATTCGATGAAATTTCGGCACAAGCAGAACCAAAAATAATATGCCCATCAGGAAACTGTTGTCTAATTTCTTCATAAATAGAATCGTCTTCCAACATATATCTGTTTCCAAATACTAAAACTAAGGGCTCCCTTAATTCTTGATTTTCGATTACATATTCCCAATCTTTATTTTTATGTTTAACTAATTGTACTGTTTTCATTGTTATTTTTTTAATGTAAAATAAAAAGTGGTCCCTACATTTGGTTCACTATCTAACCATATTTCACCTTCATGTAAATCGACAATTTTCTTAACGATGGATAATCCAATTCCTGAAGAATCTTTACTTTTCTTTAATGAGTGGAATATTTTAAATATTTTATCATGATACTTTTTATCAATACCTATTCCGTTATCTTTTATTGAAAACTTGTAGTGACTTTTTAAATCGTCAAAACCAATTATAATACTTCCTTGTTCCTTATCTATAAACTTAACAGAGTTACTTATTAGGTTCTGAAATAATTGCTGGAGCTTCGTTTTATCTCCTTTTAAACTCGGTAATGGATTTAAAAACTCAACTTTAATATGCTCCGGAATGTATAAAATTGTTATTAACTCGCTTATTAAACTATCTAAATCTACATCTGTTTTTTCTGAAATGTCCGATCCAACACTTGAGTAATTTAAAACATCGGTAATCAACATTTCCATTTTCTCCAAAGTGGTTTCAATAAGACCAAAATTTTGAAGACTTACATCATCTATCTTACCTTGATTATCTTCTTTTAACCAACTAACCAAAGCATGTATACTGCGTAATGGCGATTTTAAATCATGAGATACAATGTGTGCATACTCTTGTAACTCATCGTTACTTTTTTCTAGCTTTTCTAGTAATTTTTCTTTTTGAAGCTCTAGATTCTTAAGTTCCGTAATATCTAAATGTATACCTATAGAACCAACTATTTCACCATCTAAATTATAATTGGGTGCTCCACTTATTAACCAATGTCTAGTCTTTCCTTTTTTGCAAATGGCTTTAAACTCATAAGAGCTTGATACTCCATTTTTACGCTTTTTACTCTCTTCTATAATAATACCAGATTGATCTTCGATAGAGAAAAGCTTTCTTGCATTTTTCCCTAAAATTTCTGCTTCAGTATAACCAGACATTTTCTCAAAGCTTTGATTTACCATCAAAATTTCCTCTTTATTATTAACTTCAACCATACCAAGGTTCATGTTAGCAATAATGCTGTAATATTTTTGTTTTTGTGCTTCTAGACTTTTTCTGTAAGTTCTTTTTAGGGTAATATCTGTAAAGGTCCATAAATACCCTTTACGTTCTCCTTCTATTATTATTGGCATGTAATTACGCTCTAGTATCTTACCATCTAGCATTACTAGTTCGTCTCCAATTACTGTTTTTTTTTCTGAATCAATAGCGCGCATTCGCTCCATGAACGATACTGGATCTTTAAATAAAACCTTATTTTGTTCTGATGCCTTAGCGCAATCCATACCTACAAGGTCTTTAGGATTTGCATTTATACCAAAAAGCTCACAAAATTTATTATTTGTGAGTACTATATTTCTATTTTCGTCTTCTAAAACAATACCACTATCTAAATTTAAAATAAGTGTAGATAATCTGTTTTCTGACTCTATTAATTTTTCTGCAGATTTTTTTTGATCTGTAATATCTCTAACAATACCTTGGGCAGCTACGGGGTTTTTATCTTTATCAAAAATAATACTAGCATTAATATGTACCCATTTAACCTCTTTAGATTTGGTATATACTCTTGCCTCATAATCCTTAAAAAAACCTTTTTCCGTTAACTCCATAAAGGAAGTTATGGCGTATTCATAATCTTCAATATAGATTAGTTTAGAGACATTTATCTCTTCGTTATCTATATCGTAACCAAATAATTTTGTTGCAGATTCATTAAACTTAAGAATGTTGCCCTGTAGATCCATTACAACGTATGCATCTATTATGTTTACAAAAACTCCTTCTAATTCTGAGGATTTTTCGTCTAATAAAGATTCTAACCTTTGGGTAGTAAAATAGAGCTTCCTTGATTTCTCTTCAAGAATAGCCTCTGCCGCTTTTCTAGCAGCCTTTTCTCGTTTTAAAGCACGTTTTAGTATTTCACTTTGATCCTGACTCATTAATTTTTTTGAATAATAAATCTAACTTCCGTTCCGTCTTCTTTAATATTTTCTAAATCAATTTTAGCTGTAGAGTTAAAGTGTTCAAAAGTTTTATTCATTAACCCTAAACCAAAATGATGCATCGCTCTACTTGATTTATATATAAGAATTAAAGAGTTTTCTGTTTTTTCAACCACCTCAAAAGTCGGCAGTTCTGCATCTGGATAAATTTTTCTAACCTCTACATGAATATGATTTTCTACGGAAGAAATCATTTCAATCGGGTCTTTGTATGTTGCTAAAAGTCCTGGATAACTTTTCTCGATAACACTAAAAAAGTGTTCTGCGTAAACCAATAATAAATTATCTATTGAAATACCTGTGTTTTCACTTAAATGCTGCAATAATTGTAGCATTTCAGAAAAACTATACGTTCCTACTGCTGTGTAAACACCTTCTGAATCTAAGGTTGAACTGGTTATAATTCTATCAACCATTTCTAACCCAAACTTATCTTCAACTAAATCTAAAAATTCAGTAAAAACGATACCTTTCATCTATATTTGTTTTAATTCATTAATACTCCAGTATGCCAAAAGTTTCTCTATTTTGGAAACATAATCTTCGTATTTCAAGGGTTTTAAAACATAACCTGCGATACCTATTTTATAACACTCTAATAAATCTTTTTGATTTTGGGAGGTTGTTAAAATTATAGTAGGTATATACTTTAGTACATCATCAGATTTTAAAATGTTTAAAAACTCTATACCATTAATCTTTGGCATATTCAAATCTAACAAAATTATGTCAGGTAATTCGTCTTTTTTTTCTAAAAATTTTAAAGCGTCTTCTCCGTTATTGGCTTCTATAATTTTATGGTCAAGTTTAAGCGACGAGATTGTACGTTGAAATTTCATAACCTCAATCATGTCGTCTTCTATTAATAATATATTTAAAGTTTTCATTAGCATTTCTTCTTTTTCTTAGATTTGGAGTAAAAGTAATTATAAACTCTAAATTTAAATTTGTAATTCGATAAATTGGATTTTAATGAAGTTCAATAACGATTAAGTATCGACGAATGGTTAAACGAAAATTTACGATTTAATTTGATATCTAATTAATTGCTCGACAAACCCTGAAAACCCTTGTAGGGCTTTTAAACTAAGCCATTTTTCTTGTAGGTTTTGTCGCTGTAAAACAATATAATTTTGAAGTTGAATTTTCTACTATTTTTATAAAACTTATAAGAATATTGGATTGAAAATAGCTTTGGCTGATAGTTTAGCCCTGATAGTAGCGGCATCCTTTTTTGAGTTATTTGATATCGCTAAATTGATATTGTAAAAATAATTTTTTAGATGAAAAACCACTAAGAATTTGTCCGCAAAAAAAAGATATAGCGGATAGCAGGAAATAGCTTCTAAAAAATATTATTTAACTAAAGTCTTTTTTTGAAAATGGCTTTTAGGAGCTTCGCAAAGGGAACATTCATAAGTTTCATCGAGATCTTCAAAGCGTGTGTTAGGATCAATATCTTGAGTAATATCTCCAAATACCTCGTTATAAATGGTTAAACAATCTTGACATTGGTAAACGTTTTCCTCGGTGGCTTCTTTCTTAATTTCTTTGGCCTTAATCTCTTCGCGTTGCGTTCCTAATTGCTTAAAATAGAGTTTACTTAACTCCATTAAAAGTCCGGGAAGCTCAACTTTATCAACGTCTTGTACATGCATAATGTATTCCCCTGTGTTTGGGTCGAAATTTTTAGCATACAACAAATTGTAAGTATCACGAATTACGAAATCACCCAAAAGTTCAGGTTTTTTATTTTTTTCTATAACTACAGATGTAAAATGATAGGCTTTACTTTCGAAATTTGAAATCCCAAATGTTAAACCATAAGTACTTATATCGTTTTGATCGAAGTTTGTTACCAAATACTTTTTTAGGTTTAGCGCATCTTTATCATTTACCGGTAAATGCCAATTAAGCTCTAACATGGAGTGGCGTACGTTAATACCGTAGCTACCCAAAAACTTTTCCCATTGCAATTTAGAATCTACAGGCACTCCTTTTACAATAAAGGATTTCCATGGCGTAATACATATTTTACCTATTTTACTTTCGGCACATAAATCGCACAAATCCTTTAAAAAATTTAAATCGTAACGGTTATTTCTCCAATATAAACCTAACCAATATTTATCACCAAAACGGTTCATACCCTCATAATATGGAAATGGGTAAAATGGAACTTCTAGTGGTTTATCTACGGTACGGTTATTTGTTTCAACGGCATCGTTAACCAAATCGAATAACGTTTCCATGGTTTCTGGCTCTTCCTGTAATACCTGCTCTATAGCCAATTCTATTTTATCCATATCCCAACTATAAATTAATGCGGGATACATTTCCGTTTTTTGCCACTCTGGTAAACGCACATATAAATACCAATAATCTTCACTTCCTGAAGCTATAAAATTCACATTTCCTGTGAATAAAGGTACTAAGCGCTGTTTGGGGTCTATAATGTTTACTCGCAATTTTAAATCGTGCTTAAATTGCTCTAATATATATAGGTAGCGATCGCTGGTAAGCCATGAGGTGCTTGGCAAAATATCGGCCGAAACATAAGATGATACAATATTTTCTATACCATCGTGCTTGGGTTGTATAAACTGAATTTTATCGAATTGAGAAAACTTATCTTTATCTATCTTTTCCGGGAAAATAATATCTTGTCGAGATCCAAAAGAAATAGCATCTAAACCTAAGCCTTCTGCGGCCTCACAAATATATTTTAATTCACCTGGTGATAAAACACCTCCGTTAATTCTAAGTCTATATGGTTCCATAATTATGCTAATACTTTGGTGTTATTCAAAATTTCTTTAACCTCTGTTTTACAACTTCCGCAACCTAAGCCCGCTCCTGTTTTGTTACAAAGCTCGGTAAAATCGTTACAGCCTTTTTCTATAGCTTCTACTATATTCCCTTCGCCCACTTGGCTGCAAGAGCAAACTAATTTACCAATAACAGGAACATCGTTTGAAGCACCACGAAGCAACGTATTTCGTTTATCGGCCATTTCAATTTTACTTTCAATCATGGTTTTAAACTCGGCAAATTCGTTTTTATCACCCATTAAAACAGCGCCAACTAGTAAATCATCTTTTACAATACATTTTTTGTAATAACGCTTAGATATATCTGTAAATATAATTTCCTCGTAACTTAAATCATTTTCCGGAATATTAATTTCTCCAATACTACAAAGATTTAAATCGTTGAATTTTAAAATATTCATTAAAACAGAACCGCTGTATGATACACTAATATCGCCTGCTATAAAGTTCGCTAAAATATTAGCTTGCTCCTCTGCTGCCGATGTTATTCCGAATAACTGGTTATTGAATTCTGCAATTTCACCAATGGCAAATATATTTGGAACAGACGATTGTAAATGCTGATTTACCTTTACACCACGACCACAAAGAATACCATTTTCTTTAGCGATTTCTATATTAGGACGCGTACCAATAGCATACACAATAGCGTTTGCTGTTAAAGATTTACCACTTTTAAGCGTGATATTAATCTCGCCAGTATCATCGTCATCAAAAACAGTACTAACTTCATTATCAAAATAAAGTTGAATACCACGTTCATGCACATCTAAAGCTAAAAGTTTACTAGAAACCTTATCTAATTGGCGTTCCATTAAACGTGATGCACGTTGAATAATAGTGATTTTCACATTTTTATGCTTCATGGCTGCTGCCAACTCTAAACCTAACAAACCACCACCTACAATAACAACATGTTGCTCTTCTGGAGGTAAGTTTGTTGCATCTAAATAGGCTTTAAAACTATCGGCATCACTCTTGTTTCTCATCGTAAATCGACCTGGTAAATCAATTTGAACTCCTTTTGGTATAAAGGCGCGACTTCCTGTAGCTAAAATAAGTTTACTGTATGTATGCTCTTCACCATTACTATCTGTAACAACGTTATGTTTAGAATCTATATTTGAAATGGACGTTTCTGGATGAACGGTTATTTTGAGTTTTTTTAATTCTATTTGTTTTATTTTAAGAAGTGCGTCCCATGTTAATTCTTCAGTAATATATTCAGGTAATAATACGCGGTTATAGAATAAATTAGGTTCTTTAGAAAACACATGAATCTCATCAACCTCGTTAGATTCTCTATAGTTTTGTACAAACCTAAATGCCGCTGCACCTGCTCCAACAATAATAATTTTATCGACTGGTTTTTTATATTTTTTAACGGATACACAAGTAAATTTAAAATCAGGTTCTTTAGATACTGGATCTACAAGCGTATTAGTTAAATTGTTTGCACGATTTAAATTACTTTGAAGCTGTTTTCCCCAGTGCATTGGTAAAAACACAACACCTTTTTTAATAGTATCGGTTACTTTAGCACGAACGCGAACTACGCCATTTGTACTTTTTATTTCTGAAATATCACCGTCTTTAATTTTATTTAAGAAAGCATCCACCGGATTAATCTCTAAAACGGGAGTTGGGTAATGTGTTTTTAATCGTGATACCTTCCCGGTTTTTGTCATGGTGTGCCATTGGTCACGTACTCTTCCTGTTGTTAAAATTAAAGGGTGTTCTCCATCGGGTTTTACCGAATTATTTTCGATCGTTGATGGTAAATTGAATATCGCTTTTTGTGATGGCGTATAGAATTTTTTATCTTCAAATAAACGTGGTGTACCTTTATGTCTATATTCTGGAACTGGCCATTGAAAAGTACCTTCGTTCTTTAATCTATCGTAATTTAAATAAGAAACATCAATATTTGTTCCCTTTGTCATTGCAGCGTATTCATCGTAAATTTCCGAAGTATTATTAAAATTAAACCCACGAAAGCCCATTCGTTGTGCGAAATCACAAAATATTTCGACATCTGGTCTCGCTTCTCCTGGAGCTTCTATTTCTTTCGGTAAATATGAAATACGACGCTCAGAATTCGTCATAGTACCTTCTTTCTCTAACCAACCAGCAGCTGGCAATACTAAATCGGCATATTCTAAAGTATCCGCTTTATGAGAAATTTCTTGAACAACCACAAATTTAGCTTTTTTCATAGCCTTTTCAATACTATGTGTGTTAGGCATACTTACCAAAGGATTGGTACAAGCAATCCAAACAGCCTTAACTTTTCCGCTTTCTAAAGCATCAAATAGTTCCGTAGCCGTTAAACCTGGTTTAGGTGAAATTTTATCGACACCCCAAAACTGAGCCACTTCTCGACGGTGTTCTTCATTACCTAAATCCTTATGTACAGCAAGTAAATTAGCCATACCTCCTACTTCACGACCACCCATAGCATTTGGTTGTCCTGTTAATGAGAAAGGTCCCGAACCTGGTTTTCCAACCTGGCCAGTAATTAAAGATAAATTAAGTAAAGACACATTTTTATCGGTACCTACAACACTTTGGTTGAGTCCCATGGCCCACATACTTATAAAACCTTTAGAAACACCAATAATATCAGCCGCTTTCCTAATATCCTTTTCTTCTACACCACAAATTTTTGAGGCTTGCTTTAATGATGTTTTAAATATTAATTCTTTATAATCCTGAAAACCTTCAGTATGTTTTTTTATAAATTCTTCATCTATTAATCCACGTTTATACAAGCATCTTCCAATGGCATTGTATAAAACAACATCGGTTCCTGGAAGCAATTGTAAATGTAAATCGGCAAAATTTGCTGAATCCGTTTTTCGAGGATCAATAACAATAATTTTAACCTCAGGATTCGTTTCTTTTCGCATTTCAATACGACGAAACAAAATAGGATGACACCATGCTGGGTTTGCTCCTGTTATTAGAAAACAATCAGCTAATTCAATATCTTCATAAGATACTGGAACACTATCTTCTCCAAATGTTTTTTTGTAACCAACCACTGCCGAACTCATACATAATCTTGAGTTGGTATCAATGTTATTAGTGCCTAAAAACCCTTTAGTAAGTTTGTTGGCAATGTAATATTCCTCTGTTAAACTTTGTCCCGATACGTAAAACGCAACGCTATCTGGACCATGTTTTTTGATTATAGACTTAAAAACACTTGCTGCACGATCTAAACCTTCGTCCCAAGTAACACGCTCTCTAGGGTGCGAACGACTCCAACGCATTTCTGGATATAGAATTCTATCGGAAACATCATTTGCCACGTAATGTAAATTCATGCCCTTTGAGCACAACATACCTTTGTTAACGGGATGATCTTTATCACCTTCCACCAAAACTTTACCATTGGTATCTTTTTTAACAATAATTCCGCAGCCTACACCACAATATGAACACGTTGTTTTTACTTCGTTTTTAATCATTGAGATTCACATTTTACACTAAGTAACACTAATAAATTCCAGAAAACAAATGAATTATTCATTATTCTGAATATTTAAAAAAAGATTCTTTTAATCACTTTTTTATTAAAAATACCACAATAAAACTAGCTTTTTACTTCACTAGAATTAAGTTTTCGGGCTCTACTATAGATTCTTCTTTCGCTACCTTTTCATCTTCCGTTGAAAAACGTATCGTTAAAGAAACTACCGCAGTTAAAACCACAGTGACACCAATTATGAAATAGCCACTAGAAACTGCGGTAGCTGATGCTGCTGATTGAGCGACCTTAATGGCCTCTTCGCCTAAGCCTTGACTGGCTATTATAGCGCCTTTTTCTGCTACGGCCGATTGTGATTTTAATAGCATTGCTGCTAAAAAGGCACCTACATTTCCTCCTGCTCCAACAATTCCTGAAACCGAACCTATAGCTTTTTTATTAATAAATGGCACTACCGAAAACGTTGCGCCTTCTGCCATTTGAACTGATAAACTAAATAATATTAAGAACGTTACACCAACCATAATACTCGTTGTTGTAGAGAACGTAATAAGCATTAAGCCTTGTATTGTTAAAATAAATGCTAAGAATAAAACTCGACCTCTTAAGCCTTTTAATTTTCCGAATTTATCTCCAAAAAACCCACCTAGTGTTCTTGCAAAAATATTCATTAATGCGAATGATAACACGATGTTTCCTGCTGTAACACGCTCTAATTGAAAGGTGTTTTGCAGATAATCATCCATAGTACCATAAACCGTTAATTCTATTCCAAAGCTTGCTGCATAAACAACAAATAAAATCCAAACTCTATAATCTTTTAAAACTTCTAAAAACCCAATTTGATCTTTTTTAGTTGAAACCATCTCTCCTGAAGCTCTCAAATCTTTAAAGTTTCCGTTAAGCGTATCTTTAGTAAAGAAGAAATAAATAATTCCCATACAGAAACAAACAATCCCTGCAACAATCATAGAATATCTCCATGCATCGGCATCGGCTACACCAAAACTAACAACAGCGGCAGCAATTAACGGCATACCTAAACGATTTGCTCCTCCACCAAGGTTTCCCCATCCTGCAGATGTTGCGTTTGCTGTACCTACAATATTTGGCGCATACATTAAAGATGTATGTACTTGCGTGATAACAAATGAGGCTCCAATGAAACCTATAAATAATCTACAAATTAAAAATTGCGTTGGTGTTTGAACCAAACCACATAATATAACCGGTATTGCACCAATAGTAAGTAACCAAGTATAACATAATCTTGGGCCATACTTATCACATAATTTACCAATAAGCAAACGCGCAAATACGGTTCCTGAAACAGCTAGAATTATAGAATTCCATTTTTGATCTGGTGTTAAACCTAAATCTTTAACCACATCAGGCATAAACGGAACAATACCAAACCATGCGAAGAAACACATGAAAAATGATATTGACGTGATCCAAAACGTACGTGTAGAAACGCTTTTAAAATCTAATAAACTTAGTGTTGTTGACTTTTCTTGTGCTAAATTTGCCATAATTGATAATTTTATACTTACAAAACTAAGTATAATTACTTAATTTACAAGAAAAAATATACGTATTTATAAATTTATGCTAGATTGATAATTTTAGATTAAGCTTTTTGAGGATCTGGTAAAATGATATTAAAATTTAAGAAGAAACTTATATTATGATAATTAGTAGAAGATACTAAAACACGTAATCATATAATAATTAAATAATTATAAGTAAAAATTAATTAAATTTTGATTAAAATAAAGCAAAAAAAAAGAGTTGAAAAGCTTATCAAAAAACTTAACAACTCTAATATATAAACACTACTTAAAACTAGTAAGTAATTATGACTAATATTTTTATTCTAACCCGAATTCCTTGGCTTTATTAGATAGTTCCATTAAATTTTTAACTTCCAGTTTTTTCATCAGGTTAAAACGATGCACCTCTGCTGTGCGTTTACTAATGTTTAGCTCATCTGCAATATCTTTGTTATTTTTTAGCTGAAGTACTAAATTAAGTATTTGTTTTTCTCGTTTTGTAAGTTTAAATGGATCTTCTATTGGTTTTACCTTTGGAGCAACAGCAGTATTTGTATTACCATTAACAAAGTTATTCATGATAATAGCCGATACGTCTCCCGTAAAATATTTTCCACCAGAAGCTACTTTATTCAAGGCTTTTAAAAACTCCTCTTTACTTGCTCCTTTTAATAAGTAACCATCGGCTCCTGCTTGAATAGCTTGTAACACATATTCTTCGGAATCATGCATAGACAGTACCAGTGTTCGAACATCTGTATATAATCTATTAACCTCTCTAACGGCATCAATACCATTCATTTCAGGCATACGTATATCTATAATTAGTACGTGAGGTTTATTGGTTTTAATGACCTCTAGAGCCTCTTTTCCATTCGAAGCTTCATCTATAACAACTATACCAGACTGATCTTCTAAAAGCGCTTTTATTCCATCGCGAACTAAAACATGATCATCTGCTAGTACAACATTAATAATATCCATAAATAACAATTATAAGTACAAAAGTAAGACTTTTTAAGTAATGCTACGTAATTTTGAATTGGATTGTTAGTTAGGTGTGATAGCAAGTAATGTGATAGTGATTAAAAACTTTAATTGTACATGATATCTCGATTCCTTAACATATCAAAAAAGACACAAAATCAATCATCATTTAAAGGAATATTTAAAGTAACTCGAGTTCCTTTTCCTTCTTCTGAACTTAAAAATAAACGACCATCGATATACTTTATGCGTTCTTTCATAAAAGTCATACCCATACCTCCATCGGCATTTTTGAAGTTTTTCACATTTTGAGGATCAAAACCTTTTCCGTTATCATCAATAACAATACTTAGTATATTTTTGCTATGAGTTAAAGACACCAAAATATGAGTGGAATCGGCATATTTTATGGCATTATTAATCGCTTCTTGAGTTATTCTATAAATATTTATTTCAACTAAAGAATCTAACCGATCAGAAAAATCGGTTTTATTAAAAAACACAATATCCTTTCCGGTAAGTCTTGCCAATTCTTTTGTAAGTTTAATTATTGCTGGTACAATACCATGATCAGATAATTCCGGCGGTGTTAAATTAAACGTTGCCGTACGCACACCTTTTATAATATTAGTGGTAAGTTCTTTAAGGTGTTCTATTTTGGAAGCCGTTTTTTCTATATCATTAATATTTATGCTTTCCAAATTATATTTTAAACCCGTGAGCATTTGTCCAATACCATCATGAACATCTTTAGCTATACGGTTTTGCTCCTTTTCTTGATTCTCAATAATTTTACTAGAAATAATTTTTTGCTGACTTATCTCTTCCTGAAAATTCTTTTTATTTAAGCGTTCAATTTCTAATTGTCCCGCTTTTCGTTCTGTAATTTCCGAAGCTATAATTAATAATTCCGTTTTTTCATCATTTGGGCTAAACGGAATAATTGCCATCTCTAACCAAACGCTTTCATCTTCTTTAGTAGTAGCCTTTACTTCGCCTTGCCAACCTGTTTTTTTATATTTTGTTACTAAATTTTCAAATGCTATTTTTTCACTTTCCACAGAAGACATAACATTCCAAAACATAGCCGTATCATTAAACCTAGAGAATTTAAAGCGTCTTGAAAACTTATTACCAATGTGAATAATTTGTCCGCTAGATAGAATACGTGCAAACAACAGAGTCTCATCCATTGCCTGACTTAAAGCACGTAATTCTTTGATAGATTTTTCTTTTGCAAAGCTTAACTCATCAGCATCGAAGGCCATTTTTTTTGCATGCTTTTCAGCTTTTAATAATTCGGCGAGCGTTGCTCTAACCGATTTTGCCGTTGGCCAGAATATAAAGAGTAATTCTCCTAATAAAATGACTAAGGTCAAAACCATCAAAAGCGTTTCCAACTTGCCTAACCAGCGTACTTTTTGATCCGCTTCTAAACTGTACTGATTAACTATTTGATCCATGATTAACAAGAAATCACCCTCGTTATCTCTTACCAAATTAACATCTTTATTAAAACTTACTGATGTCAACTCCTCATTACTTTCAACACTAGAAATAATGCGCTGTGCAGCTTCTTCTATAACTTCAAAAACAACATTTAATGCTTTAAATTTTATGGAAATATCTTTGCTATTTTTCGCAGGTAAACCTAGCTCAGCATCCCCTTCCTGCAAAGCATTATGGGATAATTGCCAAAGCAACAATGTTTTCTTTAACCGATCTTTAATAACAGTTCTTGCTTCTGGAGTTTCTGCAGTAGCAAGCAATAAAATCTCTTTGGTAAGTTTTTGACTCAGCATACGTTGCCTACCCGCCACATTTATAACAGTAGAATCGCTTTGCTGCGCCTTTAAATGCTGGCGAACAAAAATATTACTTAAAATTACCGATAAAGCAATGGTACTTAAGGCAATAATATATAAACGACTCAATTTACCAAACGTACGCTGATCTAAAGAATTGCCGTTTTTTGTCATATTACATAAAATTTTAAGAAATAGCTTGTTTTACTAAAGCCAAACTCTTTTCGGAAAACTTAATTTTCAATGCCTCGGCATGGCCTTCATCAGACATTTTTTTCCAAGTTTTTTGTAGAATATCAATTATTTTTTCATCGCTGTGTTTAGCAGCAAATTCATCGAAGTAAAAATCAAGAAAGACTAAACAAATAACATCCTCAATAGTCTGAGATTCTTTATTTTTCTTAATTAGTTTTTTAAGTACAATAGCCTTAACACGATCTATAAATTCATCGTCATAACCTACTTCCTTCAAAATATCACTGGTTAATTCAGCATGCATTTGTTTTAAATCTTGACGCCATTTTAAATAACCAGCACGATCCATTGGATATTCATTTCTAGCACTTTTCCAACGGCAAATATGCTGTGCTCTAGCTGCTATTTGCAAGGCTTTAGAAGCATTTGAATCAAACTGTAACAAGGTTCTACTCATGCGTTGCGAATACAATAATTCCTTTGGATACTCCATACCCGAAACGGAATACGTATTCACATCTTCAGCATTTTTTTTATCAATTAAAGCAATTGCAGTTTCAAATCTTGTAGGTTTCATCTTTTCATTTTTTAATCTGAAAAGCCAATATACACATTTTCTTCTTCAATCTTAACAGGATAAGTTG
This sequence comes from Algibacter sp. L1A34, assembly GCF_009796805.1. Taxonomy (NCBI): domain Bacteria; kingdom Pseudomonadati; phylum Bacteroidota; class Flavobacteriia; order Flavobacteriales; family Flavobacteriaceae; genus Algibacter; species Algibacter sp. L1A34. The sequence goes on along the minus strand of NZ_CP047029.1, from coordinate 3,220,484 downwards.
CAATGGCATCTAAATCTCCATTTAAATTCTCACCTGTTTCTAATGAGAATGTTTTTTTATGTAATGGACAAGCTACTTTAGGAACTCCTTTATCATCGCCTAACATACCTCTTGATAAGACCATTTCCATTTTATGTGGACATACATTTTGACAGGCAAACCATTGTTTTGTTCTTGTAAAATTAAAAACAGCTATTTGCTTTCCTTTATATTTTACACATCCTCCTCCGTTTTCAAAAAAATCGGCAACAGCACCCGCCTTAAACCAAACAGTAACATCGCTTATTGCAGTAGCTTTATATTGAGAAAGTATTGTATCCATAATTTTATTTTATTTATTACTGTGAATTTTAAAAATAAACCGTTGTTATTTTTGCTTAATATAATTTAGTTTTTCCAATGTTCTGGCATTTTTTGATCACGTAAAGGAACAAATACTAAATTATCATCTCTATCATCTGAGTTTACAAAATGATTAAAACGTTTTTTAGTTTTATCATTCTCTATCGCTTGTTTCCACTCACACTCGTAAGCATCAACTAAAAACTGCATCTCCTTTTCTAATTCTGGAGCAATATTTAAACTGTCTTCAATAACAATTTTTTTCAATTGCTCAATACCACCTTCTAATTTATCCAGCCAAGCAGCAGTTCTCATTAACGGTGCTGCAGTTTGTATGTAGTACATTAAGTAACGATCTAAATATTTTAAAACCGTTTCGTTATCGATTTTCTCAGCTAATAACTCTGCATGTCTTGGGGTTGCACCACCATTTCCACCAACATATAAATTCCATCCGCCTTCTACAGCAATGACACCAAAATCTTTTCCACGAGCTTCGGCACATTCACGAATACATCCTGAAACACCACCTTTTAATTTATGTGGGGAGCGTAAACCTTTATATCTGTTTTCTAATTCTATAGCAAAAGAAATACTTTCATCTAAACCATAACGACACCAAGTAGAACCTACACAACTTTTTACTGTTCTTAAAGATTTTCCATAGGCATGTCCACTTTCAAAACCAGCATCAATCAACTCTTTCCAAATAGCAGGTAAATCGTTTAACTCTGCACCAAAGAAATCGATACGAGCACCTCCGGTAATTTTAGTATATAAATTATATTTAGAACCAATTGTACCTAAAACAATTAAACCTTCAGGTGTAATTTCTCCACCAGCAATTCTTGGAACAACAGAATACGTTCCGTTACGTTGTATGTTGGCTAAGAATTTATCATTTGTATCTTGTGTAACATCTTCTTTATTCGGAGTGAAATTATATAAACTTGCAAAAATAGAAGACACTAATGGTTTACATGTTTCGCAACCATGCCCTGTTCCACAAGTATCAAGAACATCGTCAAAAGACGTTAATTTTTTAATTTTTATAATGCCATATAATTCTTGACGACTATATTCAAAATGCTCACAAATTACATTTTTAACCGTTTTACCAAGAGATTTTAAAGTTTCATTTACCAAATCGGTAACCATAGGTTTACAACCTCCACAACTTGTACTGGCTTTAGTAGATGAAATGACACCTGCTAAATCTTCGCAAGAACCATCTTTAATGGCGCCACAAATTTGACCTTTACTTACATTTTCACAAGAACAAATTTGTGCCGTATCTGGTAAATCTAAAGCGCTACCAAAAGCACCGCCTTCTGTTGCTGGCAATATTAATTGTGCGGCATCTTCAGGAATCGCCATGCCATTTAAGTATACTTGATGTAGCATATTATAATCCGATGCATCACCAACCAAAATTCCTCCTAATAGACTTTTACCGTCGAGACTGACATTAATTCTTTTATATAAATGTTGTGTTTTATTTTCAAAAATAACTGAATGCCCTTTTGATGCAGGCATAAAAGGTTCTCCAAAACTCGCTACATCTACACCAATTAATTTTAATTTGGTAGACATATCAATTTCGGCAGGCATTAAACTTTCAGCTTTACCTAAAATTTGGTCAACCGCAACACCAGCCATATCATAACCTGGAGCAACTAATCCAAAAATCATTTGATTGTAAAGCGCAATTTCACCTATAGCATAAATACTATCGTCCGATGTTTGCATCTTGTTATCAACCACAATACCTCCACGTACGCCCATTTCTAAACCACAAGTTTTTCCAAGCTCATCTCTTGGTCTAATTCCTGCTGAAATAATAAGCATATCGCAATCTAAAACGTCGTCTTCTCCAAACTCCATTCCTGTAATCGCTTTATCTCCTAAAATTTGATTGGTTGCTTTACTTAGGTGAATATTTAAACCAATAGACTCCAATTTTAATTGAAGCACTTGGCTACTACGTGAATCTAATTGTCTTGGCATTAATTTGGAAGCAAACTCTACAATATGTGGTTCTAACCCCATATCCATAGCAGCTTTACCAGCCTCTAAACCTAATAACCCTCCACCAAGTACGGCAGCTCTAGGATTAGGATTTGTTTTTTTAATTTTTTCAGCATAAGCAAGCATACCTTCTAAATCCTCAATAGTTCTATATACAAAAACACCTTCTTTCTCAACACCTTTTATTGGTGGAACAAAAGCCGATGATCCCGTGGCTAAAACTAAGTAGTCGTATGAAAACTCACGATCTTTTACTGTTGTAATGGTTTTTGTAGATCGATGAATATCACTAACACGTTCACCTGTTATTAATTCTATACCATTTTCAGCATACCATTCGGCAGGCGCCATTTCTAAAGCTTTCGCATCTTGGTTTTCAAAAAACTCACTTAAGTGTACACGATCGTACGCTGGGCGAGGTTCTTCACCAAAAACCGTTACTTTAAATGACTCATTTCCAGATTGTGCTGCAAATTTTTCACAAAATTTATAACCAACCATTCCATTTCCAACAACTATGATATTTTTCATAAACTACGTATTTGATACAAAACTAAGTAATTTTACTTAATTTTAATACTTAATCACATAGTTTTTTACGTAGCCCCTTAATAATTACATATTTCCTAAATTGACAATCATTTAATTAAGTATTAGGCAAAAAACAGGATTGTGAATTATGAAAATATCAGGATTTAAACAGATGCTTCTACCGTAATCACCACACTTTTAGACGCTGGAGTCTTCGCGGTATGCGCAAAACTATCTAGTGGCACCAGTACATTTGTTTCAGGAAAATACGTAGCACAGCAGTTTTTAGGAATATCATAACCAACAACCTTAAAGTTGTTAGCATGGCGTTTAACACCTTTAAATTCCGACTTTAAATTAACCACCTGATGTTCTGTTAAGCCTCGTACCTTCATGTCTTCACGGTTCATAAAAATAATACGACGTTCGTTAAAAACACCTCTGTAGCGATCATCTAATCCGTAAATTGTGGTATTAAATTGATCGTGACTACGTATTGTCATCATTATCAATTCATCATCCTTTAATTTCCATTCAGGAAGTTTATTGACAGAAAAATTAGCTTTTCCTGTTTTGGTATTAAATTTTCTAACGCGAGCCCCATTTGGTAAATAAAAGCCTGAAGGATTTTTTAAACGCGTATTGTAATCCTCGAAACCAGAAACCACTTCAGCAATATCATCTCGAACCAATTTATAATCGTCCTTATAAGATAACCACTTCACTTTAGTTTTACTTTTTAAAGTAGCATGCGCTACTCCACAAACTACAGCAACCTCACTTAATAAAGCATCAGAACATGGTTCTAGAATACCTTTAGTAGATGATACTACACCCATTGAATTCTCTACGCTTTGCACCTGTTCGCCAGATTTTTGATAATCTTTTTCGGTACGACCTAAACATGGTAAAATTAAAGCTTCTTTACCTGTAACTAAATGCGAACGATTCAATTTTGTACTTACATGCACGGTTAAATTGCAATTAGCCAAACCTTGGGCAGAATAACCTGTATCGGGTACAGCAGAAATAAAATTACCACCTAAACCAAAAAATACTTTCACCTTTTTCTCATACATGCCTTTAATGGTTTCAATAACTGAAAAACCATGTTTTGCACTCGGCTTAAAACCATATTTGCTTTCAATTTTATCTAAAAAAGCTTGAGGAGCCGATTCCCATATACCAACTGTTCTATCACCTTGCACGTTAGAGTGCCCACGAACAGGACAAGTTCCTGCTCCTTCCTTACCAATACTTCCTTTTAATAAAAGTAAATTTATAAGCTCTCGAATATTATCTACCGCATTTTCATGCTGCGTCAAACCCATGGCCCAACACACAATAATTTTTTCATTATTTAATATTAAATCGAAAGTTTGATTAAAAATATCTAAAGAAACACCCGAAGCTTTTAGGCATTCATCAAAATTATAAGTTTTTAAATCTGCTATAAACGCGTTGTAATCGCTAGTATATTCTTCAATAAAATGTTTATCAAAAACATTACCTAGCTCCTCCTCTTTTTCTAATAATTTTAAAAGAATTGCCTTTATAAAAGCAACATCGCCGTTTATAGTAATTGGTACAAATACATCTGCTAATTTTGTGCCTCCAGTTAATAGTTTTATAGGGTTTTGAGGATCGGTGAATTTAATTAAACCCGCTTCTGGCAATGGATTAATCGCTATTATTTTACCTCCATTATTTTTACATTTCTCTAAAGCACTAAGCATTCTTGGGTGATTGGTTGCTGGGTTTTGACCAATAACCATAACCACTTCAGCTTTATATAAATCGTCTAATTTCACCGAACCTTTACCAATACCTAAAGTTTCAGTAAGCGCACTTCCACTGGCTTCATGACACATATTCGAACAATCGGGTAAATTTGAAGTCCCAAATTCTCGCACAAATAATTGATATAAGAATGCCGCCTCATTCGTCGTTCTTCCTGATGTATAAAAAGCAGCTTCGTCAGGATTATCTAGCGCATTTAAATGGCTTCCCACTTTCTCAAAAGCAGTTTCCCAAGAAATGGGTTGATAATGTTTAGCCCCTTCCTGCAAAAACATAGGTTCTGCTAAACGACCAGATTTACCAATTTCGAAATCGGTAAAATCGGCCAATTCATCCACAGAATATTTTGCAAAAAAGTCTCGATTTATTGTTTTATTTTGAGCTTCTTCTGCAATGGCTTTCATACCATTTTCGCAATATTCACCAATAGCAGAACGTTCATCATCTGGATCTGGCCAAGCACAACCTGGGCAATCAAAACCACCTTTCTGATTTATTTTTAATGATAGCTTCAACGCATCAGAAGCTTTCATATATTTATTAACCTGTGTTGCAGCTGCTTTTAAAGCGGCAAAACCTACCGTGTTTTTTGGTGGAGCTTCCGTTTTTAAATTGGTAAACCCCTCTGGTGTTTTTGCTTTATCTTTTGCTGAACTGCTCATAAACTTATTTTTTATAGTTAAATCTACATGTTTTATTGGAAGAATTAAACCTTTTAAAAAGAATCATGACTATAAAACCATATTTTAACAAAAAGCTAAACTTTGTATAAACTCTAAAGCGCGTTGCTCATTATAATAGACATTATTTTTAGAAACAAAACCAACATGCCCGCCATATTCAGGCATTTCTAAAAACAAATTCGGATTGTTTTTTGCTTCCTTTACAGGATAACATTCTGGAGACAAAAACGAATCGTTAAGTGCATTAATAATTAAAGTAGGCGTCTTTATATTAGGAAGAAATTGCAAACTACTACATTGCTCGTAATAATCGGCTGCATCAATAAAACCATGTGCTTTAGACGTATATATATTGTCGAAATCTTTAAGTGTTTTGATCCTATTAAAAGCTTCCATTGACATACTATTTGGAAATTTATCAATCTTCTTTTTTAGAGAAGTCTTTAAATGTGTTAAAAAGCGATTAGAAAATGCTGCATTTTTTAATTTATGAAGCTCATCGCAAGCTCCACTTAAATCACAAGGTGTCGATATAGCAACTGCAGCCATAACTTCCTTTGGAACACTATCTCGCTCTCCTAAATATTTCAATATAATATTGGCCCCTAAACTAATGCCTTTTAAATAAATTTTCGAGTACTTTTTTTCTGAAATTAAATGCGTAATAACATCTACTAAATCTTGTGTTTCTCCAGAGTGATAACTTCTAAATTTAGAATTCACTTCTCCCGAACACCCACGAAAATTCACAGAAACAGCATCTATATTATTAGCATTAAAAAGTTTGGCAGCTCCTGTTAAATAAGGACGCTGGGCATGACCTTCCAAACCGTGAAGCAACACAATACAAGCTTTACTTTTTTCTTCGGAAAAGCTCCAGTCTAAATCAATAAAATCGCCATCGCTTAATATTAAACGTTCGCGCTCTTGCTCTAAAGAAATTTTACGAACAAGCCCAGAATATACCGTAGAAACAAAGCCACTTTTAAAATAAAACTTAGGTTTATAGGTCGATGTTAATATTGGCATTATTTATAGTTATTAGTTGTTACTGAAAAACAAATATTTTTTACTCTAAAGAACAAAAGTAGTTAAATTACAAACAGTTTTATTCTAGCATTTCTTAATAATGATTATACATAGTTTGTTATGTCAATAAAAAAATAAGTAACCCAACAGAAATAAAATAAAAAACTTAGAAGAACTTTAGTAAGAATGAAAAACCACAGGATAAATTAAAAGTAGTTTAACTGTTGCTTTTTCGACCGATAAGCACACTGTTTGTTCCTTCAATATTTTTAAAAAGTGATGTTTCAAAATAAATTGACTTTTCAAAATAAGTAATTACTTGCTCCGTTTTCTCTGTCATTTTTCCTTTTAAACCTAAATTAAAAATGAAATATCCGTTTTCATTAACCAATTTTGAAATATTCTCACAAAAAATAGCAGAATAAAATTGATCTGGAACTTCGTTATTAATAAATAAATCAATAATAATTAAGTCATATTTTTTATTGCTCTTTTTAACAAATTTATAAGCATCATATTTACTTATTGTAAGGTTGTGCGAAGTACAAATATTAAAATCATTTTTAGCAATAGCTATAATCTTTTCGTCAATATCTACCGCTTGAATATACCCATTAAAGTCAAACTTTTTTCTTAAAGAAGATATAACGCTACCGCCTCCCAAACCCAATATAAGAACATGTTTAACATTATCAAACTCAATTTTAGAAAGTGCATATTCTAGAATTTTTTGAAGGGATCCATAAGAATAGTTAGCATCTTTAGTATTAAGCATTTTTTTACCATTATAATAGGTTATTTCTAACTTCCCATTGGTATCAGAATCGATAGTTTTGGCTGTTACAGGCCATATATAACTTAATATTTTTTTCATTGAATAGAAATTATAGCTTAATGGTTTACGTTAAATTTAGATTGTTATTAAGCAGCTGAAACTCTAAGCATCTAGTGATGTAAATTTAAAATCTTTACCATTAAACAACCCTTTATCGCTTAATTTTAAAGACGGAATAACTAACAATGCCATAAACGAAAGCGTCATGTAAGGCGCATTTAATTTAGAACCCATTTTTTTAGCCATAGCGTCCAATTGTGCATACTGCTTTCCAATAGTTTCACCATCTTTATCACTCATGATTCCAGCAACAGGTAAGGACACTATTTTTTCTTCGGACGCAGTCACGGCACAAATACCACCTTTATTTTCTATTAGTAAATTAACAGCTTTGCAAATCATTTCGTCCGATACGCCTACAGCAATAATATTATGAGAGTCGTGACCAACTGATGATGCAATAGCTCCTTCTTTTAATCCGAAGTTTTTAATAAATGCCATGGCTGGTTTTTGATCGTTGTAGCGATTAACAACCGTCATTTTTAAAATATCTTTTTCGGTATTTGAAACTAAGTTCCCGTTTTCAATTAATGATTCTTCAATTAATTCATTGGTTACAAGTTGACCTTCTAAAGCTTCGATAACTCTTATTTTATCTGACGATGACGCGACTTTAAAATCTGAGATTTCTTTTTTAGTACAGTTGAAATTATTCAAATTTGTAAAAGAAACGGGCTTAATTAAAGATTTACCATTATTAGAAACCAATTCACCATTTATATAGGTTTGTAGTGTTTTAAAATCTTTTAAATCTTCTACTACAATACAATCGGCAACATCATTAACTTGCAACAGACCAACATCCAAATTATAATGTTTCACTGGGTTTACGCAAGCCGCTTGCAATACTTTAAAAACATCGATGCCTTTGGCAACTGCTCTTGCACATAATTTATTAATATGATTAAGAATTAAATCGTCAGGATGTTTATCATCACTACAAAACATCATGTTTTCGAAATATTCTGGTAATAAATCGATTAAAGCTTCAAAATTTTTGGCAGCACTTCCCTCTCGAATTAAAATTTTCATACCTTTTTGAAGCTTCTCTAAAGCTTCATCATAAGTAAAACATTCGTGATCTGTAGAAATTCCTGCTCTAATATATTTTGAAACATCATGACCGCGTAGTCCTGGTGCATGTCCATCGATAGGTTTGTTAAAATATTTTGCCCAAGCTATCTTTTTCATGACTTCATCGTCATTAAATAAGACGCCAGGATAATTCATCATTTCAGCCAAATATTTGATATCCGAATTTTCCAAAAGTGCTTTTATATCATCGGAATCTATTACAGCTCCGGCAGACTCAAAAGTAGTCGCAGGCACACAAGATGGTGCTCCAAAGTTAAATTTAAATGGCACTTTCTTACCATTTTCAATCATGAATTCCACACCTTTCACACCTAAAACATTGGCTATTTCGTGCGGATCGGAAACCGTTGCAACTGTACCATGAGTAACAGCCAATCTAGCAAATTCACTAGGCACTAACATAGAACTTTCTATATGTATATGTGCATCTACAAAGCCAGGAAGTATGTAATGATTAATGTTATGATTAGCTTTTTTTATTGATAAAATCTTCCCGTTTTCAATGGTAATTTCTCCTTTATAAATACGCTTATTTTCTATATCGACTATTTGGCCTTGTAATATCATGACTTATATTTTTTAATAGTTTTATTAAACCTCCAAAAGCTATTTGGAGTTAATTGAATAAACTATTGTAATGTAATTTTTAAAATGTTTTTTGTGTTTTCGGTAACCTTAAAGCGATTGTCTGCGCGTCTATTTACAACCCAAACAATAGTATTATTAGAACATAACACAGAAACGTGTTCCTTATCTAAAAGCGATAGCTTCTCATCTTTTAAATATTTGCTGATTTTCTTTTTACCCGACATTCCTAAAGGATGAAAAAAGTCGCCATCTTCCCATTTTCTTAAAGTTAATGGATATTCTAAAGTATCAGCATCGACATAAATAACCTCACTTCGCTTTCCAAAAATAGCATCGGCTTCATCAAAAAATAATGTTCCAAAAGGTGTTCCCACCTGTTTTTCCTCTTTTGAAATTAAAATACTTTTTTCTTTTTCGTTATTAATTTCACTTAATAATAAGTGTTCTCTATTTTTAATTAAGCGATGTGTTGCAGAGAATACCTGCTTTCCAGATTCGGCATCGAGTAAATTTAAAACATCGTTCCATTCGGTAAATCCATATTCCTTAAAAATTTCGAATAAATAAGCTTTTGGATTCCTTAAGCTTTTAAATTCTGAAATTTTAAATACCGTTTTATCATCATCTTGAGATACAATAGCTTTACTTAAAAGATGATCTAAACTATCTTTAACGAGATCTTTAGCATCCTTTAAATTACTTAGCGTTGTTTGAAAACTTTGAAGTAAACTCGGGTTTATTTCTTTTAAAATAGGTATTAAATTATGACGTAATTTATTACGCACATATTTAGTGGAAGCGTTACTACTATCATCTCGCCAAGCGATATTATTTGCTTTGGCATAATACTCGATAGCTTCACTCGAAAATGGTAATAACGGACGAACAAAAATTGTGTTGACTTCAGGAATCCCTGTTAACCCCTCTAAACCTGTACCTCGTGTAAAATTTATTAAAAACGTTTCGAGATTATCGTCGGCATGATGTGCTGTTAAAATATAATCGAATTCTAATTGATTTGCCAAATCTTCAAACCAATTGTAACGCAACTCTCGAGCTGCAATTTGAATGGATTGCTTATTGGTTTTAGCATAATTTTCTGTGTCAAAATTTTGAACAAAAACTTCTAAACCCAAACTGTCGGCGAACTTTTTTACCGATTGCTCATCTCCATTACTTTCCTCTCCTCTTAAATGAAAATTGCAGTGTGCTAATGCTACATTGAGTTTTAATTGATGGCATAAATGTGTTAAAACAACGCTGTCGATTCCTCCGGAAATAGCAATTAGGATTTTGCTTTCGTTTAAAAATGCAAGATTTTTATTGATATGGTTTTGAAGATTTTTAAGCATACTTCAAATTTAGTGTTTATTTTGATTATTCGTAAAGATTTAAATAGCTTATAAGAAGTAAAAAGAAATCAATTGCGTAAATAAACCATTGTTCAAAGCTGTTCTAAACCTAACGGATATACGCGCAAGGGATTGAACGGTTTGTTTGAAATCCTGCTTGTTTTCCTAAAAAACAAGCAGATTGAGTAGTGAAAGCCCGACCCTTTTCGGGTTGCGCCCAAAGTAATTTAATTCTCTAAAACGGTGCGCATAGCTTTGGCTTTTACTAGACATTCTTCGTACTCTTTAAGCGGATCACTTTTTGCTGTGATGGCACCACCAACGGAGTAAGACACGTATTTTTGTGTGGCATTGTACAAAATGGTTCGGATAACAACATTGAAATCGAAGTCGTTTTCGGGTGTAAAATAACCTATGGCTCCAGAGTATAACCCGCGTTTGGTAGCTTCGAGTTTCTCTATAATTTTCATGGCAGATATTTTTGGTGCGCCCGTCATGCTTCCCATCGGGAATGTACTTTTTAGAATGTCTACTGGGTGCGTTTCTGGTTTTACCTCAGAAGTAACCGTAGAAACCATTTGATGTACTTGATCGAAGGTATAAATTTTGCAAAGCTCCTCTACTTTAACACTTCCTTTTGTGGCTGTTTTTGAAAGATCGTTACGTACTAAATCGACAATCATGATGTTTTCGCTTCGCTCCTTTTCATCTGTAATCAAGTTGTTTATTAACTGATTATCTTCTGTTTTATCTAAAGATCGTTTTGCTGTACCTTTTATAGGTTGCGAAATTAAGTGATTACCTTCCTTTTTAATATACCGCTCTGGCGAAGCGCTTAAAGCGTATTTATCATATAATTTAACGAATGCCGCGAAGGGCGGTTTAGAAATTTTATTAAGTTTATTGTAGGTTTCTAATGGTGAAATTTGTGTGTTTTCGGCGTAAAATTCTTGACAAAAATTAGCTTCGTAAATATCACCATTGTGAATATGATTGAGAACGGTATCTACTTTATTAAAATACTCGTCTTTATGGATTTTAAGTTTAATTTTAATGTTGTTTTCTTGATGATCTTTAACGGCTTCTTTTGCATTTCTAATGGCTTCTAAATCGGTTTCAATTTCATCGTCTACACATTTTAAATACTGAATTTCAACTTGATTATCTTTAAATAAAAAAAGTTTTTTAGGTTGAAAAAAGGATAAATCGGGAAACTCTAACCCGTCGGTATTCTGAGATTTTAAAGCCTCTACATCGTTTTTTAAATCGTAGGTTAGGTAACCAAAAACCCAATCTTTTACAAGAGTTTGATATTCTTTTAATTTATCGAACCCCTGATGATAGTCGGTTTGTATGCTTGTAAAGGCTTCTACTGCTAAAATAGCATCGTAACTGCCATACTTCTGTTCGTAATGATTGGAATCTAACCAAATAACTTCGTCGAATTGCTGCCCCCAAATCAGTATTTGATTTTTAAAATCGTCGATATTTTCTGGGTTATGGGTTTGTTTTGCTCTCAATGGAATGTTTTGGTATGCTATTTTTTGACACAATATTATGTATCCCTTCGATTAAAAATATTTTATCCTTAAATATTATTCGGTAAAGTTAATGAGTTTCCATAAAAAAATGTAAATTTTGAGCATAATACCAATTTTAAAAGGAACTATGTACACTTTACAGAATGAATTACTGAAAATAGCCGTTAAAAAAACAGGCGCTGAACTTTGCAAAATTACATCGGTTAAGCATAATACCGATTTTATGTGGGATGGTAATCCGGATGTTTGGGCTGGTATTGCTCCTAACCTATTCCCTATTATTGGCGCTTTAAAAAATGATACTTATAAATTTGAGGGCAAAAGATATAACTTACCTAAACATGGTTTTATTCGCCATAGTGAAGATTTAAAAGTTATAGAGCAGACTGAAAATAGCTTAACTTTTAAATTGATTTATAATGATGATTTATTGAAGCTTTATCCGTTTAAATTTGAGTTTTACATCATTTATTCCTTAACAGGAAATACACTTAAAATTAAGCATACCATTAAAAATATTGATGATAAAGCATTATATTTTTCTTTAGGCGGCCATCCTGCTTTTAAATGTCCAGTTTTTAAAAATGAAACTTATGATGATTATTTTTTAGAGTTTGAGCATGCCGAAAATTCTAAAACGCATTGTATTAATATGGAAAATGGTTTAATTTCATCGAGCACCAAACCCGTTTTTGAAAACACAAATTTGCTTCCTTTAAAACATGATTTATTTAATGAAGACGCCCTAGTTTTTAAAGATTTAAAGTCTAGAAGCGCTATTTTAAAAAGTAAATTGAATGGCGAAATACTTACTGTAAGCTATCCAGACTTCCCGTACTTAGGGGTTTGGGCAAAACCTACGGGCAATTATGTTTGTATCGAGCCATGGCTAGGTATCGCGGATAATGAAAATACAAATCAAGATTTGATAACAAAAGAAGGCATTTTAAAACTTGAAGCAAAAAATGATTTTTCGGCTAGTTATAGTGTTAAAATAGCTAAAACACATTTAGAGTAAACAGCCACTATAAGTTTTTAAAAACCTTATAGAAAACATGTATAAAACAAGAGATTTTCAATTAGCTAAGATTATAAAAAAATGGTGTAACTTTGCCGCTTAAACTTTCCACTGTGATTTTTCAAGATTTAAATTTAAATACACCACTTTATAATGCCCTAGACGACTTAGGCTTTACTATCCCTACGCCTATACAGGCAGAGGCTTTTAATGTTGTAAGCTCTGGTAAAGATGTTGTTGGTATTGCGCAAACAGGAACAGGTAAAACGTTTGCTTACATGTTACCTATTTTGAAAAACCTTAAATTTTCGACTGATGAGAACCCACGTGTTTTGGTATTAGTACCAACACGGGAACTTGTTGTACAGGTGGTAGATGAGATTGAAAAACTATCTAAATATATTAACAATCGTGTTTTAGGTGTTTATGGAGGAACTAATATTAATACACAAAAAAAAGCTATTGCTGAAGGTATTGATATTTTAGTTGCCACACCAGGGCGCATGTACGATTTGGCTTTAAGTCGTGTTTTACAGTTAAAATCAATTCAGAAATTAGTTATTGATGAAGTTGATGTTATGTTAGATTTAGGTTTTAGACATCAAATAATTAACATTTTTGATATTTTACCGCCTAAAAGACAAAACATCATGTTCTCGGCAACAATGACGCAAGATGTTGATGTTTTAATTAACGATTTCTTTAAAAATCCAGAACGGGTTTCTATTGCCATTTCTGGAACACCACTAGATAATATTGTTCAACAACGCTATAATGTTCCTAACTTTTATACGAAAGTAAATTTATTAGCGCACTTATTGAAAGATACTGAAAAATACAGCAGAGTCTTGATATTTGTGGCTTATAAACGTATGGCAGATCGATTATTTGATCAATTAGATGAAATTTTTCATGATGAATTATGTGTTATTCATTCGAATAAAACACAAAACTATAGATTACGAAGTATTGAGCAATTTAGGGAAGGTAATAACCGTATTTTAATTGCGACAGATGTTATGGCTCGTGGTTTAGATATTGATAATGTATCTCATGTTATTAATTTTGATACACCAGATTTTCCAGAAAACTATATGCACCGTATTGGTAGAACTGGCCGTGCCGAAAGACAAGGTGAGTCATTATTATTTTCTACAGTAAAAGAAAATAACTTGGTTGAGCACATTGAAGCTTTAATGAACATGACAGTTCCTGTTTTGGAAATCCCCGAAACTGTTGAAATTTCTACCGAGCAAATTGACGAGGAACGCGCAGAAATTAAAGAACATTACAATCCTATAAAACGTAAGGATGAAGATGCTCCTGGACCCGCTTTCCATGATAAATCTGAAAAAAACTCTAAAGAGAATTTAGGTGGTTCATACAAATTTAAAATTGCTGCGAAGTACAAAAAACCTAAAACCCGTGGTGATAAAAACTATAATAAGCGTAATAAAAATAAATAAGATTGAAATTACTAAAAAAAACGAAGGAGGTTAGCTGAAAAGTTAACCTCTTTTGGTTTTAATAATCTGTTACATGTTTCCAGTTTTCACCAGATACTACGCGATATAATTGCATTTCCGAAATTCCAAATTCTTTAGCAATCATTTTAATGCGTGTACGCCGGTTTGGGTCGTTTACTTTTCTTCTAATTAATCGAACACGACTTTCTGTAAGCTTGGCGTAAGAACGGTCTATTTTCCTGTTTTTATAGTTTTCGCCAGAGTATTGGTGAACTTCCTTTTCGCGTTTAGTTGCCCATTTTAAATTTTCGACTCGATTATTAATTTTGTCGTAATCTAAATGAATTACATAAATTTGATTGTCTTCTTTTACTAAAAAATGTTGTGCAACTAATTTATGAATATACCTTCCAGTACTTTTTCCGTTAACACGCTGCTTTAATGAAATACTAACGTAACCATTTGTTAGCGAAGGGTCAACTAGTCTCTCTTGGTCTTTTTTACAATTAATTAACCGACCATAATTGGAAATCTTGTAGTTTTCAAATTCGGCTATTTTGTCATCAAAAACTACGTGTTCCCATTTTTCTAATGGATAATCACGTATCATATTATAATATATTAGTTAAGATTAACAACAATATAAAAATATTTTTTCGACACACCTAAATTTTTCAACTTATTTTTCTTTTCCAAAATGAACAAAACTACTGATTTTTAAACTATTACAAAACATTTCAAAAGAAAAAACCTCGTTTTAATCATGTAAAAAGAGGTTTAAAAATACAAATATTTTATACTTAAATTATGCCGCTCGAAACGCTTTTAAAACTACAATACAAATTCTTGTTATTACAAAAGTAAACGTACCAAATACTGTTGTTAAAAAAGATATTTTAAGCCCTGCCGCAAGCATACCAGACGAAATACTTCCCATACTTTCTATGGCATCAAAAGCTGTAATTAATCCAATAATTGAGCCTAAAAACCCAAAAACAAGACCTAACAAACTTATTTCTGATGCTAACGTTGTCATTTTTTTACATTTCGCTAAATCTTTTTTCAAATTTAAAAAAGCATTAACTACAAAAAATAAGGATAACAAAAAACAAATTAATATTAAAGACATAAAAAGCGGACCGCCTTCCATAAAACGATCGACAAAAACATTAGACACTAAAAAAGTAGATAATAGATACATAGAAATTTTCATAATTAATGGTTTTAATTAAACATAATACAAACCTAGTCACTTCTCAATCTTTAAATACTAAAATGCGATAGATGGCAAGATTAGCACCTAATATAACTTTAAGTTAAATCCCTAACAGAATCAGTTATCTATCTACAAAGCACCTATTAAAATCAAAAATATAGTATTATTGTAAGGCTATAGCAAAGTTATGATAACAAAATTGATATTAAATAAAATTGGGCAAGTACTACTCCATTGTGTTTTTTGGTGTGGTGTGTTACTATTTTACACTTATTTTTTTGGCTTCAATAGTGCCGATTTTAATTATGTATTCTCTTTTTCTTTGTTTTTAATGCCTATAACCATTGCTACAACATACGTTTCTATATATAAACTTATTCCAGATTATTTTGTAAAAAAGCGCTATGCTTTATTTAGCTTGTATAGTTTGTATACGTTTATAATTTCGGCATATTTAATTGTAGTTTCTGTTTTTTATGGCCTCATTTATTTATCGCATTTTCAGCTTCAAAACATGGCTCCTATTAGTAAAAGCTTATTACTCGTAGCCACAGCTGTGTATTTAGTAGTTATAGTTGTAAGTGCTTTTAAACTGCTTAAACTAAATGTAAAACATAGCGAGGAAACAAAAAAACTAGAGACAAAAATACTTGAAACTCAACTTAAGTTTAAGGAGCAAGAATTAAACTATTTAAAAATGCAAATTCACCCGCATTTTTTATTCAATACCTTAAATACATTGTATGGATTTGCTCTTAAAAAAGCAGATGAAACTCCTGATATGATTTTAAAATTATCTAATCTCCTAGATTATTTACTTTACCAAACTGATAAACCTTTTGTTTCTTTAACTGAAGAAATACATCATATCCAAGATTATATCGCTCTAGAAAAAATGCGCTTCAATAACACTTTAAATATTAATTTTAAAACCAATACTATTTCCGAAGAATTAAAAATAGCCCCCATGTTATTGCTTCCTTTTATTGAAAACAGTTTTAAACATGGCGTTATAAAGAATGGAAATTTAGTTATTGACATTAATTTACATTGCCATAAAAATCAGATTAACTTACACGTTAAAAACACTTCTTCTTCTTCTGAAACAAACACAAATGGAATTGGATTGGAAAACATAAAAAAGCGATTAGAACTCTTATATTCAAATCAATATGAATTAAAAATCGAACAAAATGAAGATTTTTTTAAAGTAAATTTGAAATTAAAATTGAATTAAATATGCAGCAAAACAAAAACATTTCGTGCATTATTGTTGATGATGAAAGTATAGCAAGAGATATTATAGCTAAACATTTATCGGAAATTGACAACATCGAAATTGTTGCGAGTTGTAACAATGCTATTGAAGCGTTTAATTGTTTGAATAAGCATAAAATTGATTTGGTGTTTTTAGATATCAATATGCCGGAAATATCTGGAATTTCGTTTGCTAAATCTATTAATAAAGACATCAAAATTATTTTCACCACAGCCTATCGAGATTATGCAGTTGAAGGTTTTGAGTTGCAAGCCGTAGATTATTTATTGAAACCTATTTCTTTTGATAGGTTATTGAAAGCCGTTAATACTTATTTTGATATTTACACAACTTACAACCACTTAAAAACGCCTGTACAAGAACTGCATAACTTTATGTTTGTGAGAGCAGATAGGCGCATGATTAAGATTGATTTTGATTCTATTCTATATATTGAAAGCTATAGCGATTATATAAAAATCCATCTAGAAAATGAAACCATTGTAACCCGGGAAACTATTAGTGCTATCGAAGCTAAACTGCCTAGTGAAGCCTTTTTAAGAATACATAGATCGTTTATTATTGCACTTAACTATATTACATCGTTTACTAATGAAGAAGTAACTATTAATAAAACATCGTTAACTATTAGTAGGAGTTATAAAAAGGATGTTTTGAAAGTGCTTGAGAAATTCTAAAAACCTTTTTTAAACACTTTAATAAATTATGGATTCTTAACTAAAAAATATTAATAACAATGTTTTTTTAGTTATAACCTACAATGGTAACAGGTAATGTTTTTAGCCCCCTTAGTTATCCCATATTATATTAATCACCTTCTCTGCTTTTGAAACTGAAAGATTATTTCTAGCACCTATTTTCTTAATTTGATTAATGTTCGATTTCATATTTTTATTATCCTTTTTATTATGGACAAATTCTAATTTTTTAAAATCTAAAAATTTACTTCCGTATAATATATTTCCTGTAATTGAATTATTACTTGTTTTTCCTAACTTTAAAAAATTAGCTGTTCCTTGATTATAAAAAATATTCCCTTTGATCGCCGTTTTGTCTGGCCAAACATATCCCCATTGTTTATACCACATCATTACATCATCTATTTCTGTATCCGTCACAAAAAGATTATTAGAAATCTCTGTATTTGTAATATTTCCAGAGAAACGGATCATGTGATGCTTCTCATCCTGAAAAATATTATGGCGTACAATTGTACCATCATTAAAAGAATTTTTAACTTTTCCCCAAGAACAAACCAATAGCCCACCCCAACCGTTATGGTGGCTATAGTTATATTGTATAATCGTGTTTTTACACATATAATCACTATCAAATCCACTAGCATCGGCATCTCCTTCATTATAAACTGTATAGCAAGCTTCATTGTATTGCCATAATGCATTATCACAATTGTATGGATAAGAAGCATTCCCTGTTGTTTTAGAACCACACTTAACAAACAAGTTATATTGAACTAGAGGCGATTCTGCCACACGCGTAACCAAACCATTTCCACCGATATTTTCAAATTTAGAATTCTCAATAACGATATTATAACTAGGAAACCAATTATGAGTTTTACCATCTGCACACAATTCACCATATTCCGAATCTATATCGCGCTTCTTCCAGAAAGATTGATTTATAAAACCACCACGATCTACATCTACAAAATGACAATTATTTATATAAATTCCATCAAAATTAGTAGGTATTCTTTTTTCAGAAACTTTATCTGCAATAACATTAAAAAAAACACCCCCATTTGTTCTTGTTTTTAGAGAGCCATTTACATTACTTATTTTTAAATTTTCTAATTTAAAATCATGCAATGTTCCAATATCTTTTGCCAAAATTAGAATACCTGCTTTTTTTGTTGGTTTTATTGGATTTTCTTTTTCAAAATTTCGAACTTCTAAATCTCTTATTTCCCAATATTCTTGATTAAAAAATATAATACCTGCCGACAAGAAATCATCATCTCCTTTTTTTCCTTCAGCATCTATTATAGGTAAACTACCTTCTCCATAAGCGCCAATAAAAATTCGCTTTCCTAATATACCATTTCCTTTGGGCTTCAAAGTTCCTATCCACGTATTGCCTCTTTTAAAAAAAATGGAATCTCCAGCAGTTAAAAGTTGTTTATTTATTTTTTTTAAACTTCGAAAAGCGGCAATTTCGCTTGTGCCTAAATTGTTATCATCTCCATCTGTATTATCTAAATAATAATTAGTCTGAGCATGGCATACGGTAGTTATACATAATAGAACTAAAAGCAATATATCTTTCATATTTAAAATTTTAAAAAGTTGCACCAATACTGATAATCTCGACCTTAACTACTAAATCTCCATAATTCTGTTACTTGCCCTAATCTATCTATCATTTTTTTAATATTTTCAGCTTTCCGGAGATTAGATTGTAAGATTCTCTCTTATCATTCTTTAAATTTAAAAGTATTATTTTTTTTCCTTCATTTGTGATACAGGTTTTAGACCTCACTTTTTTCTAATGATATAATTAGTAACATTATACACTCATTGAGCCCCTGAAGCTATTGGCTTAATAAAATTACTAATTGAAAAAAAGATAATTTATAGATTAAAACTTATTCAAAAATATATGATAATTCGTTTAAAAACAAGTTATTAATTTTCTTATTTTATAAACATAAAGCATCTATATGATAAGAAAATCAAACTATCACTTTCACGCATATAAAAGCTAATACACCTATGGATTATACGAGCTTGATCCAACTCATTTTAGTTTATTACAATTTGAAGCTTGACTAAGCATCGCTAAATGTAAAATTTGTCTTTTCTATATTAAAAAAGTAAAAACAAAATGTTTATATTTGATTTGAAAATACTTAAAAGCTAACTACTAAACCTCTCACCTACTAGCCATACACTAAGTAATTGTATAGCCGAATTGCAATGTCAATTAGTAGCTGTTTGAGTTTAAAAAGTTGGAGTTAAACTTTAAGTTAGCAAAGATATTTATATGAAGTTTAGAAATGACATTAATGCTTTAAGAGCTTTTGCTGTAATTTTTGTAATATTTTATCATTTTAAAGTTCCATATTTTTCTGGAGGTTTTGCAGGTGTTGATATTTTCTTCGTGATATCAGGCTATTTGATGTCAAAAATTATCTTGAAAGGATTTGAAAAATCATCTTTTTCTTTAATCGTTTTTTATAAAAAAAGATTTGTTAGAATAGTACCCACTTTATTAGTATTAATTGTTGCTGTTCAATTATTAGGAAGTATTTTCTTGTGGCCATCTGAACACAAACTACTATCAAAATATGCAATAAGTAGTGAGCTATTTCTATCAAATATCTATTATTGGTTAAATTCAGGTTATTTTGACCCATCCTCAGATACTAATCCATTACTCCATTCTTGGTCCCTGTCAGTAGAGTGGCAGTTTTATATGATTTACCCGTTATTATTACTTCTTATTAAAAAACTTTTTCTTAACAACAGAAAGGTATTTAGTATGATTATAATAGCGGCGCTTGCTGTTAGTTTTGCTGTCTCTATCTGGCTTGGCAATCATCACCCATCATTTGCCTTCTATATGTTTCCGGCACGATCTTGGGAAATGCTAATTGGATGCTTGATTGTGTTATATGAAGATCGCTTTGTAGAAAAGGTACCGACTAATTTAAGAAATATTTTATCCATTATTTCTTTAACTACAATGGGAGTATTTATATTCACGTATGATTCAAATTATTCATGGCCTAATTGGCCTAGTTTATATACATTAATTCCTGTAGTTAGTGCTTCTGTTTTAATACTATGCAATACACCTTTTACACTTTTTAAAAACAAAATTATCGGTTTTTTTGGTAAAATATCATACTCACTATACTTATGGCATTGGCCATTATTTGTAATTGCATCTAGCCTAGGCTTTAAAGGAGTATATTTTACAATAATACTTTTAGCTGTTGTTATTCTAATTTCTTATGCTTCATATAAATATATCGAAACAAATAAGAATCTTTTCTTTTCGTTAAAAAGAAGATTATTAATACCTTTAATTGTAATAGGTTTTTCTGTAATCATGGGGTCTTTCCATATAAACAAGCTTTTTATTAATGATAAAACGCTAGAATTGGCAGATTATAAAGAAGGTCATTTAGACCAAATAACAGACCAGTTTAATGTAGGGAAATGTTTTTTCGATGATAGCTTTTATTATGAAGATTTTTCTAATGCTGATTGTATTCAATTATCCGATTCAAAAAAAAATGTTCTTTTAATGGGAGATAGCCATGCCGCAGAATTCTCTTTAAGTCTTAAAAATGCATTGAATTTACTAGACATGAATTTAATTCAGGCGACCACCTCTTACTGTTTTCCTTTATTGAATAGTAATGGTAGAGAGGAAAATGTAAAGCTAACCAATTACATTTTGAAGGATTTTATACCTGAAAATTCTACAAAAATAGACTTGGTAATTATTTCAGCAAATTGGTCTGGTGGACAAGGATACTCAAATGATGATCTAAAAGTTAAAATAATAGAGCTAATTGATTATTTTAAACAAAATAACATTAAAGTTAAAATTATTGGTCAGACTGAAAACTATTCTCTCCCGTTCCCTGCTATATCGAGTAAAAAAATAGTGTATAAATACATAGATATGACTGATTTTATTAACATTAAATCTTACGATACAAACGAGTTTCTTAAATCGTTTATTCCAAAGGAAATTTATATTGATGTCTATAATCTTCTAAATCAAAAAGTATCACCAGACTACATACCCTATATGTTTGACAAAAACCACCTTACTCTATGGGGAGCAGACGAGTATCTTAAATTAATATTAAATGAACAAATATTGAAATAAAAACATATAATTGATATATTTATTTTGATGTTACGTAAAAAGAAACTGTCGTTTTTTACAATAATATAAAACGTTGTTTTCGTGAATTTATGCTAAGAAAAACACCTCACTCGAATTAAAAAATATAGGGTATAATAATACAAAAGAAATAAAATATCTAGAATTATCTACTTACAAGTAGGCTTATTTTGAGATAATACCTAAAAACAAATACTAACCAAAAAAGAAGTAAAACTTAAAAATCAACACTTTTTAATCGATCTAATCTTTATTTATATCATCTAATTCTAAAATTGGCGTATTTAGCTCAGTTACTATTGAAGCAATAATATTATCATTTTTTATTATTGCTAAGCGTAGCCTATACAAATGATATATCTTTGGCACTTTTAAAACCAATTCAGATGTTTCCCCTATTTCATTTATAGCTAAATAATTACCAAATTCATCACACTTTATTAATGACCATTCATACTTTAAATCTTTATACTTTGATGCAAAGTCCCAAGAATCACTATCTCTATTAAAAACCAATGCATGATAGACATACTTTTGACCATCAAAAATATATCTAGATGGTTTTAAGATATTGAACACATCATCATTATCAACTAATTTCTTTTTACCTACTAAAGTTAAAAATTCTGAATATTCTGCTTTGTATCTTCCTTTTCTATCTATTAATCCATTAAAATTAAGATGATTACTTTCGTGTTCATCTTGCCATTGCCTGATATAAAAAGGTATTTTTTTCTCAATTATTTTATGATTTCTAATAGTTTTTATATCTATATCACTCAAGACGAAAGGCTTATTAATTTTTTTCAAAAAACCTATAACATCTTCCAAATCTTCATCATATTCAGCTACCAAACCAATAATATCTATATTTTTAACATAATTTAAAATATAATTTATGTGATATTTAGTTTGTTTATTTACTTCAAAATCTAAAACAACCAATCTTTTAGAGTCTATTTTTTTTATCTGTGCCAACAAATCTTTAATCCATAATGCATAAGCTTCATTCTGATATAAAAGTTCTGGTTTCTGATAAAAATCTTTCTGTAAATACAACACATCATTTTTTATATGCCACCTAAAGATTTGTTTATTATCCTTTAAAGAACGTACTTTATTAACTATTTCTTTTTTTAATGCGGTAGTTTTTAATGTATCAAGAACAAAATCCAAATTTTCTGGCACCCAAAAACTATATGAAATATCAATACCTTTAGCTTTACTTACATTTAGTACATTATAATCATAAACCGAATTACCTAAGTAATTAACTGTTTTAATTCCAAGTTTTGATAACTTTTCAAAATCAGAAACTAAATTATTTCTTGTAAGAACATGATAATCTTTATCCCAATTATGCCCCTTTTTAAGGTTTACACCCATTGTATAATTAACGGGTTCGGAATTCGTATTATTTTCGTATTCCTTTATTTTATTACTTTTATTTTTAAAAGGTTGTAATACATAATTAGGTACCTTTTTACTATTAAATAAATTAATAGAGGTTTGTTCTGATGATACGGTCCAATCTAAATATATGCTAGAACTTTCTCCTTGTGGTAAATTATTATCTACTTTACTATTAAAATAAACTACCGATTTTATTTCATCAAATTCATTTTCTATATTTTGAAATGCGCTATCTATCCACTTTTCCTGTACCTCAGCGGATTTAGGGTCTTTTAAAGATCCAAATTCAGCTATTATAACTGGAGTAGCAGGAAGCTTTTTAAATTCTTCGTGAAAAGGGCTATATAAATCAATAAAATCATGATTCTTTCCATCTTTGTTTAAACTACCATAATTTAAAACATTAACTCCAATCCAATCAACATAATCAGAACCAGGATAATAGTCTTTAACATTTTCGGCTTTCCAAGGGTTCCATATCCAAATTACATTATCTGCTCTAACATTTTTAAAAATTTCATAAATATGAATCCAAGCTATTTTAAAACTTTCACTATCTTCTTCTCCTTCTACATACCAAGGGTAAAAAGGATTATCAAATTCGTGAGCAAACCTTATAAAAACAGGTCGATTAAGATTCTTTAAAACTTTTGAAAAACGATATATATACTCATCAAATTCCCCTTGTTCTATTTGTTCATATAAATTTTTATCATCTGTGTTTTTATTACTTGCAAAAGAATTTAACCAAGGTTCCCATGTAATTAACGGTGTTGATTTCTGTTGATAAATAGAATCTATTAATGTTTTCGGAAAGTTAGATTCAATATCTTCATCCCAAGCCAAATACAAAGAAATTATATCAAATTCACCTTCTTTAAATCGAATTGATTTTTGTAGCTCTTTTAAATCTGTTAAACCATTATCAAACTTAGGTGTAAAAGTACCCAAGTATCTTATTTTATTTTTCACTTTAATTTCTGGAGAAACACCTTTCCATTTAATATAATCGCCATAATATTGAAGAGAGCCACAAGTTAATGCTACCAATACAACAATAGAAATAACTGATTTATTAAAAAATTTAAAAAATTTATTTTTAATATTTTTTAAATATGGTTTATCATAATTCTGTAAAGCTGCATTTTCTGCTAAAGGTTTATCATATGCAAATCGAAAAGTGTACAGCATAAAAAAAGCATTAATAGCTGCAAAACAAGCCATAAGAATGGTAAATGGAGTAAAATCTATAGAAAGTCCATAAATTATAGCAAAAATAGAGACTAATGCCACAACTAGATTAGGTATCAATAACTTAAAACTTGTAACCCCTTCACTATTCTTTGGAGTAGGCAAATACGGTACTTTTTTCCCTATTACGGTATAAATAAAACCAACGAGATATATCCACCAAGTACAAATCATTAAAATACCTCCTAAAAAATGAAGTCCCCTTTCACTTTTATGCAACAACCAACGTTGCACATAAATATGGATACCTATTAAACAAGCAAATACAGGCGTGTAAATAAGTCCAAAATTAATAATATTACCTTTCCAAGGTAATGACGCATTTAGCAATGATATAATTGGGATTAAAAAACCAATTAAAAAGAAAATACCTGATAAATAATGTATTGGCAATAAGCCGTAATGTAATTTTTGTCGCCAAGTAAAATTTTTAAATAACTTAGGATAAACTGATGTTAATAAATCTAAAGTTCCTCTTGACCACTTAAGTTGCTGTTTATAATAAGCAGTTAAGGTCGCTGGTGTTAGACCTCTTGTTAATACTTTAGGTACGTATGTAGATTTCCAGCCTTTAGCATGAAGTTGCATTGCCGTATGCATATCTTCTGATAGTCCTGGAGCATGGCCACCTATTGAGTCTAAGGCCTTTCGTCTAAAAATACAGTTAGCTCCAATTGCATTTACAGTTCCATAAGCATTCATACACATCATTACTGGTCCGTAAAAATGAAATGTTTGCTGTGCTGCTGCTAACGCAACTTTCGATTCGTTATAATTATAATATGCTTGAACAGATTGTACATAGCCAACTTGTTCATCTTCAAAATAAGGTATAGTTTCTTCCAGAAAATTAGGAAAAGGCACATGGTCTGGATCTAATATTAAGGTAATTTCGCCTGTAGCTTGCTTAAGAGCATTATTTATATTTCCCGCTTTAGCATTAATCCTATTATCTCTAGTTACGTGAACTATATCATTATCTGCACAAAACTTTTTAAGATAATCATCATTAGCTTCGTCACACAAATATGTAGTTACCGTATGAGAATGATTTATTTTCTTAATAGCTTTCAAGGTTGCAATTACCATATCATATGGTTCCCCAGGAAAATAGGTTGTTAGGATATCAACAGAAAACTGTTTTTTAGAATTTACTTTTACAGGAATCGCAATATTCCAATAATGATACCACAAGAAAACAATTCTTAAAGATCCAAAAATTAAAACAGCTGCTAAAAACCAAAACAGTAATTTATTTTCAATTAATTCTGGTTTTAAAAACCAATAGAAAAAATTAAGAATACTTAATAAACCGATAATAATGAGCAGCCTAATAGTAAATTTATGTTTTCTTTTGGGTTCCTTTATTTTATTTAAATTATTCATTATCGTTTAAGACATAAAATGGCGTGTTAGATGTAGCAAAATTGCCCTTATTATCATATACATCTACAAAAAGTCTGTAAGGACCTTCAATTAAAGGTGTTTTAAAAGTAAACAAACGTTTCCCGTTATTTTGTATACTATCCGAACTTAATAATGGCTTATTAGTTACCACAGAAGAATCATTATCATACCATCTTTCTTTATAAATATTCCATTTATAAGTATAAGTTGAATCTACTTTACCCTCTAAAAATAAAGTCGCTGTTTTTAATTCATTTGGCTTATACATCAAATTATCTTTAGCTCCCTTTCCATCTACTAGCATATATTTTATTCGAGGTGAAAAACTACTATTTTTATAGTTTTTATTGTTCCAAACAGATTCTAAAGAGTAGCAGATTTGAGATTTCCTTCCGTTTTCATCAAATAAATTAAACCATGTATGCGTATATTCTTGCTTATACCCCCAATAAAAAGCTAAACTACCTAGAGATTCCTTATCTGACTTTATATATGATTCATATTGATTTTTATATTGTTCTGCTTTTTTTGTAGAAGTTTGTTCTATTGGAACATTCCATGCCGTTAATTGCTCTTCTTCCCAAGGACCAACATTTCCAAATTCACTTAAATAATAAGGAAATGGTTTTACAAAATAATTAGCTTTTTTAAGATCCGATTTTAAATCATGTAAATGTGCAAAAATGTTAAAACCAAATAAGTCTAATTCCGGAGAATTTAAAAGCATACTAAACACTTCTTTTTTCCCAATAATAGATGTAGATACTGGGTGATTAGAGTCTATGGTATGTATAAGATTTATAAGATTATTAAAAGTATTTATAAAATCATTTTTTATTATAACATTAGGATACTTAATCTCATTACCAAGATTCCAGAACAAAAGAGCAGGATGATTTTTATATTTATTTACTAATTCTTGAACACTATCACTTAGTTTAGAAGTATTTTCTTTTAATGAATAAAAATCATCATTTTTGTTATACTTTGGCAAGTAAATATCAACAATTACTGCTATATTATTAATTTGTGCACTATCCAATATTACTTCAAGATTCTCAGTCTCATATACGCGAATAGTGTTACCTCCAATATTCGATAATTCATTTAAATAATTTTTTCCTGAAGCTCCTTTTATATAGAAAATTTCACCATTCCTTATTATATTGAATTTTTCACCTGTTTTTTTTATATAGACTGTTTTCTCAGTATCAATCACTTTATCATTAAAAGGAACGAATCTATAAATCAAAAAACTAAGAAGAAATAACCCAAGTAAAATTAACGTTAAACGTATTATTAATTTAATCATATAATATATTATATAATTTAAAAATACTTCTATTTTAAATTATACCCTTTGTTAGTTTATATAATGTTAAGCTTTATATTACTGGTATTTTAAGAGAGGTTTTAAAAGAATAAAGGTAATAAAAATATTTTATTAAATTGAAATAAAATTAACTCTAATTATCATAACCAAAGCTTTATTTGGTTACGTAAAGCCTCATCGCTACACTTTTTAATTATCTAATTTTCTTATTGAAACCAGAAATTACAGTCCATGTTTTAAAATAAATTTATAATTATATGCAAAACAAATATGTAAAAAATTCGATATAACATCATTGCTAAAAACATTTTACTATCTATGGAAAAAATAATTTATCCAGATTGTGACAAAAAAAATAGCACTGTTAAAAAGAGCCGTTAAAGATTATTTCTTAAGAAAATGAAATAAAAAAAAACTGTGAATATAATCTCCGCGAGCAACAAGAGAAATATAGGCTTAGATATGCCAAGAACTTATTTCTTATTCAGATAAAGAATCTATGCGAGCTAGATTTTTACGGATTGGATTTAAAATTATAACGTATCGGTAAACAATCAATAAACCATGAAATAAGTAAAAACAAAAAAGCTCCACTATTTCTAGTGAAGCTTTAAGTGAGCCCTGCAGGATTCGAACCTGCGACCGCCTCCTTAGAAGGGAGGTGCTCTATCCAGCTGAGCTAAGAGCCCGTAGTTTTTATGTTTCTACGAAAACAGTGCAAAAGTAAAAAACTCTACTAATACAACTTATATTTATACGGTTATATTTAAAAAAATTAAACTATAACTTACGTTTTAAACACGCTATTTAAGAACTTAAAAGTAAAGGGTTTTACTTTATCGGGTGCAAATATATAATTAGTTAGAGTTCTAAACAATAAAAATCGCTTTTAATTTCAAATTAATAATAGTTTTATAATTTATTTGAAACCCTTGTTATTTTGCATCAGCCTCAACTCAAAAACAAACTACTGATTTGAAAGGCATTATACAACTCGCCCTCCTATAACTCATTTTATTATGCATGATACATTAAAAAATAAATCTTGTAATTTTATATACGTTTTTTTCACATCTCATACAAAAGGATAAATATTATTCCCTCCTGTCGTCTTATTGATACTAATGTACTTTCTTTATCTCCTACTTTTTTTTTAGTAAAGTATGGAAAAATCATTTTTAATACAAAGATGAATACTCCCAGATAAAAAATTTCAGAACCATTCCTGAACAAACTCTAACTCTTTTTAAACTTGCGAAATAGGAAACAAAATACATCATGAAATTTAGTTTAAAAACAAGGCAAAAAAAACTGGCTTACTCCAGTACACATAATACTCCATTATATAAAAATAAATGGATACAAGTACTACAATTTAAAAGTATTCAAACTAAATTCTAAAAAATCAAAATAACGCCTTCTATTAAGTCCTAGTATGGTCCAATGTTCGTTTCAACAACTTCATATATATAGGTCCATTCCCAAGCATTGCTGTACATACAGATGCAGTTACTGCTGTAAAAATCAATGGTAAAATTAAATCATAGTTTGCTGTCATTTCAACAGAAAGAGCCAAACCTGTAAGCGGAGCTCTAATTGTGGAAGCAAAAATACCCGTCATTCCGGCAACAGCAAAAATGGCAGGATCTTGAACCAACTCTGGTAAAAAGTATTGTGCAAGCCCGCCAAATAACATACCCGAAATAACACCTAAAGTTATTAAAGGCGTAAAAATACCACCAGAAACGCCAGAACCATAACTAAAAATGGATAATATAAACCTTACTACAAACAACAATAAAAGAAACTTTAGCGTAAACGAATTAGTTGTTACGTTATAAATTGTTTCATATCCTGCACCAATCATATCTGGAAAATAATTTCCTAAAATCACGATTAATAAGGCTAACACTAATGCCATTTTAAAATAATTCAGCTTTAATTGTTCAACAAAGTCTAACGTTTTAATTAACAATTTATTAAATGCAACACCAATAACACTTAATATACTGCCTAATAAAATAAACAACCAAATACCCGACAGGTGATCAAAAGTGAAAATCGATATTTTTATTATTGGACCACCAGCCACCATGGCTCTTACCACCAAATCGGCAGTAGCAGCACCAATCATAAGTGAGGCCACCGAATAAAAATTAAACTTAAAGTGCCCATTCATCTCCTCAATAACAAAAATAATACCGGCAAAAGGGGCATTAAAAGCACTAGCTAATCCAGATGCTGCTCCTGTTGAAATAAGCGCATTATTATTATCTTTGGATTGATGTAAAACATCTTCTACCATCTTACCTACATTGGCTCCTATTTGAACCGTTGGTCCTTCTCTCCCTAATAACAAACCACTACTTAGAGAAAAAATAGATGACAAAAATTTAATAGGCAATACTCTTTTCCAAAGTATTGGTCGCACGCCATCCAACGCTCCTTCTATCTCTTGAATACCACTACCGGCGGTTTCTGGAGCGAATTTTTTAACTAAAAATAACGAGAATAAAATAGCTAGAAAGGTAAACACAAATAATAAAAACAAACCCAACCAATCGTGATGCAGCCAACCTTTAAAAACATTAGTTTTTAAAGTCTCTAGATATGTTAATATGAGTCTAAAAAAAGAGCTCACGACACCAGAAATTAAACCAACCAAAAAAGCATAAAACAAAAGCTTATAATTGCTATACTCTCCCGCGCTCCATCGATTAATAAACTTTAAACTATATCTTTTTAGCATGAACCATTTTATTAAACAATTAATCTTGTAAGACTATTAGAATTTTACTTGGGTTAAATAAAAACTTATTCCAAAGGCTTTTTATTATGTTTTTCTTTCTTTAAAGCGGTAAAACCAGAGATCACATCAAAAAGTTCTTCGTCTATTGAACTTTGTCTTAATCGATGATAAGTATGCCCTATTTCATCAAGTAACTCCTCAATATTTTTTTCTGCCCGTTGCATAGCATTCAACCTACTAAAATTTTCACTTGCCAACGATTCCGTACAGCTTTTATAAAGCGTAACAAAAAGATATTCTCTAATTAAACGATGTATTAGTTTACTACTATCCCCTATAACTTGGGGTTGCTTTTTGGTAGGCCACTTTAACTGCTTTTTTTCTTGAAGCCATTTTGCATCTAGAGGAAATAAACGTAATTTTTCTTGTTGATAAGAGCCTTCTTTTACCAGATGATTATAAAAAAGATAATACTCATCTACACTTCCATTTTCTCGATTTTTCTCTACCTCTATCAAAATGGATCCTATAAGAGCTGTTATAGCATTAATAGAATTGGGAAGGTTAAATTCCTTAGTTACCGTCATCCCCATATCCGCTAATAACAAGGGCACGCGAACACCAACAGTCCAAATTTCTATTTTACCCTCGTGACTAGATAAAGACTTTTCGACATATTGCGAAAGCGAATCATTAAACTGACCAACAAACCCCTGATCCGATCCAAAAACAATAGCACAAATAGATTTATGCTCTTTTTTAAAATTTTTACTCTGTTTTATGATAGGGCTTTCTAAGTTTATATGTTTTAAATACGCAATAAGTCCTAAAGAAACGTTTGTCCAATAATCACCTAAAGACTCCATAGCTATTTCATATTGACCAATATTAGCTGCCGCCATAGCCTTCATTGTACGCACTATGCCGTTTAGATCTTTGGCTCCTGCAATCTGTCTTGTTAAGCTTTCTAAGGAATCCATTATGGTTTATTTTTTGTTTATTTACTCTGTTTCCTGAAGTGTTGTAAGGGCATTTTTTGCTACTGTTAAAATACTTTCTTCTCCCGCATCATCTATTCCTTTACTGGAATACAAACTTTGCTGAACTTCTTTAGGCAAAGCAGCCATACTTTTTATAACTATAGCTTCGGCTTCACGCATATTTTCTAATGAAATGGTATCAAAAAGACCATGGGTTAAAGCTAGAAGTACACCTATCTGCTCTACTACAGATAAAGGTTGTAATTCATTCTGTTTAAGAATCTCTCGAATACGCTTACCATGTTCAATAATTTGTTTTGTTTCTTCATCTAAATGAGAACCAAAACGCGCAAAAGTCTCTAATTCTTCAAATTGTGAAAACCCAAGTTTTAAATCTCCTGCAATAGTTCTGTAAGCAGGGAATTGAGCCTTACCTCCTACACGAGAAACCGATTTACCAACCTCAACAGCAGGTAAAATTCCTAACTCAAATTGTTTGGGAGACAGGTAGATCTGCCCATCGGTAATTGAAATTAAATTGGTAGGTATATAAGCCGAAATATTCTGTGCTTCAGTTTCAGTTATGGGAAGTGCAGTTAAAGACCCACCTCCAAGTTCGTCGCTTAAATGTGTAGAACGCTCCAATAATCTAGAATGAATATAAAAAATATCCCCTGGAAACGCCTCGCGACCTGGTGGTCTTTTCAATAAAAGAGAAAGTTCACGATATGCCCTAGCATGGTTTGTTAAATCATCATAAACAATAAGGACATCTTTACCACTTTCCATAAAATACTCAGCGATACTTGTGGCTGCATAGGGAGCTATATATTGAAGACCTGGGGAATTATTACCCTCTGTAACCATAACAATGGTATATGCCATCGCACCATTTTCTTTTAAATCTGCGATAACTTTAGCTACTGAAGAAGCCCGTTGACCAATAGCACAATACACACAAATAACATCTTTATCTTTTTGATTAACAATAGTATCTATTGCAATTGCAGTCTTACCTGTTTGCCGATCGCCAAGAATCAGTTCTCGTTGCCCTCTTCCTATCGGGATCAATGCATCAATCACTTTTATCCCTGTTTGTAAAGGCACACTTACTCCGGAACGATCCATAATTGATGTGGCATTTCGTTCTATAGGAAGTCTTTTTTCATAAGAAATGGCTCCTTTTTCATCCATAGGTTGCCCCAAAGGACCAATAACTCTTCCAAGGAGCGCTTTCCCCACTGGGACATCCATAACACGATTTGTGCGCTCTACGGGATCACCAGCATTTATATCGGAGTCCTCTCCTAAAAGTATGGCTCCAATTTCATCTTCTTCAATATTGAAAGCAATACCATACAAATTTCCAGGAAATTTCAATAACTCCTCGTAACCTGCGTTGGGAAGGCCCGATACTTTTACAACACCCGCAGAAACACTAGTAACACACCCTACTTCTTTTGGAGCTAGTTTAAACTCGTGATTCTCCGTCTGTTTTGCTAGATCATCAAACGTATCGTTTAATAAACCATTATAATCTGTCGCTCCCATTTTATTTAGATTTCATTTATATTTCTAAGGCTTTACCTGGTTCAGCATGGTCTTCAAAAGATTTTAAATAGTCAGAAATACTCCAAGACAATTTGTAGCCATTTGCCAAAATTTCAATACCATTAATCAATTCGGGTTGAACTTTAAATTCATAAGAATTTTCTTTTTCAAATAATTCTTTTAAAGATTTCTTAATCGAAGCTTGTTGGTTGGTAGACAATGGAAAAGCACTTTGTACCAATATAGATTTACTGCCTTTTAAAGCTTCTAAAAATCTTACTTTCTCATCACCATCTAAACCCTTCATTTTTTTTAAAAAAACCTCTAGCGTTTGCTCTTCTAAGTTCGCAGAAGACAGATCTATCAATGTTTTTCTTGTAATATCAAGAACCTCATCTCCTATCCGTTTTGCCATGTTCTTATTTTTTACAGCTTGATCTTTTGTAAAAGCTTTTTCTAATTCATCTTTAAGATTATTGGCTTCATGTCTTGCATTTTCCTTAAGTCTATCGCCTTCTGCTTTGGCCTCTTCTGCTGCCTTCTGCATTAACGCATCCTTTTCTATACTAAAAGTTTCATTTTTAACTTTGAATTCATCTTTTTCTTTTGCGGCATCTCTCTTTTGAGATTCAGCATCTAAAAGTTGGTTCTTTATTTTAGTTTCCCGTTCATCGATTGCCGATAAAATGGGCTTATAAAGAAAGCGTTTTAATAACCACATCAACACTAAAAAATTGATGATTTGGGCAATGAACGTAAACCAGTTAATTTCCATTTTTAATTATTTAGCGATAATAAAGTTCCAGAAAGGATTTGCAAAAAGTAGAATCATTGAGATCACAAAAGAATAGATTGCTAATGATTCAAGCATAGCGAGCCCTACAAAAAGAGTCCGCGTAACCGTTTGACTTGCATCTGGTTGTTGAGCCATTGAACTTAAGGCCGATGAAATAGCTTTTCCTTGCCCCAAAGCTGGAATCATACAGCCAATGCCTGTTGTTAAACCTGCAGTAACAATTGAGGCCACCGCGATTAATGTTGAATTATCCATAATATTTGTTTTTTTTATTTTTAAATTTTTATTTTGAATTAAATTTTCAAGACCATTTTAGCCACTACTTATTTAGCTTCAATTACCATTTTAGATGTATTCTTAATTTTATTTTTTCTCTCCTTATGCCTATCAGATTCTTCAGTTGCTGCAGCGATATAAACAGTTGCCAAAATGCTAAATATATAAGCTTGTATAACTCCTGTTAAAAGTCCTAAAACAGTCATTAAAACCGGAAAAAACAGCGGTGCAATACTCAAAAGAATTGTTATAATAAGACCACCGCTCATAATATTACCAAAGAGACGTACTGCTAATGCCAACGTTCGAGACAGCTCACTAATAATATTAAACGGAAGCATCATAAATGTGGGTTCTATATAGGTTTTTAAATACCCTAAAATCCCACTTTCTGAAATTCCAAAAATAGGTGTCGCTAGAAAAACACATATAGCTAAAGCTGCAGTAGTGGAAAGCGAACTGGTAGGAGGTTCATAACCTGGAATAATGATGCATAAATTCGAAAAGGCGATAAAAATGAACATGGTACCAATAAACCCAAGAAATTTTTCAGAATTTTTAAGTCCCACTTCCTTTATCTGTTGGTTCATAGTGGTTACTAACATTTCTAAAACACATTGCCAACGTGATATTTTTAAATCTGTACGCAATTTTCTGGTTACCAAAATAGAAGCTAAAACCAATATAAGTATTAAAACCCATGTGGTTACTAGCGTAAGGTTTATGGTTATAAAACCATGTTGCCAAAAAATTGTTTCGTCGGGACTTAGTTCCATCTTATTTTTTTTTAATTAATGGGTTTCATTACTTTAGTTTTCGTTAAACGAATAACAATAAAACGTGCCGTTATAAAGCCCAAAAGGCAGCATACCATATATTTCCAGTTGTTTTGACCCATATAATAAAACCCTAAAAGGGTAACACTTAATCTTACAAAGAAACTTCCCAAATACCATAATACTGGATTTTTAGAATGCAACATTTTTTTTGAAGTGAGCCAAAGTCCACCAAAGAATAGAAATCCTAAACAAGAGCCTCCAAAAAGCACTAATATTGTTATAACTAAATCATTCATCTTTATTTTTTTTATGTTCGTGCATTGATTTATTTTCTTTGTCTACCCACTGCCAAGCAATAGCACAACCCACAAATAAACCAGCTATTAGCAATGTTAATGTCCAGGAAAACGTTTGCGGATAGTTCTTATCTAACCACATCCCCAAAACAGCTCCAAATACAGTAGGTGCCGATACGGACCAACCTATAATACCAAATACCCCAAAACCTCTCCACTCACTCCTTTTTTCTTCTTCTCGAGCATTCAGCATGTATTGTTCTTTATTTCTAACCTCTTCTAAAAAGCCTTTTTCGTTTTTCTTATCTTCTGTATTTGGTTTCATGATTGATGTAGTTTTTTAATACCATGAATAAATTCACTTTCTAATTTGGCTACAGCTTTCCGTACATCCCTTTCTTCTTCATCTAAGTTTACAAACTCGCTTTCTACGGCATCTCTAAGTTTTCCTAGATTAGCTCCCGCAATTGCATTTCGTACAGATATTTCAACAAAACCTTCTCGCTTTGTTAGTATACCTTCATCCATGGCTACAAAGTGCTCTTCACCTTCCTTTGTTTCATAAATCAATATTCCAGGAACTAGAGCAGCAACACAATCTAATCGATTTGGCAAAAAACCGTATGAACCGGCATTGGTATCTACCACAATACGCCGTACTCCTGAAATTTTCAGAAATATCTTAAACGGAAGTAATATATGTAGATCCATTATTTTTAATTCTCAGTTTATACTTTAGCTGTTTCCTTTTTAGTAGTGCTTGTTTTTTCTTCATCAGGTTTCGTTTCTTCTTTCTTTGATTCTTTTTTTGCTTTTTCTATGGCTTCATCAATTGTTCCTACCATATAGAAAGCTCGCTCTGGCAAATCTTTAAATTCATCTTTAAGAATACGTTCGCAACCGTCAAGCGCATCTGCTAATTTCACTCCTTTTCCTTTTAGTCCGCTAAACTGTTCCGTTGTAAAGAAAGGCTGCGTAAAGAACCGTTCTAGACGTCTTGCTCGGTTTACAGTAGCACGATCCGTTACGGAAAGTTGTTCTAAACCTAACATGGCAATGATATCTTTCAACTCTTCATATTGAGCTAATGTTTGCTTTATTTGCTGTAAAAGATGATAATGGCGTTCACCTATAATTCCTGGTGTAGCCATTTTAGAACTAGATTGTAATAAATCTATAGCTGGAAAAAGTCCCTCTCCTGCTCTTTTTCTTGACAAGGTTAATGAAGCTGAAAGGTGAGAAAACGTATGCACAGCCGCAGGATCTGTAAGATCATCCGCAGGTACATAAACCGCTTGTATACTAGTAATAGCTCCTGTATTAGTATTTGCAATACGTTCTTCTAGTTTAGAAAGTTCTGTACCCAAAGTAGGCTGATAACCCAATCTTGATGGCATTTGCCCCATAAGGCCAGAAACTTCCATTCCTGCTTGAATAAAACGAAACACATTATCTATAAGTAAAAGTACATCACGATGCTCATCATCCCTAAAATATTCAGCCATAGTCAGAGCGGCATGTCCTACTCTAAAACGAGCTCCAGGTGGTTCGTTCATTTGTCCAAACATCATTACCATATCTTTCAATACATTGGCTTTTTTCATATCGTGGTATAACTCATGGCCTTCACGGCAACGTTCGCCAATACCGCAAAACATACTTATACCTTGATGGTAGCCTACCATATTATGTATCATCTCGGTAAGCAATACGGTTTTACCAACACCTGCACCACCAAACAAACCAGCATTACCACCATGTTGTAAGGGTACCATAACATCGATAGCCTTTATTCCTGTTTCAAAAATTTCAGATTTTGTAGATCGTTTAGATAATGGTGGTGGCAGTTGGTGTACACTTTTCCTTGGCAACTCTGGCAAAACCTCTCCGTGGTCAATAGTATTACCAAAGACATCGAACATACGCCCCATGATTTCTTTGCCTACAGGAACGGACAACTGTTCGCCATCTGTTTCAGCCTGCATACCCCTTGCCAATCCTTGTGTTGGAGTTAAAGCAATACCCCGAATTCTATTCTCGTCTAATTGAGCCAAAACCTCAATAGCAATGGCGTTATCTGGCCCTGTGTGTATTAAAGTATTAATAGATGGCAGGTTATTATCAAACCAAATATCTACCACACTTCCTCTCACAGCAACTACTTTACCTAAAATAGACTTACTGTTATTTTTCAAGACCGTTGCCATACTTTTTTACTTATAAATGAAGTGTAAAATTATAGCTCTTAATGGCGAATAGGCATGACCTAGGTCATGCTACTTATTTTTTCTTAAATGACCTAGGTCATTTTGGTAGGCATAAAAATATCGGATATTCGTATAGTTAATCTTGGTCGGGAACGACCCCAAAAAAAATAGAGATGAAAAATTACATACGTTACTTTGACGAAATTGACATTAACGATGTACCAATTGTAGGAGGCAAAAATGCTTCTCTTGGGGAAATGTTTCAAAAGCTCACCTCTAAAGGTGTTCAGGTTCCCGATGGCTTTGCTACTACGGCAGAAGCATATTGGCACTTTTTACAAGAAGTACATATAAAAGATGAGATTTTTGGTTACTTAGCAAAATTAGATACCAAAAAATTTTCTAATTTAAAAGCAATTGGAGCTACTGTAAGAAAGGCTATTCTAGATACAGAACTTCCTCAAGATATTAAAGATGATATTGAAGAAGGATACGATGCTCTATCTAAAAAATATAAAGGTGATATTTCATTGGCGGTCCGAAGTAGTGCTACAGCCGAAGACTTACCCACTGCCAGTTTTGCTGGCCAGCAAGAGAGTTATTTGAACATAAAAGGCAAAAAAGATCTTATTGATGCCTGTAAAAGATGTTACGCATCACTATTTACAGATCGTGCAATTAAATACAGAGAAGACAATGGCTTTGACCATACAAAAGTGGCTCTTTCCATTGGTGTACAAATGATGGTACGTTCAGATTTAGGAGCTTCTGGAGTAAACTTCACTTTAGATCCAGATACTGGTTTCGACCAAGTAGTAATGGTTTCCAGTATTTATGGTCTTGGTGAGAATATTGTTCAGGGTAGCATTAATCCTGATGATTATTTCGTCTTTAAACCTGGCTTAAAAAATGATGTAGAACAACCAATTGTTTCTAGACATTTAGGTAGCAAAGAAAAAACCATGGTTTATGATAAATCTGGTAGTGGAATAATAAATCTTGATACTCCTATGGAGAAACAAGAACAATATGTACTTACGGATGCCGAAGTAATAAAACTGGCACAATGGTCATTAATTATTGAGGATCACTACAAACGCCCTATGGATATTGAATGGGCAAAAGACGGACAAACAAACGAACTCTTCATTGTTCAAGCTAGACCCGAAACTGTTCAGAGTGCCAAAACGAATAAATTAAAAATCAACACCTATACCTTACTAAAAAAAGGTAAAGAAATTACTCATGGAATGGGTTTGGGAAACAAAATAGCATCGGGTAAAGCCCGAATATTACATAGCCCAAAAGAATCTGATAAGCTTCAAAAAGGTGAAATATTGGTTACCGAACGCACCAACCCCGATTGGGATCCAATTCTAAAAAAAGCAGCAGGTATTGTTACAAATCAAGGTGGACGAACCAGCCATGCAGCTATCGTTGCTCGTGAAGTAGGTGCGGCTGCAATAGTAGGAAGTAACAATGCTACAGAAGTGATTAAAGACGGACAAGAAATAACTATTTCTTGCGCAGAAGGAGATA
Organism: Algibacter sp. L1A34; assembly: GCF_009796805.1. Lineage (NCBI taxonomy): Bacteria > Pseudomonadati > Bacteroidota > Flavobacteriia > Flavobacteriales > Flavobacteriaceae > Algibacter > Algibacter sp. L1A34. The sequence goes on along the minus strand of NZ_CP047029.1, from coordinate 3,182,157 downwards.
CAGGTATCGTTTACGATGGACTTTTAGAATGGAATGAAACCGAAATAGACCTAACTACCTTAGGAAAACCAAAAACCCAACCTATGCTTATTTTGGCAGATCCAGACCAAGCATTCAAATTTTCGTTTTACCCTTCCGCAGGAGTTGGATTGATGAGAATGGAGTTCGTTATTAACAACTCTATCCAAATTCACCCTATGGCCTTGAAGCATTTTGATACATTGAAAGACCAAGCGGTTAAGGATAAAATCCAGAAACTAACACATCACTATCCAGACAAGTCAGATTATTTTGTACACAAACTTGCTGAAGGTATCGGAACTATAGCAGCAGCCTTTTATCCAAAAGACGTCATTGTTCGTACTAGTGATTTTAAAACCAACGAATATGCCAGCTTAATAGGCGGCACTGAGTTTGAACCCGTAGAATCTAACCCAATGTTAGGTTTTAGAGGTGCTTCTAGATACTACAATCCTAAATACCAAGATGCTTTTGCATTAGAATGTAAAGCATTAAAAAGAGTACGAGAAACTATGGGATTAACCAACGTAAAAGTTATGATTCCATTTTGCCGTACACTAAAAGAAGCTGCAAAAGTGGTAGAGGTTTTAGAAAAAAATGGTTTGAAACGAGGTGAAAATGGACTTCAGCTTTATATGATGACCGAAATACCTAATAACATCATTTTAGCAGAACAATTTGCTGAATTCTTTGATGGATTTTCAATTGGCTCAAACGATTTGACACAATTGACATTAGGTGTAGATAGAGACTCTGAATTATTAAGTGACATCTTTGACATCAATGATATAGGAGTTAAAAAAATGATTGCAATGGTCATTAAATCTGCACATAAAACCAACACTAAAATTGGACTTTGTGGTCAGGCACCAAGTGATTTTCCCGAGTTTGCCCAGTTTCTCGTAGAAAAAGGAATAAACTCTATATCCTTTAATCCAGATGCGTTGATTTCAGGTATTAAAAACATTAATAGCGCAGAGAAAAACAAAGCCACATTTGGCATGGCAGAAAGTAGTAACTAAACCACTTTAATTAAGAACCTTAAAAACCAAAGTCATGGGATTTCTAGAAAAAAATTTAATACCAGGCATTCATGGTATGGTCTTTACTATCAACACTAAAAATGAAAAAGACAGAGCAAAAGTGAAAAAAGTTTTATTAAAAATGCCTGAAATAGCAGATGTAATATTTAATACAGAAGCTTACCCAGAAGAAATGACGGTAAGCACAAATAAAGTAATCGCTGTAGAAAAATTACAAAAAGCACTTATACCCTACAGTTTTCATGCTTTGCGTAAAACACTTACAGGGTATTAGTTTCTAGTTTGTTTAATTTGAGTACCTAATAATTAAAAATGAAAATAGCCATATTTAATGTCCACAAATGGGAAAAGGAATATTTAGAAAGTGCCAATAATGGCAAGCATACCTTAAAAATGTTCGACACATACTTATCTAAAGATACAGTTGAGCTAGCAAAAGGTTGTAAGGCTATATGCATTTTTACCGAAGATGATGCATCTACTCCAGTTTTAGATCGATTGCATGAACTTGGTGTTCGTTATATAGCGCTACGTTCAGCAGGTTATAATAATATAGATGTACCACATGCACAAAAACTAGGTATTCGCATGGCTCGAGTACCCGAATATTCTCCTTATGCTATTGCCGAATTTACTGTAGGTATTATGCTTGCGCTGAATCGAAAATTAATCCGTACCCACTATAGAATTATGGAAATGAATTTTTCTTTGAACGGGCTAGTCGGTTTTGATATGAACGGTAAAACGGTTGGCATTATTGGTATGGGTAAAATAGGTCATATCGTGGCCAAGATTTTACATGGATTTGGTTGTAAACTACTCGCCTATGATTTTATAGAAGACCCCCTTTTATCCCTACAATACGGCGTGACTTATACCAGTCTAGATGAACTTTGTAAACAATCTGATATTATAACCTTGCATGCTAGACTAAATACCGTAACTCACCATTTAATAAATGAAGAGAGAATTTTAACGATGAAAAAAGGTGTGATGCTAATCAATGCTGGTCGTGGAGGTTTAGTAAAAACACAAGATGTTATCAACGGACTTAAATCTGGCAAAATTGGCTATTTTGGAATGGATGTTTATGAAGAGGAAAAAGGACTTTATTTTGAAGACCATTCTGACGATATTCTTCTTGATGACTCCATGTCGCGATTGATGACGCTTAAAAATGTTTTAATTAGTAGTCACCAAGCTTTCTTGACAGATACGGCACTAAAAAATATAGCGAATACTACTTTTGAAAATTTGGGCCACTTTGAAAAAGGTCAAATCTGTTCAAATGAAATTAAATGTATTTAAATTAAAAGAATCTACTTTTTAGTTTAAAACTGAAAGTAGATTTAAATATAATAATCATGATAGAACAAATTGAAAAATTCGATAACAATGTACTATTCATTGAAGTTATCGATGGATTTACAGAAACCGACGAAAAGCTTTGCCAAAAGCTCTTTAATAAAAAAATAAAACAGGGCTTTGAACAGATAAATGTATTGGTGAAATTAGATGAAATGAAAGTTTCAAATAGCAATATAAAAGCCTTTTTTGAAGATTCACTTTGGCTACTTAGAAATTATAAAGCATTAGGCCAATTAGCAATAGTTGCTCATAATAAAGTTTTGAAGGCATTGGTTCCTATTGATAACATTTTTTTCGCCAGAGCGAGTAAAGGAAGACAAGAACGTTATTTTGATATTTCTCAATTAGATGAAGCTAAAACGTTTGTAAATCCCGATAATAAAGATTAATTCTTCAATTAAAAAAATTAAAATACAACCATTATGGGAAGATTAATATTAGTAAGACATGGAAAAAGTCTATGGAACGTAAAAAATGTTTTTACAGGATGGACAGACGTCGACTTAGCTCCAGAAGGAATTAATGAGGCAAAAAAAGCAGGAAAACTTATAAAATCAAATCATATTGATATTGACATTTGTTTTTCTTCATACCTAAAAAGAGCCATTAGAACAGCATGGCTTTTATTAGAAACAGCAGAAATGATGCATGTAAACTGCCAATATAGCTGGAAACTGAACGAAAGACATTATGGAGATTGGCAAGGCAAAAATAAAGATGAAGTGCTAAAAGAGGTAGGAGAAGATTACTTTCTAAGTGTTCGAAGAGGTTACGATGCTGCTCCTCCGAGCCTTTCCTGCAATGATAAGCGAAATCCAAAATTCGACCCAAATTATAAAGATTTAGATGTATATGGCTTACCCTTAGGAGAATCCCTAAAAGATACATCAAAAAGAGTAGTCAATTACTTTTTTGAAGCCATCGCTCCAGAAATAGCTAAAGATAAAACGGTATTAGTATCAGCCCACGGAAATTCACTAAGAGCTCTTATAGAATACCTAGAACATATATCATCGGATGAGATTGCTAAAGTTGAAGTCGCTACAGGAGTTCCCCATATGTATGAGTTTGACAGTAAATTGAACGTAACAGATCATTATCAATTAAAATAGAGTACAAAAAAAAACAGGATTTAAAATGACTAAAATAATCACTCTTACTGTAAACCCTGCGATTGACAAAAGTACAACCGTAGCAGGAATTGGCCCCAATACAAAACTACGTTGTTCCGAACCTACTTTCGATGCAGGTGGTGGTGGAATTAACATATCTCGAGCCATTCATAAATTAGGAGGCTCATCGCTTTGCATCTACTTTGCCGGTGGCCCTTCTGGAGAAAATTTAAAAAAACTTTTAAACGAACAAAATATAGAACAATCTATAATTTCTATTGAAGGTTGGACGCGCGAAAATCTTGCAGTTACAGACACAACCACAAATCAGCAATATAGATTTGGAATGCCTGGCCCAGCTATAAAAGAAAAAGAATGGCAAAATGCTCTAAAGCAATTAGAAGGTATTCTTAATAAAGGAGATTATTTAGTAGCTAGTGGAAATTTACCGCCTCATATACCGGACGATTTTTATGTAAAAGTAAGCCAAATAGCAGAAAAAAAAGAAGCTCGATTTATTCTTGACACCTCAGGTGAAGCACTTATGAAAGCTGCAAAATCACATGTTTATATGCTAAAACCCAACTTAGCAGAATTAGGAGTACTCACTGGAGTTCCCTCTATAACTCACTTAGACTTGAAACCCTTAGCTAAACAGTTTTTAGAAAATCATGATTGCGAAATTATTGTAGTATCCCTTGGTCCAAAAGGAGCCTTACTAGCCACTAAAAATGAAATAGTTCATGTTCCAGCTCCTGTAGTTCACCAAAAAAGTACTATTGGCGCAGGCGACAGTATGGTTGCTGGTATGGTTATGAGCTTAATATGGGGCAGAACTTTAGGAGATATGGTAAGGTACGGCGTAGCATGTGGTACTGCTGCTACAATGCATCACGGCACACAACTTTGCAATAAAGAAGATGCAGATAAACTCTACGATTGGATAAATGAACAAAAACCAATTACAAAAACAAATTAAAACAAAAGTTATGGAACTTGAAAAATATTTAAAAGAAGAAACATCATATCTACTAGATCATGAATGTACAACCATTTCTAAAGATAAGATTAACCTACCAGGCCCTGATTTCAATGATCGGATTATGGCATCAACTGATAGATCAAACCGTGTTTTAGGAAGCTTACAACAGCTATTTGATAACGGAAGACTTGCTGGAACAGGACATCTTTCGCTTTTACCAGTAGATCAAGGCGTAGAACATTCCGCAGGGGCTAGTTTCGCACCAAACCCTGAGTATTTCGACCCAGAAAACATAGTAAAACTAGCTATTGAAGGCGGTTGTAATGCCGTAGCTTCAACACTTGGAGTACTTGGTGCAGTTTCTAGAAAATACGCCCATAAAATTCCTTTTTTAGTAAAATTGAATCATAACGAACTACTTACGTATCCAAACACTTTTGATCAAATCTATTTTGCCGAAGTAGAACAAGCTTGGAACATGGGAGCTGTAGCTGTAGGAGCCACCATTTACTTTGGTTCTCCAGAATCTGATAGACAAATACAAGAAACTAGCAAAGCATTTAAACGTGCACATGAGTTAGGTATGGCCACAGTACTTTGGTGTTACCTACGTAATGATGCCTTTAAAACAGATAAAGATTATTCCGTTAGTGCCGATTTAACTGGCCAAGCCAATCACCTTGGTGTAACCATTGAGGCGGATATTATTAAACAAAAACAACCAAGTAATAATGGTGGTTTTCTTTCTTTAAAAAACTTTGGAAAAACTAGCGACCTTGTTTATAACAAATTAACTACCGATCACCCTATTGATTTAACGAGATACCAAGTCGCGAATTGCTATATGGGACGAGCAGGACTTATTAACTCTGGTGGCGCTTCTGGTAAGGATGATTTTGCTGCTGCAGTGCGTACGGCCGTTATTAACAAAAGAGCTGGTGGTATGGGATTAATTTCAGGTAGAAAAGCATTTCAAAGACCTATGAAAGAAGGTGTTAAACTACTTAACCTTATTCAAGATATTTATTTAGATCCATCGATAACCATAGCTTAAAAACACAACATCATGAAAATTCCGGAAAACCACCCATTATCCATACTTCATGAACCTTTGATTCCTTTAGCTGTAGGGTCTAAAACGAATTTAAGTCATAAAAAAGGAAACATCCTCGCTGGCGATATAGGCGGTACAAAAACAAATCTCGCCCTTTTTGAGTTCAAGGATGGCAACCTATATCTAATTAAACAAAATTCATATAAAACAAAAACTTATACTTCACTATTAGAAATTATAAAAGATTTTGAAGTTGCAGAAATGGATCAAATAGATAGTATTTGTTTTGGTGTTGCAGGCCCTATAACTAATGGCAAAGTACATGGTACCAACTTCCCTTGGAAAATTGATACTGAAGAACTTATTAGTGCACTAAATTTAGAATCCATTTTTTTAATAAATGATATGCAAGCTAATGCCTATGGATTGGCCTCGTTAAAAGAAAAAGATTTAGATCCTTTAAAATATGGTTCAAAAATAGAAGGCAATGCTGTAATTATTTCTCCAGGCACTGGTTTGGGTGAAGCTGGTATGTATTGGGATGGTGAGGCTTATCATCCTTTCGCTACCGAAGGAGGCCATTGTGATTTTAGCCCAAGAAATGATTTTGATATTGAAGTCTGGAAATATTTTCAACAAAAATATGGACACGTAAGTTGGGAGCGTCTACTTTCTGGCCAAGGCATACGCGACACCTATCAGCTATTACGTAATATTAGTGGAGAAAAAGAAACTGATGCTTTTAAAGCGAAAATGGCTAAAGAAGACCCTGCAGCTGTAATTACAAAAACGGCTTTAGAAGGAGCGGATACTATTTGCGGAGAAACCTTAGATCTTTTTGTTCGGTTTTTAGCTATAGAATCTGCCCAACTTGCTTTAAAATTCAAAGCTACTGGAGGTATTTATATTGGTGGAGGTATTATGCCTAAAATTATAAAAGGAATAAATCGTGAAGTATTTACTGATAATTTTATGCAATCTGGACGTATGAATTCTCTTTTACAAATGGTTCCTATAAATGTTATTCTTAACGATAATACAGCTTTACTCGGAGCAGCTTATTATGCAGCAATGTCTCTTAAACAAAAATAAAAACAACTTATAAACTTACCATCGGGATACCTTTTCAGTATTTAAAAAAAGTGCTATAAAGTATAAAGTTTAACTTCAGGATAATTAACAAAACTTATAGTTTTCTACATATTGCCATTCATAACAGAATTCTCTTACTCTTATAATAAAAGCTTCTTATAAATTATTTTTTTTTATAAAAAGTCACCTTAAACGATGTATAAGTCTATGGTTAAGAAACATTTCAAATTAAAAAAAAGTAAAATTATTTCGTTATAATGATTTAAATCATACTTATTCATTCTAAAGAATTAAACCTTTGCCAAGACATTAGATAAAACTTTTATAAATAGATGAAAGATCGAGTAAGAACAAAACGTAAAGCAGGATTCGCAAAGATGACTTTTCTACTTATGATGATACTCACATCTTATGCGAAAGCACAAGAGAAAGTAATAAGTATTTCTGAAGCCTTAGAACTAAGTTACTCCAACAACAGTAAAATTAAACAATATAACGAGCGCATACAACAAAAAGTAAATGAAGACAAGGCGGCTAAAGGCAACTTTTTACCTTCAATTAATTTGTTGGGTGGTTATACTTACCTCAGCGAGAACATAGAAGTAAACACCTCCCAAATTTCGAGTTCTTTAGATGAACTAGGAGCTAAATATGGTGCCGCATTTGTAACAGCCTATGGCGATGAAATAGGTCTTTCTGGTGTTAGTACGGAAAGTGCTTTTAGTACACTATCTAGTGTTTTAGGCCAATTTCCAGACTACCCAAATATGGAGGTAGACAACCAACAATTCCCAACAGCAGCTTTAGTAGCAACCCAACCTTTATTTACAGGCGGAAAAATAATTGCAGCTAAAAAATACGCAAAAGCAGAGCTAAATTCGGCAAACATTGAATTTACACAAGTAAAAGATGACATTGCGAATGAGCTTATTGAGCGCTATTTAAACCTAGTTCTTATAAAACAAGTTGTACAAACTCGTGAAGCCGTTTATAATGGTATGTTGAAACATAAAGAACAAGCTGAACGTGCTGTTCAGTTAGAAATTCTTCCCAAACACGAATTATTAAGAGCGCAAGTTGCTGTAGCAAACGCTCAAAAGGATTTAAACAACGACCTTAATAAAGAGACTTTAGCCATCATGGCTCTCCGCTCTACAATGAACGTTCCTGATGATTTTCAGTTTAAGGTTATGGACAGCATTGCTTATAGAGATCTTTATTTAGATTTTGAAGCGTTATTGAATACAGCTTATGAAAAACAACCAATTTTAGGTTTAATTGGGCAAAAAGAAGAAATGGCAAAACAAGCCCTTGCTTTAGAAAAATCTAAATTTATGCCCAACATAGCTGCTTTTGGTAGTTACAATATTGTACGTGATGAGCTCTCGATTATTCCTCCTAAATTTATTGTAGGGGTGCAAGCCCAAATAAATATCTTTAACGGGTTTAAAGATATTCACCAATTTAAAGCTAAAAAACATTTACAAAAAGAAGTTAAAAATGCGAAGGAATATGCTTTACAACAAATTCACTTACTTGTTCAATCTAACTACGTGAATGCGCTAAATCAACAAAAGCTTTACAATAGCTTATCTGCAACAGTTGCATTGGCTAAAGAAAATTTAAGAATTAATACGAGACGATTTGAAGAAGGTTTAGGAAAATCTATAGATGTTATTGATGCCACGCTCTTATACAAAAAATCGAAAATAGAACAATTGGTAGCACTTAATGAATACTACCAAGCTATTGCCAACCTTTACACCTCTACAGGAGAACCAGAAAAAATAATACCGTTTATCAATAAATAAGCTTCATTATGAAAAAAGCATATATAACATTAATCATACCTATAATAATCATTGTTTTTGCAATCGTTTTCTTTTTCTTTAAAGCGAATAGTGAAGAACAGACCATATATTCGGGTATGCTAGAAACTACAGAAGTTAATGTAGCATCAGAAATTTCAGGAAGAGTACACACCCTTCTCGTTGAAAAAGGGACAACTGTAAAAGAAGGACAACTATTAGCAACACTAGAACCCGATATTCTAAATGCAAAAAAAGGCCAAGCCCAAGGTATGGTTAATGCCGCCAAATCTTTATTTAACAAAGCGGAATACGGCGCTAGAAAAGAAGAAATAAATGCGTTACAAAACCAATATCAAATGGCAAAAAGTCAATTTGATTTCGCTGAAAAAACATATAAAAGGTTTCAAGCTCTTTATGCCGATAGCATTATTTCTAAACAAGAAATGGACGAAATTCAGTTTAAATACGATGCTGCTAAAGAGCAAATGAATGCTGCTAAATCGGTTTGGGAAATGGCAAAAAAAGGAGCTAGAAAAGAAGATATTAGTGCGGCCTATGGCAGTTATGAATCTGCGCAAAGTGCCTATAATGAAGTAGAAGCTTTTTATGATGAGTTAAAAATTGTTGCTCCTACCGCTGGTATTATAAGTAATCAAGTTGCCGAAGTTGGTGAAGTTATGGCTGCCGGCTACCCTATTGTAACAATACAAATTCCTGAAAAAATTTATGCTATATTCAATGTGAGAGAAGATCATCTTGCGGATTTTAAAATGGATCAAATCTATAAAGCAAAAGTACCAGGTTTAAGTAATGAAGAAGTTGAATTCAAAGTGAGTTACATTTCGCCAATGGCAGATTTTGCTACATGGGTTCCTGTAAAAGCTAAAGGAGAATACGATCTAAAAACTTTTGAAATTCACTTAAAACCTCAAAGCCGCATTACGGAGTTAAGACCAGGTATGTCTATTCAAATTTACAAATAGAATTATGTTAAGTAATTGGAGTGTATATCTAGTTTTTAAGCGAGAAATGCTGCGATTGGCACGGCAGAAATCTGCACGAAATTTATTTATTGTAATTCCATTTGTTGCGTTTTTTATACTTGGTGCTATTTATTCTAAGGGCGCATTAAGAGAAGTTCCTATTGCTGTTTATGATAATGACAACAGCTCTTTAAGCCGAACTTATATTAGATCCTTAGAAGCTTCACCCACTTTTAAAGTAACACATTACATAACCTCTGACGAAAACATTGAAAACACCTTTGTAAAAAATGGTGTTGAAGGTATATTCTATATTCCGAAGGATTTTTATAAAAACGTATTAAAAAAAACACCCGTACAGATAAAGGTTTATACCAATTCCACAAACATTGTTTTTGGAAACCTAATTTACAGATCGGCACTTCAAATTACACAATTAGTAAGCGCTTCGGTTGTTATAAAACGAATTGCTCCTTTAGGAATAAATCCTAGTAAAATATCGGGAACAGTTCTACCAATACCAGTAAACTCAAGAGTTATAGGTAATCCGCAATATAATTACAGTTATTATTTAATTCCGGGTTTAGCAATTGTTCTATTACAAATGATTGTTTTTATCGCGGCCTCAAGAGCTTTTAATAATGAATGGAAAATGGAAACATTTCAAGATTTATATACCATTTCAAAAGGAAATATATTATCCATGCTCTTCGGAAAATATTTTGCATATTCTATTTATAGTTTAGGATTATGCGGTATTGTTTTAGCCATATTGTTTCCTTTTTTTGACATTCCCATTTATGGAAATATAGGTAGTTTATTACTATTAATTTTTCTTCTAATTACTGTAAATATATTTCTCGGATTTGGAATTTCACTCATATTTAAAAAGGAACTCATAGCTCTCGACTTAGCTATATTTTATAATTCGCCAGCCTTTGTTTTTAGTGGGTTTACCTTTCCTATTTGGGCTATGCCGTGGTTAAATTCAGCATATGCTCAAATTATCCCTTTTACCCACTTTTTAACGGGTTTTCTTAAAATTTATCAATTAGATACACCTATCCATTTTATATGGCCAGAAATATGGAAATTACTTGTATTTCTATTGGTGGCATTTGTATTGATTTTAGCAGGATTAACCATTAACAGAAAACTCATTTTTCCTGTTAAAAAAACAGCTGCGATATGAATCTAAAAATTATATGGAAACTAATAAAAAAAGAAGCGCTCCTTATACTTAATGATAAGAGTATTCTTCTGGTTTTATTTGCCGCTCCATTTCTATACTTGTTTTTAATTGGTACTACTTATATAAAAAAAGATGAAGAAAAGGTAAGCGTTGGTGTGGTAGACATGGACCACACAAAAAGTAGTAAATCATTTTTAAATAAACTAAATACAACTCAAAAAGTAGCGCTCACCCATACTTACACAAATTTGCTCGAAGCTAAAAATGGACTCTCCAGTTTTGAAGTGCAAGGTTATGTGCATATTCCAAAAGGTTTTGAAAAAAAGCTACTTTTAAAAGAAAGTTCACCTATTGCATTGGTACTGAATAACACACGATTTCTACCCTCTAACGATATTAACAAAGCGGTTAATTTAGTAGCTCTAGATTATGCAGTTAAATCACGAGAAGATTTTTTTAAATCCAAAAAAATTGCTCCAGAATTGGCTCACGAATATGCAAATCCTGTATCCATAAAGGTAAATGCAGTATACAACTCAACTAATAATTATGGTGATTTTTTACTACCGTTCGTGCTATTTCTAATTCTACACCAAACACTATTAATGGGTTTGGCTGAAAGTGTAGCATCCGATCGTGAAAAAGGACTCATGCAAGTTGGTTTTGAAGAAAGTAAAAACAACTTTCTAAATTATATATTCGGAAAAATCGGGATTCATTTCTTAATTTTTCTAGCCTATACCCTATTAGTACTTTTAGTTATTTTTCCTTTTTTCGATTTACCTATTCATGGTAACTTATTTATACTATTAGGAGTATCATGCCTATTTATTTTAACTACATTATTGTACGGTTGGTTCTTTGCCTCTTTTTTTACTACCGAAACAGGAGCTATGGAAGTCATAGCCTTTACCTCTTACCCTGTTTTTTTAATTACAGGTGTTACATGGTCTATCAATGAAATGCCGTTATTAATACAATATATTTCAAACCTTATTCCTTTAAGACCCTTTTTTGTTTTTCTGAAGAAACTTACAATAATGGGTGTTGATAGTCCGTTTTATTTTAATGACATCATACACCTCTTAATTTTATTATTTATAGCCTATGTGGGGGCTTATTTAAGATACCGCTATTTACAGAAAAGAAGAAACATAATAGAGACTTCCTTACCAATATCTTCAGCTAAAAATTAAAAGCTTTTCCGAAGAAAATTCCTTAAATAATGTTTATAAATATCGTTACGACTTATTAGTTTTTACTAAAATTTAAAAAGATAGCCCATACTGATATAGGTCAGTGTAATTACTTTAGGCTTATAATACCTTTGGATTATTATTAATTCAAAATTAGAAAAAAATGAAAACTCCTAACATCGGAATTTCAGATGAAAACAGACAAGCTATTGCAGATCAATTGTCAATAGTATTAGCAGATGAATTTGTTTTATATTCAAAAACATTAAATTTCCATTGGAATATTGAAGGCCCAGATTTTCACTCTGTACACCTTTATCTTGAAACCTTATACAATGAACAACAAGAAGTTGTTGATACTGTAGCAGAAAAAATACGTATGATAGGTCATTATGTATCTGCAAGCTTAGAAAAATATTCTGAATTAACACACCTTACCGAAAAAACAAAAGGTAAAAATGATAGCCAAAGTATATTTGCCGAATTATTAGAAGACCATGAAAGTATTATTATTTTTCTAAGAGAAGAAATAAAACCTATTGCAGATAAATGGAAAGCTGATGGTATTAGCGATTATCTAACTGGACTTATGGAACAACACGAGAAAACAGCTTGGATGTTAAGATCACATCTAAAATAGCACAAGTTATAATAACCTTATTTATTATAATTAATTGGGGATAATTAATATTTATACCAATGGAAGCAGCTTTTAAACCAATAGCATTTAGCAAAAAACACTACAATTATTTGCTAACTCCTCTAGAAAATTGTTCGTTAGAACAAAATTTACATCATCATGCTTAGGAACGTCAAAATATCGCTTTGGATCGTACTCTTAGTCTTAACAAGTTTATGGGTATTGGCAAGTTTACCTTTACCTAGTACACTTAATTTTATTACTGTTCGTAATTTATTCATTCAATATTCTGGAGTTATAGGCATTGGGGTAATGAGTATATCTATGGTGCTTGCACTTCGCCTAGTTTGGCTTGAGTCCTTACTTGGCGGGTTAGATAAATCTTATAGACTTCACAAATGGTTAGGAATTACTGGGCTAATTGCTGTGGTATTGCATTGGGTTGCTAAAGAAGCTCCACATTGGCTTACCAAACTAGGTTTAATAGAAGGTGGTCATCGTCGTGGTGCTGGTTCACATTCAGAATCCGACTCGCTTAATCAGGTTCAAGCATTCCTTGATGGTCTGCACGGTCCTGCCAAGTTAATTGGTGAATGGGCCTTTTATGCACTAATTATACTTATTGCGATAGCGTTAATTAAGCGCTTTCCCTATAAAATTTTCGTAAAGACACATTCACTAATCGCGGTGGTTTATCTAGCTTTGGTATTCCATGCTGTGGCTTTATTAGATTTTGCCTCATGGAGCCAACCATTGGGAATTGTAATGGGGCTTTTGTTAATTGTAGGTACAATATCGGCTGTAATTGTGCTAACTGGACAACTCGGTAAACGACGTAAGGTTGAAGGCGCTATAGAAACACAACACTATTTTCCAAAAATGAAGGTGCTAGAAACCTTGATCTTACTAAAGGATGGATGGAAAGGCCACAAGAGTGGTCAGTTCGCTTTTGTTAGCTTTGATAAGAAAGAAGGACAGCATCCATTTACTATCGCCTCAGACTGGGATGCAAACAATCCTCGTATCATGTTTATCACCAAAGCACTTGGCGATTACACCAATTTTTTACCAGAAAAATTAAATATTGGAGATAAAGTAATTATAGAAGGCCCTTATGGTTGCTTCACTTTCAACGATTCGGCCAAACGTCAAATATGGATTGGTGGTGGAATTGGTATAACGCCTTTTATTGCGAGAATGAAACATCTTGCCCACAACCCAAGCTCTCAAGTTATCGATTTATTCCATTGTGCGAGCGAACTAGAACCTGAGGTATTGAATAAACTAACTGTCGATGCTGCCGCTGCTAATATTACGTTGCATGTGATACTTGATAAGCGTGATGGCCACCTAAACGGGGGGAAATTGCGCGAAATAGTTCCCGAATGGAAATCGGCTAGTGTGTGGTTCTGCGGGCCTATTGGATTTGGTAAAGACTTACAAAAAGACTTATTTAAAAACGGACTACCATCTAACAGGTTTCATCAAGAGCTTTTTAGTATGCGTTAGTAATAAAAACACTTGGGCAGGCTATACTTCATCCGCACTTAAAAATATAAATAAAATACTCAAAAAAACAGACGGTCTTGATGAAGCTAGAGACCAAACGATTCTAATGGTAATTAAAACGTTATTACTTATGGATGAATGAATCTAGAATTTATATTAACATAGTATTAGAACTCCTTATAGTCTTAACTGTAGGGTTTTCTTTTATAAAAACCTTACTATATTATAACAATATTAATGCATTTTTATTTTCTAAAAGACTGACATAAGTCATTTTAAATACTACTTCAACAGCATATCTTTACTTCTAATAAATTATTGTTTCATCAAAAATAAATAGACATGAAAACTGATTGTCAAATTAAACAAGACATATTAGATGAGTTGGTATTTCAACCTAACATCGAAGAAAACCAAATTGGTGTGGTAGTAGAAGACGGCGTAGTAATGCTAACTGGAGTTGTTGATGATTTTTCTATAAAAGTAGCCGCAAAAAAAGCAGTTAGAAAGGTAAAAGGCGTAAGAGCAGTAGCAGAAGATATAGAAATAAAATATGGTACAGATTATCAAAAAACAGATTTAGAAATTGCAAAAGCAATAGTATATGCTTTTAAAGAGAATACAGCTATACCAGAAACAAAAATAGAGATTGAAGTTAGTGATGGTTGGGTTAACCTCTCTGGAGAAGTAACATTTCCTTATGAAAAAGAAGCCGCAAAAAAAGCAACAGAAATAATTCTCGGAGTTAAAGGAATAAATAATGCAATTGTGATAAAACCAACTGTAAACCCCGAAACTATTAAAGGAAAAAGCAACCTCCTTGAGTTAGAAGAAAAATAAATAAGAAAAAAAGCACTAAAAAAAAACAACTTATTTCTCTCTATACGCAATTAGAATAGAAAATAGATTGGGTATAATTTCTTAAAAATAATTGAATAAAAACAACCCTAATTTATAGCTATAAATTAGGGTTGTTTTTATTATAATGACTTAGGTCATTACTGGGCTTAATAGGATATATTAACTTTGTATTAGAGTACTACTAGAACAGTAAAACAAAAAAGTTAAACATAAAACTATTGAAATGAGCTACAAAAATATAACCATCGCGGGAAGTGGTGTTTTAGGATATCAAATTGCATTTCAAACCGCTTTTCATGGATTCAATGTTACCGTTTATGACATTAATGATGAAGTTTTGGAAAAAGCAAAAACAAAATTTAATGGTTTGAGCGACGCCTATAAAACAGATTTAAATGCAACCCAACAACAGCTAGATCGAACCTTCCAAGACCTAAGCTACACTTCCGATTTAGCCGAAGCGGTTAAAAATGCAGATTTACTAATTGAAGCAGTACCAGAAGACCCAAAAATAAAAACAGAATTTTACAAAAAATTAGCAAAAGTTGCTCCTAAAAAAACTGTTTTCACAACCAACTCTTCAACACTTTTACCTAGTCAATTTGCTAAAATAACAGGAAGACCTTCTAAATTTTTAGCTTTGCATTTTGCGAATAAAATATGGCTCCATAACACGGCAGAAATCATGGAACATACAACAACAGACCCACAAGTTTTTAAGGATGTAGTGGCCTTTGCTAAAGCCATTGGCATGCTAACTTTACCTTTACATAAAGAGCAACCAGGATACATTCTAAATTCATTATTAGTGCCATTGCTTAGTTCTGCACTAGATTTATTAGTAGGTGACGTTGCAGACCAAGAAACTATAGATAAAACATGGATGAAAGCAACTAGCGCACCCTTAGGCCCTTTTGGTATTCTTGATGTTGTTGGTATCACTTCGGCTTATAATATTGGTAAAATTTCTGCGGAAAAGACCAAAAATGAATTAAAAATAAAAACAGTAAAATACTTAAAAGAGAATTATATAGATAAAAACAAATTAGGTGTTTCTACTGGAGAAGGATTTTATAAATATCCAAATCCGAGTTTTAATAACCCAGATTTTTTAAAATAAACCACTATATATCCTGCCTACTTAAAAAAAACTATTGATTAAAACTCATAAAACAATAAGTAAATCAGGATGTTATTTAATTCAATACTGGTAGAAAAAACCTGAAAATTAATTTTACTAGTCAAATATTTAAAAAAATTGCCGATAACTAATATGCGGTGGAGTACTTACAAATGTTGCGTTTTTCAAAACCTGTAACATGTTTTCTAAGAAACTTATATATTTCCATACATTGTCTACGCTCCATAGTTTTCGCGTTACTTAAATCGAACGGGTTTAAAGGATTGAAAACTAACACACTAGATGTATTAAATGTAAATTCAACTTAGATATTCGTTTCAAAAGACAATACATTTTCTCTAGGAATAGTTACTTTTACTTTGCTGTTGCGACATTCCATAAATCGTAAAAGCCCCATGTAGAAATGCGCTTGCTACGCTCTAAAACATCAGCTTTATCATTCGCTATTTCCTCAGCATCAAATTGATCCCAATTGTTAACCATATATTCTCTTAACTTTACTGTATCCTCATTTCCAACTTTAATATTAGTTGTTGAATAGTATCTGTGCAAACTACAGTTGTTATGCCTCCAATATAAGACCATACAATAGCAAATAATGCAAATTCATGAAATTGTACTTTGCCCTGTAATAATACTAAGCACAAAAACTCTACTTAATAATTGTACACCTTAACTCATAGTTTTACCAATCATAAAAAGGTTCGTGCTAATTGACTTGTTTTTATACCTAATCTATTTTGAATAAAATTGTATGAACTAAAAATGCCTTCTTCATAATATTCTTTTAATAACACATAAAGCAAAACCAATAGTCATTTGCAAATAGGTTAAATTTCTATTCATGAAAAGTATAAAAACAGGAACTACTATAAATGTAGCAACACTTGTTTTTGTTACTATTAAAGATAAAGAAACCACCCACCATGGCAGGTTATTTTCACTTTTAAAAAAAGCATTTAAGCCTTTGTCTTTATTTTTTTACAAGTTCTCCAATTAGAATTGTTCCTAAAAGGAACAATAATTAATATAACCCTATTTAAGGTTGAAAAAGAACATAAAATACAAGTTTGAAGAAAAAGTAGTAACGGAAAAAATATCAATACTGAAAAACATAATATTAATTTTGACAACAACTCAAATTTTAGAAATAACGCTGTAACTGACGGATTAAAAAAATGGTGTACAATTATAATATTGACATGTCATCGAACGCTATTTTGTTTTGTGCTACGATCCAAAAAATTAAATTCAGTATATATTTTTTTAAAATTAGTAAGTCAAGGTCAACAAACAACAGCGCAATATTATGAGGAAATGAGTTTCATCTTTATGCCATTCAAAAAAAAAGAGAACGGCGGATTGTTTCCCGTCGTCCTCTTTTAAGACTATAATATAAAATCGTTTTTCAAAATAATCTCCGGAAGTAATTTCCGATGAATTATTTCTTTAACGTCTTGAAATAATCGAATATTTCAGGAACATTGCCACTTCCCATGCCTGCATCTAAAGCAGCCTGAAGGTTGCCTGAAGTAGCTTCGGCTATTGTAGAAACTGAACCAAGATCTTGTATCATCTGTACGAAATAACCCAAATCCTTATTAGCATTGGCAATAGAGAAACCTAGATCACTTACATTATCTACAGCGTAGTTTTTAGTGAATTTCATGAACGGTGAATTCGATGGTCCAGCTGACATGATATCAAACAATTGTTGCCCATCTACTCCAGCTAATTTCGCTGCAGCGAAAGCTTGAGACATAGCAACTACAGTAGTCATACCCATAAAATTGTTTATCAATTTAGTTGTATGACCAGCACCAAGAGCGCCTAAATAAAATACGTTCTCACCTTGCTCATCAAGAACCGGCTTTACCTTTGCAAAGGTATCTTTATCTCCTGCTGCCATAATGTTAAGCAGTCCGTCTTTAGCATGAGCTGGTGTACGACCAAGCGGCGCATCAATCATACCTGCACCTTTACTAGCAAGATCTTTTCCAATTTTGATAGTAGAAGCAGGAATAGACGTTCCGAAATCAATCAAAACAGCACCTTCTCTAATACCCGCTAAAATACCTTTTTCGCCATAAACAACCTTTTCAACAACAGCAGAAGTGGTAAGACAGAACATTACGATATCGCTCTTTTCAGCCAATTCTTTTGGTGAGCTAGCTTCTGTAGCATTACCTCGAGCGATAACTTTTGCAACTTCGTCCTTATTAAGATCCATTACTGTTAGCTCATATCCTCTTTTTTGCAGATTTTCAACCATGTTACCTCCCATAAGGCCTAGTCCGATAAATCCGATAGTGGGTTTTTTCATATTTAACTTATTTTAATTATAATTGTTAGCACAAAGATATGCTTCTAATAACATTCACAAAATTATTTAATAGAACAATCCCAAGCATTGGGACGTTAAATTAATCTAAAAACATTGCTCCCCTACTTTCGCAAAAAGAAAATCCATTATTTTGTGTGTAAATTTACTAAATTTTGGGCGAAGTAAAACTTCTTTCCTACGTCGTTTCGTAAAAAAATCTCTATTAACGTCATTAATGAACATTTAAGAAGAAAAAAACAAGAAAAAGTAGTAAATTAAACTTCACTTTTGCCATTACAGTATAAACATTTTTTGCAACGCCTTACGGATTCTAACCTATTACCATCGGTGCATTTCTTGCGATGATTTTACAGGACTTGTTTTTAAATCTACATTAACAAAATTGCTCATTACGTTTACTTTTGAAACAATTAGTACTTAATCTAAAGATGCTGAAGATATTTTTAATTTAATGTCTATTTTATTATTTAGATGTTTCTCTACAATTAGAAGTTCTTGGTTTTCATACCCTAACTGATAAAATTAAACGATATCATTCACTGAAACATCATCTAACTCGAAATAGCCAGACGCGTTAGTATAAGTATCTTTTGATGTTTTTTTAAAAATAATTAAGCTACCTAGGTTATTCAATTATTCTCCCTCAATAAGTCCCATTTCTCCAACAATTACCTTAAGTTCAAACGTATTTGCTATATTATTCCCATCCGTATAAATTATTCGAATAACATCCACCCCTTCCGATACAGTCTTGAAATTGAAGGTGTAAGTTTCTGTAGTTTCATTTTTGATTATTACTACAGGTTTTTCAAGTTCCGTAAATTGTGGATTAGCATCTAACCGCCATGTATATCCCGAATTGACTTCGCCTTCAAGAATAATTTCAAATGGATCATCTTCAGATAAGGTTACTCTAGATCCACTGTCGGATAATTTATAAGGTTTAGAGCAACTTGCAAGCAATAACATCGCTACTATTAAAACATAATTTTTAAAAATTGTTTTCATGATTTATTAGGTGTTTAATCGTTTTTTGAGCTAAAACAAATACAGCAAGAGTTTCTGGATAATAGAAATAATCTACCACCTCTAAATCATGTTTTATTTCTATGTTTGTCTCAATTAATCTCCAAGTTAAATATAATTCCGCATATCTCCATTAGGCTTTAATATTCACCCAAAAAATTTAATTTATGTGTAAAGGAACTAAATAAAAGCAAAAGGCAATGCTACCTAAGTAGCAATTTCTTTTCTTTAAAAAATAGAATACTTTTACAAAAAATAAAAACATCCTTTTATGGCATTTATTATTGCTTTTATATTTTTAGTAGCTTTTGCTATTTACACGCTTTATGTTACCAAAAAGAAGAAAGCTGAAAAATTCCCGACTAATTGGCATACCTTAATAATACAACATGTTAACTTTTACAAAAGTTTACCGACTACCGAACAAAAACGATTCCAGAAGCGTATAATGGTGTTTTTAAGCGAAATAAACATAGAAAGTGTTGGTTTTGACCTAGAAGATCTTGATAAAATATTAATTGCATGTAGCGCTGTTATACCCGTTTTTAATTTTTCTGAATGGCATTATAAAAATTTAAGTACTGTGTTGGTTTATCCAGACCATTTTAATGAAGATTTAGGTTTTGCTCAAACCGATGAAAATCGACAAATTGCAGGTATGGTTGGTACCGGACAATTTGAACATCAAATGATTTTATCACGAAAAGCACTGCATGGAGGTTTTCAGAAAAAATCTCACATTCACAATACTGGTATTCATGAATTTGTTCATTTAATAGACAAACTAGATGGCTTAACAGATGGCGTACCAGAAACTTTAATACAACAACCCTACGTTATTCCTTGGTTAAAAATTATTCATAAAGAAATGGAAGCCATAAATAATAATAAATCTGATATTAGAAATTATGGAGGTACCAATGAAGCCGAGTTTTTAGCAGTAGCTTCAGAATATTTTTTTGAACAACCTAAAAAAATGAAGAAAAACCATCCAGACCTATACCAAATGCTTAAAGTTTGTTTTCGTACAAAAGATAAATCTAAAATTTAAAAAAGCATCTAAATTCACTTTAGATACTTTTTTATAATATTTAAACTTAAGA
This sequence comes from Algibacter sp. L1A34, assembly GCF_009796805.1. NCBI lineage: Bacteria > Pseudomonadati > Bacteroidota > Flavobacteriia > Flavobacteriales > Flavobacteriaceae > Algibacter > Algibacter sp. L1A34. Next base: position 3,161,679 of record NZ_CP047029.1, on the reverse strand, counting down.
AGTTTTTTCTGCTTTTTTTATAGGCACTATCAATATAGGCGTTGTAGAATGTTTCACTATTCTCACCGCAGTATTACCCATTAATACATTTTCTATAATGCTGTGACTGTGCGTGCCCATTATTAATAAATCGGCTTTCCATTCTTTTAAGAATTTCAAAATCTCATAATCTGGCTCGCCTTCTAATACTTTAATCTCTATTTCTGGCTCACCTAAAAAGTTAGCCGTTGATTTAAGAAATTTTCCTGCTTCAGTTTTAAAATCATCAACAAGACCAATATTTTGTTGAATTAAACTACCACTATAGTCCATGATAGGATCAAAATCTATAGCATATTCTGCTGCATCTGAAACTACATGAACTAAAACTAATTTGGCCTTCAATGCTTTTGCATACTCGAAACCTAAAGTTGCTATTTTTTCTGCGGAAGGACTAGTGTCCAAAGCAATACATATCCTTTTCATTTTTAGATTTTTTTGATTTATTATTCCACTACGCTAGTAAAATTAATTGCACTATAATGTAAATATAACACCATAGAAGAACTAGAACTGCTACTTAAGTAGCAGTTCTAGTTCTTCTTAATAAAAAGAGAGATTATCTTTTAAAACAACCTCTCTTAACTCTAACCAATAAATAAAATGAAACTTTCATTTTCTCCTTAAAATAAAGGAAAAACTCCTACAGGGTATACATTTTCTGGTTGATGTTCTTTAAAATATGCTTCTGTTTCTTTTGCATGCGCTTTAGCTCTTTTTTTCCAAGCAATATAATCCTCTTTTAGTTTTTCACCTTGAGCTTCCAACTTTTCTCCTTCTTTTTTGGTAGCACCTGTTAGTTTGGATTTTCCAGCCTTAAGACTTTTCATATTATGATCTAATACCTTCTCTAATTGCGAATCGTTAACTTTTTCAGGTTCTGTGAGAATATAGGTATCATCGGTAACCAAATAATCATGCCCCACATTAATCTCTGCGTTGGCCATCACACTACGTAATGCATCTATATCTACCTTTTTTTCTTTTTCTAATAGTTTAGAAAACTCTGTAAGCTGATTAATACTGACATCTACACTTTCTATAAACTCAGAGCCTTTATTCTTAGCTTCTGTTTTTAATTCCTTAGCACCATAATTTATGTGTTCTGCTGCCGATTTGTATTCATTTTTATCTAGAGCCATTAACGCTTTTTCAAATGCAATATCAGATTTATTAGGCAATTCCATAGATACCTCATTCTCTACAACATCTGTCACTTCTTCTGCTTCTTTTTTTTCCTTATTACCGCAAGAGCTCACAACCATTCCAGATGCAACTAATACGAATAACAATCTTATATTTTTTAGATTTTTCATTTTAATAAACATTATTGGTATTTACCTTTATGCCATACAATTAAGTACGCCGTAATAGTAAATACAATTAAACTACCCTCTAAGTATGTTTCCATTACCATCTATGTACATACGGTGTGTTTTACCGTTATTCATAATTTTAACATGGTAATACACCGAAGTTTTACCATCCCTTGCGTAGTGTGTAGACACATATCTATCTGACAACAATTTAGCTTTAGGATACTTTTTAAAAACCGCTCTGTCTATAGCACTTGGTAATGCTATATTTTTAATACTTTCATAAGTACTCTCTAATGTGCCATCGGCATTATAATAAGCACTTATTTTTGCATCTTTTCCAGAAAGTCTTACTTCATAAGTATCATAATAATTAGGGTTAAAATCTTCATTTTTAGTAACAATTACCTGATCTTCTATCATAGTTATAGGTACCGCCTCATACTCTATAACGCTATAATCATTAAAATCATTTTCTACTGAAGACACTACTTCTACAGGTACCTTTTCTTTTAAAATTTTTGCTGAATACAAGACTCCTTCTTGTCCAAACATTGAGCTGGTTAGGCCCATAAAACATAAACCAATTAAAAACTTTTTCATTATAATAAAATTTAATTAATAATAAATCCTGGTTGATATAATCCTATATATGAAGAATTACTATGTAAAGATATTATCACTTAAAACCTCTTTATACTACTTAAGTAGCACTTCTATATTTTTATGAGTTTTTTAACATATAATTTTGATTATGAACACGTTGCGACAACAGTTGATAATTAACCACATCTGTATGTTTACGCTGTACGCTAATAATACCGTCTTTTTTAAATTGTTGGATATAACGGTTTACTACTGCTCTTGTACTACCTATCATATAAGCAATCTCATTATGCGAGAGATCATTTATTCTCTCCAAATGTTTAGTTTCATTACAATTAGACATAAACAAACGAGCTAAACGTGTAGGGATATCAGCTAATACATTATCGGTAAGGTTAGCTTCCATTTCACGCATTCGGCATGCCATATAAGGCATAAATGTTTTATATATGGCTGGATTGACTTCCATCCAAGCTCTCATTTTAGTCATTGAAGTTAAGAGCACTTCTACCTCATCAATTGTTGTAAAGTTAATATCATGTCTATGCCCATCTATAAGTGACATAATATCCAAAACATCCCCTTTTTCTAATAATGACAGTGTATAATTTCTATCTGTATCATAATTAGATTTACAGGTTTTTAAACGTCCTGATAAAATGATACAAAAGTTATTTGAATTGTTATCACCTGCAAAAAATTCTGTGCCTTTTTCCCATATGGTATATTTAAAATTATCTAATAAAGAGGTTATTGCGCCTTCATTTAAATGCTTAAATAACTCATGCTCTTCTAATTCAACTCGGCAAGCTGAATAATTTATATTTGTAGTTTTCATAATTATAGCCTTCAATTGGTGCTAAAGTAAAGCAGATTACTAACCTATTTAAAGACTTAAGTCAGTCCTATAAAAAAAAATTAGAAAAAATTTAAAAAGAAACTGACATACATCAGTGTATTTAAATTTCAAGAAGTATCTAAATATAAAAGGCCGAATAATAAAGGCGTCAAAGCGTGAATACAAATCTATTTTTGGGTTCTTAAAAAAAATAAAACACCTCTTCATTCAACCATATAAAATACTTCCGTCTTTCTAGGGTATATTTTTTTAATAGACAGTATATAAGTATGAAATTAACTCATTTTATAATAATTCTGAAAATATATAATTATCATTTTACCTAGATTAAAGCAATAAATTTAATAACACATAATTTATTCTTGTTAAAATTTTTGAAGTGACAATTTATTAAACACAGTCTTCCTAAACCTTTCAAAGTTGCTACCAATAATGTATATTTAAAGGATATGAATCTTTATATATAAAACATGCGAATTGGTATTATCATTGGTAGAATTGGTGGAGTGGACGGTGTAGCTCTTGAAACCGAAAAATGGATAGATGTCTTAAAAAAATTAGGCCATGAGGTATTTATCATGTCTGGAGAGTTTGAATCTTGGAATATGGATTATGAACACGACTATTTATATCCTGCTTTATCTTTTTTTTCGGTAGAAGCCGAATGGGGACAACGTAAAGCCTTTTACGAACCCGATAAAGATCCAGGTCCATTACTTGAACATGTTGAAAAAGCATCTAACATGATTCATGATGCCATGGTGAAATGGGTAACTAACAAAAAAATAGATGTTCTACTTTCCGAAAATGCTTCGGCACTACCCTGCCATTTATCTATGGGTGTAGCTATAAAAAAACTAATTAAAACTACAGGATTACCTATTGTAACTCATGATCATGATTTTCATTGGGAACGTGGTCAGCGCTATGTTTCTACACACCCAGAAGTTAACCAATATGTGGATGATAATTTCCCATTATTACTACCCGATGTGAAACATGCGGTAATTAACACTTTTGGAGTAGAAACATTTAAAAACAGATTTGATATAGACGCCACCTTAGTTCCTAATGTTATGGACTTTAATCGAATCTACGGTGTTCCAACCCCAGAAAACCAGTTTTTTCTTAGAGATCTTGGTATTAAAGAAGACGAAATTGCCTTATTACAAGTAACACGTATTGTAAGACGAAAAGGTATTGAAACTGCCATTTCTTTAATTGATAAGCTAGATGATAAAAAATTAAAACTCGTAATTACTGGAAATAATAATGATGATGAAAACAAAGAATATTACAACGAATTAATAGACCAAATACATCAACTTAATATATCTAGCCAAATTATATTTGCTGCAGATAAAGTTTTAGACCATAAAGATTTATCTGATGTTTATGCACACGGTCGGGCTGCAACTTACTTTAGTACTTATGAAGGTTTCGGAAATGCTTTTGTAGAAACAGTACTTGCAAAAAAACCAATTTTTGTTAATAACTACAAACCTGTATACATGCAGGATATTGGCTGTAAAGGTTTTGAAACCGTTATGATAGAAGATGGCAATTTAACACCTGAAAGTGTTCAACAAATGTCTGATATTATATACAACCCCGAACGATGTAAAGAAATTGGTGAATTCAACTTTAATCTTGGAAAAAAACATTTCTCTTATGAAGTTCTAGAAGAAAAATTAAGTAGTCTATTTAAATTTTAAAAACAAATAATGATTAAACAGGAAGCAGCGAAAATCCATAACATTTTAAAAAATTTAAAAAATGAAAAGATAAACACTTGGTTCGACCTCGGTTTATTTATTGATAAGTTCAAAGAGCAAAAATCACCCTTAGCATTTAAAGGTGATGCACAATCTTTTGATAAACAAATAGAAAAAGGAGGTATAGCTTTCCTTACATTCTATTTTACTATAGATGGTATTACAGTGGAAACTGAAAAGTATGCCAAAATTTTTAAAAACATCTATCCAAACATTCCTATACACTTTGTAGCAGGAGATATTAAAGAAGAAGCCGATGAGTTAATCCCCAAAGATGCCTTTAAAAAAGTGATTCCAGAAATGGAAGCTTTTGATGCTTGGCCATTATATAAAGACTTCTTTAGCGTTAAAATGGAGCGCGGAAGCGAGGCCTATAACGATCTTATCGGAAAGTTTTGGAAAGAGGTTCTTGTACTCGTCGAGAAACTAGGAAGCTATATTGAAGAAAACGATATTTCGCTGTTGTATCTCATCAATGTTTGCTCCAATCCTGGCAATGTTTCATTGGCCTTGGCTACAGTTTTAATTTCAGAATATTTAGGAATTCCTGTTATAAATAATAATCATGATTTTTACTGGGAAGGTGGTAATAAAAAGGAAGATATTAAAAAGAAAGGCTTAAAAAAGGGACCAAGAGATTTCTTTTTTCATAATGCGCATATTGGCGAATTTTTCTCTGTTATAGAAATGGTATATCCATGGGAAAGTCGTTCTTGGATGAACGTAAATATTAATAAAATGCAACAAGAGCATCTTATAAATATTAATGGTCATAATCCAGCAAATGTAGCTTTATTAGGTACTGCCGTAGATACCCAAATGCACCAAATGAGTAAACGTGATATTATAAAAGCGTTTATGCAAGTGTCTACTATTTTTTCTAATAAAAAAGAAACCATTACAGTACACACCGCCGCCAACCATAAAGACAGTAAACGTTCTTTAAAACCTATATTATTAGGACATAAAAAAATTGAAAAATTCGATTTTGTAAACAATAATATTGTTTTTCTGCAACCCACTCGGGTTATTAGTAGAAAATCTATTGAGCTTAACTTTAAGCTTATAAAACGATTATTTTCATACGATTCATTTGCTGAAAAATTTTCTACTAATCCACAATTAAAATTATCGCTCATTGTTTCTGGCCCCATACCTCATGGCCAACAGAATTATTATAGAGATTTAAAAAAGGACTTTACAAACTTCCTTAAAGAGCTTCCAAAGGAATTTAAATCAAGAGTGCTTCTAGGTTTTTTATTTAGTGAATTTGATAAAAATGAGTTCAAGAAAAAATATAAAAAACCATTAAATATTGAACAGCTTTATGATGTTGCTTCTCTAATTTTATTACCAAGTCAAACCGAAGGACGAGGCCTGCCTATTATAGAAGCTGCAGCTTGCGGAACACCTATATTTTGTAGACAATACGAACCAAGAGAGGTTTACGATCAAGTTATCGGGCGTCATTTAGATGAGTCCTTACGTTTAAAAGTGTTAGAATTTAAAGGCTCTAAAATTCCTAAAATATTGGCAGAAAAGATATGCGACCACGTATTTTATCCGCAAAACCGAATGGTAGATGTAACACACAACCGAAGTGTTATTAATAAACGTTACAGCATAGAATCTTTAGAAAAAAACATGCGATATATTTTAGAACGCATGTGTTTACAGCTAGATTCTTCGGGTATTGAAGAGAATATACAAGTGGTTAATTTACTAAAACAATACAAAACATCTGTTAACTTTGAAAACGATGATTTAAATGCTATTCTGAATAAGAAAACAAGACATTATTTACCAGGATATGGCCGTTTATCATTTATGTTGTACTTGAAATCTTTAATAGACCCTAGTTTTTTTAGAGTTGAAGAGCAACTTGTAAAAGGTAAAGTAATGCGTTATGCTAGAATGATGGAAAATGATATTCCAGATTTAGTAAATACCAATTTAGAACGCATTCATACTTATTACAATGCCATTGATGATATTTTTAAATATGTGGATGGAGAAATTACAACCAGACACGATCACGCACTTACATACAGACATAGAAATAAAAAATCTTATGCCTATCAAGCTTTTACCTACCAAGAAGTAACTGGTTTGGTTAACATGATTTATAACGATATTTTTAAGCCAGAAAACTTAACAGATTTAACATTAGCTCCACAATTTTTTGCTGATTGGGAATTGGCTTTATTTCAATTAACCAATAGTAAGTTTTTAGGTATTGATGATAGAAAAATATTAACAACCAATTTAAAGAAAAATGTGCCTAAAGGTTACTTCCCTGGGCGTTACATAAAACACGAGTTAGAATATTTTGTTTTACAACCTATTCGCGCACAACTAAAACTTACCATACAAGAAGAACTTACTACAGAAGTACTCCAATCTAGCCTAGATACATTAGAAAAAGTATATATTTTTATACATGAGCCAAGAATAACAAAATGGTTTTCTAGTGCAAACATTAAAGAGTATTTAGAAAGTGGTAAAGAACCAGAGTTAGGCTTGCTTTACAAAGCTGGAGTGGTTCAAATAGTAGAAACCAAACAATGGTCAGAAGGTGTTCATTTCCCTCAAATGGGTCCGAAAGCCATTAAAATTTTACGAGACATAAAAGAAGCCAATGGGTTTATAATTACAAATGGTGAATATTCTGCCATGATGACGGATATTATCGAAATAGATCATTTTCATATTGGAAAAGTGCTATATGAAATGACGGCCAAAATTATGGGAATCCCTAAAGATAGTGGCTTTATTCAATTTGTGCCAGCAGCTGTTCGTACTACTTTAGCCTACCCTACTCCAATACAAACGGCCAAAGATTTTGATTTAGCTTTAAAAAGTGAAATTTTCAATGATTTAAAAAATACAATTGGTGAAAAGGAATTATTCCAATTGATTTCTACCGATGCTATCGAAAACGGAACGCCTATTGTTAAGCTACTAGAACAAATAAAGGCGAGTTTGAAAAAGTCTAAAACTATTGAAAAAGTAAAATCATCTTTTGCAGGAGGTGTCTATGATGATGGTTTACCATGGAGTGGTGTATTAGCTGAAATTGATACTAAAAAGCACAATTGGAAATTTGCAGCACATATTGCGAATAAAACGCCTAAAAATGTTCCTGCATTAGTCAAGGAATATAAAAAGAAAAGTAAAAACCCAAATAAAATAGAACTCGCCTGGAATGGCGGTTATATTTTAAATCCTGAATTAGTTGGAAAACTGGGATTACCAGAAACCTATATTGGCTCGCCTTTAGGTTTATTAATTATGAATAATAAGGTGTTTTGCCCACCTTTATTTAATAAACCAGCCTTTATTATTTATAAAAATGGTGATGTAGATATTAGAAAGGTAAACAGTGAAGCTGGCTTTATCATAAAAGGCAAGCAAAAAGACATCGTTTTTAGCGCGAACAACTATAACAAACATAGTAATACTGAACCTTGTTTTTATGATTTATCCTATTCCGAAGATACTTTAAAAGGAGATGGTAATGTCATTATCAGAATCGCAGGAAACACAGTGAAACAAATAATTAAAACGAAAGAAAAAGAATCTGTAGCATCCATTCCCGTTGGTATCACCCTATCTATTCCTTCTAAAATATTTTCCGATACTATCTTTAAAGAAGGTATGCCGCTAGATATTCAATTATTAGAACCAGAGACTAATCCTTATAAATGGGACGAGATATCTTATGCTATTGAAGCTGGACCTATGCTGATTGATGGCGGAAAGCAAATATTAAATATGGAAGATGAAGGTTGGAAAACCTCTAACTCTATTAAAACACAAGCTGCACGGTTAGATTTCACAGATATGCGCGGACCAAAAATTGCTGTAGGTATTACCAAAGAAGGTAAACTAATGGTACTTATGGTGAATGGTAGAATTCGAGAATCCGTTGGAGCAACTCATTTTGATATGGTTGATATTCTTTTAAAATATGGAATGGAAAAAGCTATGGGCTTTGATCCAGGAGGAAGTAGCACCTTAGTTGTTGATGGAGAAATCATGAATATTTCACCATACAATAAAAATTACGAGAAAGACATTTACTCATTACCTCCAGAACCACGATTTGTAGCTAATGCTATTATGGGTTGGATTGAAGAATAAGTTCTTTACTTTATTCTGAAGTAAGATATTATTCTATTAAAACTTAATTCAGTTGAAATTTTTAAGCCTCTTTTTAGTAATTTAAAAAGAGGCTTTTCTTACAGTTAATAATATAATCAACTTTAAGTTATACTAATTTTTAATACGTTTCACAGTCTTTTTATTCAAAAAAAGCAACGGTAATGATACGCCAAGCGTTAATGCTATCAATATATAAACCATAGTAAAACCATTAGAAAAAATAGAATCTATTAAGGCTAAACGCTTATCACTGTTAGATTCAATAAAAACAAAATTCATTATTGATAATATAGTTTCGTAGGCATAATAACCCGGAATCATAGGTATCACGCCTGGAACAGAAAAAACAACTGGGGGATTATGGATTTTATGTGCAATAGGAATACTTATTAAACCTACATAACAAGCAGCAAATAGACTAACAAGAGCTATATGGAAATTAAAATGTAAAAGTAAAAACTTTATAAAACCAGATGAAAATCCTAATAAGAATATGGTGAATATAGTGTTCTTAGGCACATTAAAAAGCACTCCAAATCCAACTGCAGCAATACCAGACCAAAAGGAAACTTCTAACAAATGTAATATCAAATCTATCATATTTTATTAATTGAAAAAACATACATAGCAATAAAAAGCCCAGTAGCAATGGCCAAAACAGTCATTGCTCCCATCGCAAATCTAACAACACCGTTTAAAATATTCCCTTCAAGTAAATCTGTAAAGGAGTTAATAAGTGTTACTCCAGGTACAAGAAAGAGTATGGAAGTCGCTACCGCCGTTTGAGGGTTTGCTCCTATATTAAACACCATACCTATAGAAGCTATTAAAGAAGCAACTAAGGACGCCAAGAAAATCCGTATATACATATTGTACTTTAACCTATGTGCTTGCTGAGCAACAAACAACCCTACAAATGCACTTATAAAAGCAACTAACATGTTTAGATAATCCCCTTTAAAAAGGTTACAAAACCCAGCAATAGCAAAACTAACAGCAAATAGCACAACTATTTTAGGGTACTTTTCAAGTTCTTTAATCCGTTTAATTTCTGCTTCAATTTCTTCTAAAGACCAATTTTCATGAATAGCCGTCCAACTGGACTTACTAATTTCAGAAATGATAAGATAACTTAAAGCATGAGGTGGCAAATTATAAACTTTTGTAGTACTCTGTTTAGTTACTTCATCTGTTAATGTCATTATAATCGTTTTTTGACTAATCCAACTTTGAACATCAAAATTTAAAACTGAAGCAAATCGATCTATGCTAATATTAATTCTACTAGTATTTGCTCCCGAAACCATCAAAAGTGATGAAATTTCAAAAAGCAAATCTGCTGTTTGTTGAAACTTTTTAGAATCAGACATTTATATATTAAAATAGTTTGTTTTCGCAAATTTATAATTACAATTTTTAAGTTTAACTGATATGAATCAGTTAAACTTAACCAAACTCACTTCTCATTTTGATTTAGCTCTAGAAAATTCATTTACCTCCTAATAATAACTATTTTTGTTATATGAAAAAAAGAATAGCGATTATAGGTAGCGGACCAGCAGCTTTATTATTGGCGGCCTTTTTAGATCCCCAAAAATTTACTGTTACTATTTACGAAAAAAACAAAACCTCTGGACGTAAATTTTTAGTGGCTGGTAAAGGCGGTTTTAACTTAACGCATTCGGAAGATATTAATCAATTTATTAAACGTTATACTCCTAAATATTTTTTAGAAGAAGCGCTATTAAGTTTCACTAATAACGATTTTAGAAATTGGCTCGATACAATAGGTATTCCAACTTACGTAGGAAGTAGTAAAAGAGTATTTCCGGAAGAAGGGATTAAACCTATTGAAGTACTAAATGCTATTCTACAACTTCTTAACGAAAAAGGTGTTATTATTAAATATCAACATACTTTTTCTGGTTGGGATGATACTAGTAGTCCTGTTATTAATGACAAAAGTATACAAACAGATTACACCGCTTTTGCTTTAGGAGGAGGAAGTTGGAAGATTACAGGATCGGATGGAAGCTGGCTTAAAACTTTTGCTAAAAAAGAAATAGAAACTAAACCTTTTCAAGCGTCTAACTGTGCCTATCAAATTGATTGGCACCCAGATTTTATACAAAATAACGAAGGAACACCTTTAAAAAACATTGCTATTTCATGTAATGATGTTATTCAAAAAGGAGAAGCCGTTATTACTAAATTTGGACTAGAAGGAAATGCTATTTACGGGTTAAGCCCTCAAATTAGAGGACAGTTATCTTCAAACTCTAAAGCAACCATTTTTATAGATTTTAAACCTTTACTAACATTAGATAATATTCATTCTAAAATAACAACTTCTAAATTCAGAAATACTTCGGAAATTTTAAAAAAAGAATTAAAGCTAAGTACCTCGCAAATTAACCTATTAAAAATATATTTATCCAAAGATGTTTATTTAAACGCGGAATTATTAGCCAAACACATCAAAAAATTTCCTTTAGAAATAATAAATACGGCAGCAATTGACAAAGCAATTTCTACCGTTGGAGGTATTGGTTTAAATGCTATTTCTAAAAATTATGAACTTAAAAAAATGCCCAATCAATTTTGTATTGGCGAAATGGTAGATTGGGATGCTCCTACTGGAGGATATTTGTTGCAAGCTTGCGCAAGCACTGGAGCATTTTTAGCAAAGCATTTAAATGAAAATGGTTAAAACATATTTATTTAAGTTGAATTCGCTTTTTATTTTAAATTTTAGGCTTAAATCTAAAAAATATTTAGAATTAGTCATAAAAAAACTCTGCATCATTACAACACAGAGTTTAAAAGCTCCCTACAGCCTTTATTAATAGCTTATACAAGATTACAACAACTGTAGGATTAATCTTTACGGTTTTCCGTAAACACACATTTTTTTTTCAAATTAAACCCAAATCTTTAGCTATTGCGATTAAATGAATCGTATTTTTTGAACATAACTGGATTTTAAGTTTATTTAATCTCTTCTCGATGGAACTTAAACTCGATGGCGATATGCCTTTATTTCTAAAAAGCACACTAATTTGATCTTTTGATAGGCCTTTAGAGACATTCTCGAGTAATTTAACATCATAGTCATCTATCTCTAAATTGGTTTTATCTCCTAATGCTTTAGCTATTTTAGGTGAAAAATAATTACCACCCTCAGAAACAGCTATTACACCTTCCGCCAATTCAACTAAACCCTTTCTTCCTTTACATACATAGCCATTAACACCTAATTTAACTAAACGTCGAACCCTTTCTAATCTATCGTCAATAGAATAAGCTATTATATTTACTTCTGGATGTTCTTTTTTTAAAACCGAAATTAAATCTTCACCAGAAATTAAAGTTTGCTCTCTATGATCGGATTGAAATGATAAATCGGTAATAAGCAAATCGTATGGTTCATTATCAAAAAATGCTTTTTTAATTTTTAGATAAGCATCATCGCAATATTGAACTTTTGAAACATTTTTTATATTCAAATCTTTCAAAACAGTAGATACACCTTGATTGATGCTCCCTAAATCATCAGAAATTAAAACTTTTTTAAACATATTATATTTTTGCTTTAACTTTAAAACCTTCACCTATTTTTGTGCTAAAGATAACACTTCCTCTTAATGCATGAATACGGGTTTCCACATTTCCAAGACCATTTAGTCTTTTTAGCTCGGCCCCGACACCGTTATCAGCATAATTCATCTCTAAAACATTTTTGTTTTTATTAAATGAAACCGATACTAATGTGGCCTTACTATGCTTTTTCATATTCGTCATAAGCTCTTGCAACACACGGTAAATAGTAGTTCTTTTTAATTTAGAGATCGTTTGCCAATTAATATCTTTTAAACCCCTTGTAATAATTACGAGACCTTCAGTTTCATAAATAAGTAATAAGTCATTTAAAATAACACCAAAGTCAGTCTCTAAATCGATAGTACCGCTCTCTCTCGATATATCTCGAGTTTTATTATAGATATGCTCCAATTCGTCTAGTAACACTTCATTCTCTCCAACCTGCTCGTATTGTAGCTTGGTCATAACTTGGTATACATCATTAGCAACCTCATCATGTATTCTTTTAGAAATTCTTTTTTCAGTAACATAAACTTCCTGAACTCTATCTTTTCTATGTTTTGCATTTAATGTAAAGAAAATTAAAATTGATAATAAAACAATTAGAATCCAAAGAGTTAGATATAACCATTTATAGGTTCTTTCCTTTTCTTTTTCAAACTCACTAACTAATAGCTTGGTTTGGTTTTCTTCTAATAATTTTTCTTTTAAAGCAACATTATATTTAATAGCTGCAAACTTATTTTCCCAAAGCTTACTCTTACTTTTAACTTGCTTATTTAATGCTACATATTTATGGAAATCGGAATTATTTTCAAGATTCAACTTTAAAGCTAAAGCCTCAATTTGATAAGCAGGTGCTTGAATATTATTGGATAACTCTGTTACCTTATCGGCATAATAAAGAGCTTTTATTTTGTTTCCTTTTTCTGAAAAAAATAAAGATAAATGCCTATAACTAGAAAACAATCCAGATAAATCTTGAAGTTCCAACCTCATCTTTAAGGCGCCCTCCATTTCTTTTAAGGCTCGACTGCGTTTAGTTTTAAAACTAAAAAAACCAAAATTATCAAAATAGGTTGCTTTAATTTCTGAATTATCTAAAGTAACGGCGTCATCATAAGATTTCGACAAAGTTTCTATGGCTTTATCGTATTTTTTTTGATCTGCATAAGTGTTTGCAATGTTGGTGATAATCGCAATTTTATCTTCTAATTTTGTATTTAATTCTAAGGCCTGGTTATAATATCTGCGTGCATTTTCAAAATCTTCAAGCCTTCTGTAAATCATACCTAAATGATTAGATAATCTTTCTTCAGCATCTTTTTTAGATTTCGAATTGCTTTTATTTAATAATTTTAAAGCTTTAATACTATTGGCTTCACTTTCGTAAGAGAAACCCATTTTCAATTGACCTAATGCTATTAACTCTAAATAATATGCCGCTCTTTCGGTATTATTATTTAACAAAGCTTGGTCTGCTTTCTTTTTAAAAAACTCAAAAGATTTACTTATAGATTTTACATCTTTTAATTCTGTAATAGCTTTGTAGTAAAATAATGTGCTATCCCTTTTATTTTGTGATACTAAATTATGGCTTACAATACAAAACGTATTTATAACAATAAACCAAAAAAAAAGGAATGAAGTTTTATTGACTTTCATTCCTCAAAAATAACAACTTATTTTTAGTTACAAGCAAAATTAATTACCTGTTGTTAGTGATGGTGAAATTAAGCACCTATCCGCATAACAATTCTCTTTATTTATAATTACAGCATAGCTTATTTTTAAGGAGTTAACCTTTTTTGTTTCCCCTCTTTGATTACCCCTTTAATAAGTGTAAATAGTTCGGTTTTTAATGATCTGTAATTATCTAAAAATTCGCACACAACAACAATTAGTTTGCCATGCTCTATTTTATAAGCATTTTCTTTTTCAAACTCATTTACACCATCGACCATAATTTTTAGTCCATTTTCATGATTTATAATAGTATCAATTAATGAGCTAGTTTCCCTTTGTATAGCACTTAATTTAACCACAAGGTTTTTACTTACTTCAAAATACTTTGAATCGATAAGCTGAATTGTGTAGGACTTTATTAAATCATCAAAAAACAGTTCTTCATCTTTTACAAATCTTAATTCAGATAACCATTTTAGAGAATCTTTATGCATAATCTCAGGACTTAACCATGCACTATATTTTGCTTTTACTGCTGTAGTTTTCATTTTGTTTAGTTTAAGAATTAAAAAACAGAAAGCAATATTTTAATGAGATATTGCTTTCTATTTAGAGGAGAATTTAATTCACCTCAATCATTTTTTTCGGAGCTTGTTTCTCTTTAACATCTTGTTGTTTCAATAATTTTAAATTTAAAATACCATTTTTGTAAGATGCTTTTACTTCTTGATCAAAATCAATAGACGATGGAAGCATCATTGATCGTTTAAAAGATTTATAACTAAATTCTTTACGAGAAAAATCATCTTCTTTTTGCTCTTCTTCTAATTTTTTTTCACCAGAAACATGAAGTACATCTTCTTCAATTGAAACTTCAAAATCTTTTTTATCGAATCCAGGAATAGCAAATTCAATTTCAAAATCTTTTTTATGCTCTGTAACGTTCATTGCTGGCATTAAGCTATCTTTTTCAAAGAAATCATCATCTATCCCTGACAGATTGTTTAAATTAGATGGGAATAATCTACCGCCCCAAGGCTGTACTAAATTGTTGTTCCAAGGGGTTAATAATTGGCTTTCTAATGGAGATAATCCATTTCGTCTTTTTCTACGTTTCATTAATGTAGTCATGACATTATTATTTAAATTAAACTTATATTACTATACTAATGTATTTCGATATTCATATTTTCACAATGATATATATCAGTTAGCTTATGTCTATTTGTTAACCAAATGGAATTTACAAAACTAATTTTTCTACATCTGTAAGCTTAGGAATTGTAACATGCCAATGGTATGTGTCTTTTATTTTTACACGAAATGCATCTGCCGCATTAGGTTCGCCGTGAATTAAAAACACGTTTTCAGGCATATTTTTTATAGCACTCATCCAGTCTAACAAATCGTTTTGGTCGCCATGTGCCGATAAACTATCTATGCATTTAATTTCGGCTTTTACAGGATAATATTTTCCACGAAAGCGAATTTCATGAGCGCCTTCTTTTAATTGTCGCCCTCGAGTCCCTTCGGCTTGATAACCCACTAATAATACCGTTGTAGAAGACTCATCTATAAGTTGTTGCAAATAAGTAAGCACTCGACCGCCAGTTACCATACCGCTACCTGCAATAATTATTTTAGACCGTTTATCGTCTATAGTTTTCCAGGTATCCTTGTAAGATTCTATAATATTTACATGCTCACACATGGCATTATAATCTTCCATCGATAATTTATGCCACTCAGGAAAACGTTTAAAAACTTCTAAAACATTATTCCCCATAGGGCTATCTATAAAAATTGGAATATTTGGTATTTTATTCTTTTTGTAAAGTTCCCATAGTAAATACATAAGTGTTTGCAAACGTTCTACAGCAAAACTTGGGATGATTAAATTTCCTTTTTTATGAATAGTTTCTTTAATAATTTCTGATAAAATTTCCTCTATGTTTTCTACCGGATGTAGTTTATTACCATAAGTACTTTCCATAAATAAATAATCGGCAAGTTCTGGTTTTTTAGGTTTTTCTAGTAAATAATCATTTACGCGACCTATATCTCCAGAAAACACAAATCGTTTTCCAAAAATATCCAGTTCAATAAAAGTAGCTCCAATAATATGGCCGTTATATTGAAAACGATATGATATATTTTTAGTTAACGCAATCCAATTATCTGGCTTTTCTGCTTTAAATAATACTATGGTTTTTTCGGCATCAACCTTGGTATAAAAAGGCAATGCAGGTTTATGTTTTGTGTAGTTTTCTTTATTTGCTTCTTTGGCGTCTTCTTCGTGTATTTTAGCGCTATCTCTTAATATAATTTCGGCTATAGCCAAAGTAGGTGCGGTTCCTACGATTCTGCCTTTAAACCCTTGTTTTAATAACCTTGGCAGATAGCCAACGTGATCTAAATGGCCATGCGTTAACAAGACCACATCAATAGCTTTAACATCTACAGATAGATTTGTCCAATTAAGCATTCGTAATTCTTTTAGCCCTTGAAACATACCACAATCTATCAATATATTTTGCTCCGAGGTTTCTAACAGAAACTTAGAACCGGTAACAACGCCAGCTGCTCCTAAAAAATGTACTTTAACAAACTTATCCATAGCTTTTAATTATTACATAACATACTTATTTCTTTCATTATTTTTTCCTTCCGTATTTCCGAGATCCCTAAATGATCTAAATAAAACGCGTCGCCAATTAACTCTCTACAAAGCACAACATCTCTGCTTAATAAAAACTGTTTTTCTCTATTAGTTAATAATGTAGATACCGTAATGGGATATAAACCTAAACGATCTATTCTATCTTTTAGACCTTCATTTTTGGGATAATCCCAACTTAACAAATAAAGATTAACACAATTACCATATTTAATGGCATCTTCTGTAAAACGAGTATTAGTAACTACCCAACCATTAGTGAGTTCCGTTTTGTTTTTTGAATTAGCATCCCAATTTGCCCTAACATCATTATATCGCGAATTTATATAAAGTGGAATTTTCACGTTACAATTAAGTCCTTCTTCATTATGGAATTTACATTCTACAACTGTGCTTTCGTTGTTTTTATTTGCTATAATATCAATTTCGTGCGTAACGCATAGGCCTTGTAGAATGGTACCTACTTCTGTTTTATATCCCGAATACTCTAAAATTGCACTTATAAAACGTTCAAAAGGAAAACCTGTTGGTCCCAATTCGTAAATCGCTTTTTTAAGCTTGTATTTAGAAGCTAAATGGCTATCCTTTTTTTTCAATAAAGCAAATGCTCGATTATAAATTTCTTTTGTTGAAATACCTTGATATAGCTCGTCTCTAACTCTATTAATAGTTTGATTAACCGTTTGCTCATCTGCGCCAATACGCCTTAATGAAGTCCGTAGTTTCTCTATGGAAAATTTAACCTTTTCTCCAGAAGATTTAATAATATCTATAGTATCTGTTTCCATATTTGCGTTTTTATTAAAACTACCAAAAACCAATTATAATCGACTAATTTGGATTAGGAGTTTTATAAAAAGCTTTTACCCAAGCTTTCACTTGTCTTTTGGTCATTTTATCAGTTTTTACTACATCTTTAACTTTAGCGCTTAAATCTTTATGATATGTTGCTAATTCTTTATTGAACTTAATTTTGGTTTCAGCAGGACCAAACAACACAATAACATCGTCATCTTTAATTTCTGAAGCTATATCATTAAAATATTTTTTTAGTTGATGTTTTTCACGTTCTAAATATTTACTATCATGAACAACATCTTGTGGACCGCCTTTTAATCGTGATCCGGAACCACCATGAACATGAAAATACTCCATATTCGATAATAGTGTGTTTACACTTATATCTCCATTATAAAGCGTTACAATAATGGCTCTTTCTTTGTCTAACCAAATTCCTGCTCGTTTCATCTTATTTTATTTTAACCTTAATATTTCTTTCGAAAGTCTTTTTGCTTTGACAGGTTTTAATTTCTTAAATCGTGCATAACCAATATGGGTACTTTAGAGTTCCTACCTATATCTTTCACTAAAGGATGGGTTAACATACTTCCAAAAAATACATGTTTTTTATTGATAAAAGCAACCATATCACTCTCTCTACTTTCAACAAAACAGTTAATAGCCATTGGTATATCTGCATGGCTTAGGGTATGAAAAGAATAATCTACATCTTCAAAATACTCTTCTAAAATTTTTTTATTATTTGCTTGATGTTTGTTTAGTTCGGCTTCTTCAGAAATATGAAGAATTTTAATAGATGCGTTACATTTTTTAGCAATATCTATTAAGTAGTTTAGTTCTCTTCTTTTTAAATGGGTTTTAAAACTAGTAGGAAAAACAATTTCTTTAGGTAATATGCGAAGTGCTAATTCTGGCACTACAATTACAGGACAGTTACGTACTTTCTCCATAACATTAATAGCTGTACTACCATAAGCAACACCTCGTGAACTTGTTTTACCCTTGGTGCCCATAACTATCATTTCTATATCCTTTTCTTCAACTAAGCCTTTAATAGCTTCTACAGCATTGTTAAAAGTTGAAATAGTTTTAAAATGATGTTTTGGATTATCAAAATCTTTAAATGCCAACATATCTAAAACCTTGGCGAGTCCGTTTTCCGAATTTAGTTTTGCTGTTTCATACAGTTCACTGCCAGGTTCCGCATTTATTAAACTATCGATAATATTACCGGTAGAGGAATACACGTTTAAAAGATAGAAATCACAGTGATCTCTTTTATATAACTCTATTGCATAACATATGGCATGCCATGCATTCTTAGAAAAATCTGTAGGCAATAATATTTTACGTTTCATAATATTATTTTTTAGGTTATTATATAATTCCTGACTGAATAATAGTGAACGGACAAGCTAAATATCTACTGATTCTGGTATTACTAAAAATGGAATTTTAGCATGAAAACCTAGATCTTTTATAACAGGTTCGTTTAATATTTTTTGAAAAAAATTATGATTGTACTTTACCATAGCTAGAATATCAATATCCAATTCTTCTATAAAATCATTGATTTCTTCAACCTTTTCAGCATAATTTGGCATCCAATGTAAACTGAAGTTATTATTTTTTAAATAACTCTCCAACACTATTAAGTTATCACTTTGCTTATCGGAGAGCTCTTCCTCAACATCAATATGTACAATTCTAATTTCTGAGCTATATAAATCGGCTAATTCTCTTAAAGATTTAATTTCATTAGCGTGATAAAAATGATTGTAATCTGTTGGAAAAGCAATTTGCTTAGGTTTTATAAAATCAAATTCCTCTGGTATCATTAAAACAGGACAGTTTTTAATCTTCATAATAAGGCTTACAGTATTACTTCCGAAGAAAAGCTCTTTTGCTCCAGTGGCACCTTTTGTCCCCATTATTATAAGACTAATGTCATGTTTTTCAACAGCATTTTTCACTGCCTTATTTAAATCATCTGAACTTAAAATAATATCAAAATCATGTTTTGGGTTTGGATCACTACTTTGTACTAGTTCTTTTAAATCTAAAAGCTCTACCATAGCATTTTCTCTCATTGTTGTAATTAATTTATTGGAAACATTAGAAAGCATGTTTACCTTAACCACTATTGAGTTTAAAAAATAAAAAGTACACTCTTGTTCTGCAAAAAGTTTTAGGGCATAAACCGTAGCGCTCCATGCATTATCCGAAAAATCGGTTGGCAATAAAATTTTACGCTTCATTTCTTTATTGTTTTATCATTATTTAATAACCTATTACAATTCGTCTTTAAATATTTGCGTTTAGTATAGGCTGCCACATTATTTATCTATAAAAAACTTAGGCTTTAATACCCTTTGAAGGAATAACTAAGAATGGAATGTTTAAATGAAAACCAATATGCTTTATTGTAGATTTGAAAAATAAGTTTTCAAAAAATGAGTGTTTATTATTAATCATAATCAACAAATTAACTTTTGTTTTTTGCTGAAAATTAGTGATACCTACTTCTACGGTTTGGTTACTCTCTTCATGAAATAAATGTGCTATTTTTTTAAAGGATTTTTCTAAGATATTTTTATTTTCTTTCTGTGCTTCAGATAAATCATAACCATAAGTAAGGTAAAGTATATTAACTCTGGAGGTATTATTATTCTCAACCATAAATTTAATTGGTTTTAATTGTTGCTCCGTATACTTTATGGAATAATCTGTTGGAAATAAAATTTCGTGTGGTGTTTCAAACTCAAATCCGCTAGGAACAGCAAGTATTGGGCACTTCACATTTTTAAATACATGTACTGTATTCGATCCAAATAAAATTTCTTTCGCACCAGTAGCACCTTTTGTACCCATTACAACATAATCGATAGCTTTATCTTCAACAATTTCTGTAATTTCTGCAATAAGCATGTTAAAGGCCCCTATGGTTTCTATAGTATGCTTAGGGTTCTTAAACTCGTTTTTAATACGCGTTTTATAATCTTCTAAGTTTTTTAAAACCTCATCTCTAACGCTATCTATCATGCCCAATTGAGCAGGTTCTACCAATACATATTCAGCATGGTATATTACAGGTGTGTAAGTGTTTAGTAAATAAAATTTACAAGTTTCGTTTTTAAAAAGTTGCAATGCATATTTTATAGCATTCCAAGAATTTTCGGAAAAATCGGTAGGAAGAAGTATCTTTTTCATGATGATAAAATTTAGTTTATATGTTTTTACGTTTCATGTTTTGTAATGCTAAAAACGGAATATCAAGATTTAAGCTCAATTCATCTATAGTTGTAGATTGAAACAAAATATTTTCTAAAAATGAATGTCTTGTATTAACCATAACAAGCATATCTACATGGTTTTCTTTAAGATATTTATATATTGTATTAATGATGTGTTTGCTTTTTTCTACTTTAAAATTAACGGTGTTTTTGCATAACTCCTCATCTATAAATTTTTGGTTATCCAACTGTCTCATAGACAACTTTTCTATTTTAGATATGTAAAGCACATCTATTACAGCTCTATATGGAGAAGCCATTTCGCATAGCAGCTTAAGTTCTCTTCTTTTATAAGGAATCATGTAATCGGTAGGAAAAAGAATGTGTCTTGGTTGGGTGTATTTATAATTCTCTGGAATAGCAAGCACAGGGCATTGCACATATTTTAAAACTTGTAATGTATGGCTCCCAAAAGTTATTTTTTTATCATTCGTTTTCCCTTTAGTACCCATAATTATAATGTCGATATTTTGATCATCAACAACAATATCGGCCTCTTCAATAAGTAAATTATTGGCCGAAATGGGATAAAAAGTATGTCTTGGATTAGGAGAAATATTTTCAATTTCTCTTATAGTATTTTCTAATTCTTTCTGAGATTTTTTACGCATCTCAGATTTCACATCAGCTAAGTTAGCTTTGGTTAATGCAGACTCATTAGCATAAATATCGTCTTGATAAGCATGCATAATATAAAACTCACTAATATCATACTTAAATAAGTTTACAGCAAATTCTATAGCGTTATTGGCATTTTCTGAAAAATCGGTGGGAATCAATATCTTTCTCATGACGTAAAGTATTTAGCTTAAATTTAAACACTTAACAACAAAACAACAATGATATTTATCAGCTAAAAACGAGTATATACTCGTGAAGATTGGTTGTTTTTGTAAAATAAAAAAGGGAACGTTAAAATTAACACTCCCTTTTTATTCACATTACTGAGATAATGTGAACTAACCAACTATAACTTTACTAAAAGACAAAAAGCAAGAGCTTTCTATCTCCAGTATTGAAATGTTTGATGGTGCTAACTACCTTTTTGAAAATTTAATATACCCCCCTTAAAAGCTATATTAAATTTCAGATATTAAATACCTTCAAACAATCCTTAACAGCGTTAAACGTTTAATAACCTGTTAATTTTTAAAGAACTTACAATTATACTGCAAATTTACAGTAGAAACCCATGTTAAAACATGATAAATGTCACGTTTTAAAAAAAATTACATCGGTACAATATTGTAAACCACATTTAATAAAAATAAACCAGTAAAAAATAACATGGTATAAATAAGCTGGACGAATTTTATATTAAGAAACTCTAAAATGGAAACCGCACGTTTAGGGAATATAAAAAGTGCTAAGCCTATAAACAAAGAGCTCCAGCCTATTAGGGTAATAATAAGCTTCCAGTTTGGTTCCCATATATTATGAAATAAAATATTTAGTAAACCAATAATAATGGCTAAAAAAGATGACACAATTAGAAATTGCTCACCCTTTAAATCTGTGAATACTTGCTTTATACGTTTTGGATTTAAACTTAAGATAAAGAAAAATATAATGAGGTACCAACCCCAAAACTTTGCTAAAAATATTGAATTATCCATGATATATTAATTTTTGTCGTGTAATACTAAAAACGGAATTTTTGTGTGATAACTTATTTCTTCAACATTTGAATGAAATAAAATTTGCTGAAAATAATTAAGATTTTTTGCCACCATACATATCATATTTATTTTTTCATTTTTAATAAAAGACTGTATGGCAACCTCTGTTTTTTTATTTCTTAAATAATGAAAACTATGGTTTGTATAACTAAAATAATCATCCAATAATTCTCTGTTTCTTTTTTGTTCTATATTTAAATCTGTTTTATTTTTACTTACATGTACTATATGTAAAGCGGGCTTATGGTTTTCCAAAACATCAAATAAGGGTTGCAGTATTTGCATATCATAATTTAAAGAAAAGTCTGTTGGAAATGCGAGTTCTTTTAACTCCGTAAATTGAGCTTCTTCTGGAACTGCCAAAGTCGAGCATTTCACTTTAGTAATAACATCACCTGTATTGCTACCTAATATAATTTCGGCTAAACCAGAGGCGCCTTTGGTCCCCATAACTATCATATCTATTTTTTTTTCTTCTACATGTTTTCTTATAGATTCTATAAAAAAATCGTAATCCAAAAGAGAATAAAATCGATGATTTTTATTTGGTACAATATGTTTTGAAATACGCGTTAAAACCTTACGTAACTTTTGCATGGCAGGTTTAGTATAAACATCTTCAATAACATCAGAATTACTAATATTTTTATATGAAGAGTTACTTTCCAAAACATCACTAAGCATATTTACATGGAGTAAATAAAAGTTGCAAGTTTCTTTTTCGAAAAAAGCTACCGCATATTTAATAGCATTCCATGAGTTTTTTGAAAAATCGGTGGGTAATAATATATTTTTCATCTAACAGCATATTTACAACCACTAATTTAAGTGGTATACACATAAACCAAAATGATATTAATCATTTAGAGAAGATTAAAAATAGAGCTAATAGATCTGCTTTAGTTTTTCAATATCGACTACTTTTATATTTCTACCTTCAGATTTTATAATACCTAGTTTTTTAAATTCCGTTAAAGCTCTAATCAATGTTTCGGTTGCAATTCCGGCAACACTTGCTAAATCGCTTCTAGA
The DNA here is from genome assembly GCF_009796805.1 of Algibacter sp. L1A34. Lineage (NCBI taxonomy): Bacteria > Pseudomonadati > Bacteroidota > Flavobacteriia > Flavobacteriales > Flavobacteriaceae > Algibacter > Algibacter sp. L1A34. The sequence goes on along the minus strand of NZ_CP047029.1, from coordinate 3,138,152 downwards.
AATTTTTATTGGATCGTCTGGCTTTCTATTTATTTTTTCGGCAAATTTTAAAATAGTAGTTGCTGTTTTTTTATTTACCGAGGCATAAGCTTTTTCTAATAATTGCTTTTTTATTTCTATAAGGTTATCAGATAATAACTGCATAAGCTCGATAGTTAATTTATGATTATTGTTAAGAATTTGATTAAATTCAATAACAGAAACACCGGTTAACTCGGTATCGTCGATAGCGGTAACGGTTTCTTTGTGTGGTATGTTTTGCGTAAAAGATGTGTAACCAAACAAATCGTCTTCTTTATAAAGAGCCGTTACAAGTTCTTTGCCCTGCTCCTGTATTTGGTGGCATTTTACAGCGCCTTTGTTAATTAAATAAATATAATTGGTATGGTCGCCTTCATTGTAAATAACCTGGTCTTTACTATATCTAAATATGGAACCATAATCGTCAAAATAGTTTTTTAAATCGTTAATGGTTTTTATTTCATCTTCAATATCTACACTTTTAGTAGTATTCGATTTTGTAGCTAAATCTTGTAAAATAGCGACTTTAGCTAAACGACTTTCTATAGCGTTAATAAGATCGTTAATAGCAAAGGGTTTGCTAATATAATCGTCTGCGCCTAAATTCATACCTTTTCTAACATCACAAACCTCTGTTTTAGCAGATAAAAATATAAAAGGAATAGACTTGGTGTTTTTATTTTTTGAAAGCATTTTAATAACACCGTACCCATCGAGTTCTGGCATCATTATATCGCAAACTATAATATCTGGCCTTTTTAACTTTGCCAACTCTACTCCTATTTTTCCATTAGAAGCTTTTACCACCGTGTAGTTAGATAGCTCTAAAAGTTCTGTTGTACAATCTCTTAAAACCACATCATCTTCAATAAGTAAAATTGTTTTCATGAGTATTTTTTTTTAGTTTTTGCTATTTTATTCTAACCCTATATTCGGAAATGTTATTGTAAAAGTGGATCCTTTATTTTCTTCACTTTTAAAAAAAATAGTACCACCTATATTATTTATATGATTTTTAACGATATTTAAACCTATGCCCGTGCCTTGAATATTTATTGCATTTTGTGCTCTAAAATAACGTTCAAAAATATTTTTTTGGTCTTTCTCAGGAATACCCATTCCTTGATCGGTAATAGTTGCTGTTATAAATTTATCATCCTGTTCAATATGCATATCTATAATGGATCCTTCTGGGGAATATTTTATAGCGTTGTGCAAAAGATTGGTGAAAATTAACTGAATAATTTTTTCATCTTGATATATAGATAAATCGTCTATGTTTTCGGGATACTTTATATTCTGACCATCTTTTAAAAGCATGTTAGCATTATAAACAACCTCGTTAATTACTTTACTAAGTTTAAAATGGTTAAATCTATAATTCACTTTTCCACGCTCCAGCTTATCTACCGATAAAAAGTCGTTCAAGATGTTATTTAAATAATACACTTTATCCGTGATATTTTTTATATACTCATTTCGTTTTTCTTGGTGCTCGGTTAATTGGTATCTGCTAAGTAACTCGCTAGAAGATAAGATACCACTTAAAGGTGTTTTAAATTCGTGAGATACTAATGATAAAAAATTAGTTTTCAATTCATTTATATCTTTTTCTTTAACCAATGCCATCTCCAGTTGTTTGGTTCGTTCTTCTACTTTATTTTCTAATTTATTAGTATAACTTTTACGTTCTGTAATGTCTAAAATAATAGCTACAAAAACTTCTTTGTTGTTTAGGTTTGATAATTGCAAATGAACTTCAACAGGATATTCTGATCCATTTTTACGCTTATGCAACGTTTCAAACTCAATCTTATTTACTTTCTTTTTTAATAAAACGTCTATGGTATTTCTAAATTCAATTTCGGTATCATTTTTTTTAATATCTAAAGGCGTCATGTGTTTTAATTCATCTAAACTATAGCCTATATTAATTTGCGCACCATAATTAACATTTATAAACTTTAATGTTTCAGCATCAAAAACATAAATTTCATTTAAAGACTCGTCAAAAATAGACGCTAAATGATGACGTTCTTCTTCTACTTTTTTTCTTAGTGTAACATCATTCTGAATACCAATAAAATTTGTAACAATACCTTTAGAATTCGTTATCGGAAAAATGTACAAATCATTCCAAAATAAGCTACCATCTTTTTTATAATTACGAAGCGTTGCTTGGCAGCTTTCCCCGTTTTTTATTGCAGTTCGAAGTTTTTTAAGAGGTTCTTGATTTCTATCTTGAGCTTGCAAAAATCTACAATTATGGTTAAGTATTTCTACCTCGGAATAACCCGTAAGGTTTTGAAAAGCCGAATTGAAATAAATGATAGGATTATCATCTTTTAAAGCATCGGTAATCACTATGCCATTATTAGCAGATTGTAATGCTTTGGTACGCAGCATTAAGTTTTTTTCAATTTCCTTTTTTTCTGAAACATCTTTAATCAAAGCCATAACATAAGTTTTGTTATAAATTTGAAAAGGGTTTAATTCTACTTCTACCGGAAAAATAGTTCCATCTTTTTTTAAGGCAAAAATATCTCTAACGTCACCCATTTTTATACGTTTACTTGCCTTAAGAAACGCTTTAAAATACTTAGAGTGACTATGATGATAATTAGACGGAATTAATACGTTTAGCTCCTTGCCAAAAATTTCTTTTTTTGTGTATCCAAAAATAAATTCTACCGATGCATTGACTTCAACTATTTTTTGGAGATTATCAACAATAATAACACCCTCGGAAACCGTTTCTAATAGAATATTAAATATTTCTTGATCTTGTCTAAACATAAATAACGATGCGTTAATGGATAGTCCCCTAAAAATAGGTAAAAATGCACGATTTATAATTAAGAACGACTGATTTATATCATGATTAAATCAATATTTTATCTTTATTTTTAGTAAAATTAAACGTTGCTAAACATGGAAACTAAAACAAAGTTAACCCTAGAGTTCTATCAACACCTTGGTAAGCTGTTCTATGCTATTGCTGCAGCCGATAAAAAAGTACATCCAGATGAGTTTAACAAATTAAAAGAGCTTGTTAAACTAAAATGGTTACACCTTGATCTTGCTGAAGACCATTATCATACAAATGCTGCTTACCATATAGAAATTGTTTTCGATTGGCTAAATAACGGAGCCTATGAAGCCGAAACTTGCTTTCATGATTTTGTAAATTACAAAAATGAAAACCCAGAGCTATTTACGAAAGTTATTAAAAAACTAATCATGAAAACGGCTAATGCTATTGCTTCTTCTTTTTCTGGGTTAAATAAATCTGAACTCATCATGCTAGCAAAATTAGAGATGGAACTAAAATCTAATACTTGCGAAAAAGCATAAGTATTTTATTATTATAAAGGCATACTAAAAGCATCCATATAGAAGCAAAAAAAGGAAATATTTATTCTTTTTGTTTTCCTATTCATTTATCTCAACAAAAGTTTTTACTGTAATTGATAGAGAAAACTATTTAGCATCATAATTGAAATAGCGTTAAACACTCTTTGTATATAAAAACCATTTTATCCAACCGTTTAGTAATAGTTGTTATTAATAAAAATAAGCCTAGGTATATCTATTTTATTAAAAGTTAAATTAAACATGAAGATAATACAATTAACAAGTCTGTTTTTACTCATGGTGTCTTGTTCTAAAAACACAGATAAAATACACCCAGAAAAACAAAATCTAACAGAATCTGTATACACTTCTGTAACCATACAGCCAGATAGCCTTTACCAAGTGCATGCCATTGTTGCCGGTATTTTATACAAAAACTTAGTTGAAGAAGGAGATATTATCTTAAAAGGTGATGCCTTATTACAAATTGAGAATAACACACCTAAACTAAATACTGAAAATGCCAAACTATCTTTAGAATTGGCTCAAGAAAATTATAACGGAAATGCAGCCGTTTTAAGAGGTATAAAAGATGAAATAATTGCGGCTAACTTAACATACAAAAATGATTCGGTTAATTATTTCAGACAAAAAAATCTATGGAATAAAAATATTGGTTCTAAAGTAGAATATGATACAAAACAACTTAATTATCAATTATCATCAAATAATTTACAACTACTACAAAGTAAATATAACAGAACTAAAAACGAATTACAGACAACCGTAAAACAGGCGCGTAACAACTATCAATCTTCATTAATAAACACTAAAGATTTCACCATAAAAAGCACAATAAATGGTAAAATATATGCCTTATATAAAGAACCCGGCGAAATTGTTGCTACCACAGAACCTCTGGCTACAATAGGCAGTGCAACCAAATTTATTATTAAAATGCTAGTAGATGAGGTGGATATTGTAAAAATAATAAAAAATCAAAAAGTCATTATTAGTCTAGATGCATACAATGGCTCTATTTTTACAGGAAAAGTATCCAAAATATATCCAAAAAAAGATGAAAGAAACCAAACATTTACAGTAGAAGCTCTATTTGATGAAGCTCCAAAAACCTTATATCCTGGACTTTCTGGAGAAGCTAATATTATTATTTCAAATAAAGAAAATGCGCTTACTATTCCAAAAGAATATCTTATAAAGGACAATACAGTAAAAACCGATGATGGACTAATAACCATTACTACTGGTTTACAAAATATGGAATTCATAGAAATAACTTCTGGAATTAGCGAAAACACAAGTATTTATAAACCCGAATAATGACGAACTGGAAGGTTATACTAAACATTGCAAAAATGCACTTGCTAACTAAATTTAAGCAAACTGCGGTTGCGGCATTAGGTGTTACTTTTGGAATTGGAGCTTACATTACTTTGGTAAGTTTTATGACGGGTTTAAACACCATATTAGACGATTTAATTCTAAATCAAACACCGCATATTCATATTTATAATGAAATAGAACCTTCAAAAAAACAACCAATCGCGTTATATGATGAGTTTAAAAACAGTATGAATGTAGTGCATTCCATTAAACCTAAATTAAGTCAAAAAAAAATACACAACGCATTACCTATAATTAAATATTTAGAAAACAAAAACATTGTTCGTGGTGCGCTCCCCCAAATAAAAGCTAATATATTTTACATTGCAGGTTCTATAGATATTAGTGGGAATTTAACAGGCATTAATGTGCTAGATGAAGCTAAATTATTCAACCTTAATGATTATATAGTTAGAGGTTCTCCAGAAGCTTTAGATCATACCGAAAATGGTATTTTACTCGGTATAGGTATTGCAAAAAAAATGGCTTTAGATGTTGGAGATCGCATTCAAATAAACACAACAACTGGCGAGATTTTCCCGTTAAAAATAGTTGGGTTATACCAAAGTGGTGTTACAAATATTGATGCTATACAAAGCTTTGCAAATTTAAAAACAGTACAACGCATTCTTGGTGAAGCAGATAATTATGTTACAGATATTAATGTAAAACTTAATAACATTGATGATGCACTTCCTTTATCAAAAAAACTAGAACAAGAGTTCAATTTAAAAGCCATAGATATCAATACCGCCAATGCCCAATTTGAAACAGGCACAAATGTTAGAAATATGATAACCTATGCCGTATCTATAACTTTGCTCATTGTTGCTGGTTTTGGTATTTACAACATTTTAAATATGTTTATTTATGAAAAAATGAACGATATCGCCATTCTAAAAGCCATAGGGTTTTCTGGCAAAGATGTGCAGCTTATTTTTATGAGTCAAGCCATGATAATTGGGTTTATTGGCGGAATTTTAGGTCTACTTGTTGGTTTCATTTTTACAAATATTATTAGCACAATTCCTTTTCAAACTCAGGCATTACCAAGAGTAAAAACGTACCCTATAAATTTTAATCCATGGTTTTATTTTATAGGCATGTTATTCGCTATGATATCCACTTTTTTCGCAGGTTATTTACCATCACGAAAAGCTAAAAAAATAGATCCTGTAACCATTATAAGAGGTCAATAATTATGCGCACTGTACTAGAAGCTAAAAACATTAATAAATACTTTAAAAAGCCTATGCCTTTTCACGTTTTAAAGGATATCAGTTTTAAAATAAAAAAAGGAGAATTTGTTTCTATTATGGGGAAATCTGGTTGTGGAAAATCCACATTACTCTACATACTATCTACCATGGACACCAATTATCAAGGTGAACTATTTTTAAATAATAAATTAATAACAGGCAACAATAACGACCAATTATCATACATAAGAAACAAGCATATCGGTTTTGTTTTTCAATTTCACTATCTACTTTCAGAATTTACAGTTTTAGAAAACGTAATGCTTCCTGCTAAAAAATTAGGTGAAAAATCGAATTTAGAAATTGAGCACGATGCCATGCAAAAACTCAAAATTTTAAATATAGAACAGCTTTCAAAAAAGAAAGCCTCTCAAATTTCTGGAGGAGAAAAACAACGCGTTGCCATTGCGAGAGCTTTAATTAATAACCCTTCCATTATTATGGGAGACGAACCTACTGGTAACTTAGATAGTCATAATTCTAAAAACGTCTTCAATATTTTTAAACAACTCAGTGAAGAACAAGATTTATCGCTTCTTATTGTAACTCACGACGAAGATTTCGCTAAAAAAACAGATAGAATTATTACTATGGAAGATGGTAAAATTATAGTTTAGAAATTTATATATCTTAAAATCAAAAGCCAAAACTAGTTACTAAAACTAGGTTACCTTAACTGATATTTATCATTTATAATGAGCCATTTTAAAAGTACTTTTAAGTTTTAACCTTCTTAAAATTAATGCGATGAAAAATTACCGAATAAAACCAACCGCAAATTATATTAAAGAAGCTAATTGGGACGAACTTTATATTTTAATAGAGCATTGGAAAAATGATATAGCGTTTTATTTATTCGACATAAAATTTTTAGAAACTCTTATAGAGTCGCACTTTTCTGAACTATTAGAATACGAAAATCTGGACGAATTAAGAGAATTACAACTTGAAATTTTTGAGTTAAAAAACCAGTGCGAATACATACAGCAACGGATACAATTAAATTTAGACAATATTGTTAAAATAATCGATAAGACATACAAACATAATACTGCCGAATTTAGAATTGAAAACGAACAACTTGAAGATGATATTATTTCATTAATAAATAATGAAAGAGAAGTTAAAAATGTTGTTTTTAGGATGATTAAAGAAATCTTAGAAAATGAAAAATCGAAAAAAACTTGGATGTTTAATTAAAAAATCATGGATAAATTACAAATTATAGAGAACAAAATCGTTAAGCTAACAAACTTAATAGAAACGGATTACCCCGAACTATATCCCTTTTTAGACGAAACACCAATGACTGTGCCTTCCAAAAACAAACCACATATAAACACGAAGGTAATGGGCGATTATTTAGAAAGTTTAAACCTGTTATTAAAACATCATATCGAAACCCATAAAAATAAGTAGATAATGGCTTACATAGATTATTATAAATTATTAGGGCTTTCAAAAACAGCCTCAGAAGCCGATATTAAAAAAGCATATCGCAAATTGGCTCGTAAATATCACCCAGACTTAAATCCGAATGATAAAGTTTCAGAGAAAAAATTTAAGCAAATAAATGAAGCTAATGAAGTTTTAAGCCACCCTGAAAACAGAAAAAAATACGACCAATACGGTGAGAATTGGCAACATGCTGAAGAGTATGAAAAAGCAAAACAACAAGGACAATATAATCAAAGTTCTCAAGGTGGTCCTAGTGGATATGCCGATCAAGGTTATTCTTCTTTTTTCGAGGATATGTTTGGTGGTAGAGCTTCAGGAGGAGGCGGTGGTCGATCTGTAAAATTTAGAGGCCAAGATTTTAATGCGGAAATGCAACTAGACTTAAAAGATGTTTATACAGCACACAAACGTACCTTAACCGTTAATAATAAAAACATTAGAATAACCATTCCGGCAGGTATAGAAAATGGACAAAACATAAAAATAAAAGGCCACGGTGGCAAAGGTGTTAATGGTGGTCCAAATGGCGATTTGTATATTCAGTTTTCTATTTCAAACAATACAAAATTTAAAAGAGACAAAGATAACCTCTATACAACCATAGATTTAGATTTATATAATGCATTATTGGGTGGTGAAATTATGGTGGATACCTTTAACGGGAAAGTTAAACTAAATATAAAACCAGAAACCCAAAATGGAGCTCAAGTAAAACTAAAAGGAAAAGGGTTTCCTAAGTATAAAAAAGACGGTCAGTTTGGAGACTTATATATTACCTATCAAATAAAAATACCGACTGCCCTTACAGAAAAAGAAAAAACATTAATAAAAGAGTTACAAAAACTACGTCAATAATGGAAATACAAGATTTAATACCTGTACCAATTCTATGCAATCGCTATAATGTTCCGGTTTCCTTTATAAATACATTACAGGAATTTCAACTGGTAGAGGTTATTGCTAAAAATAATGACTTTTATATCCATACCAAACAGATAAAAAAAGTTGAAAAAATGATACGCTTACACTACGATCTAGATATTAATTTAGAAGGTGTAGATGTTATTTATAATTTACTAAAACAAGTTGAATCGCTACAAGAAGAAATAAAAACTTTAAATAATAGGCTAAGCCTTTATGAAGATATATAACTAATTAAAATGGAACAATTAATAAACTGGCTCGACAAAAACCCAACAATATTTAGTGTTTTTAAATATGTTATTCTTGTCATTTTTGTTCTTATTTTAATTCAATTATTTCGGCGTTATTTAAGAAAAAAAGTTACCGATACAGATGCTAGATATAAGTCTCAAAAAGGTATAGAAATTATTGGATACATAGTTCTAATCATTCTATCCTTTTCCTACTTCACAGGCAATATTAAAGATTTCACATTAGCTATTGGGTTATTTACTGCTGGTATCGCTTTTACGTTACAAGAACTTATTTTAAGCGTTGCTGGCTCATTATATATATTTATTGTTAAAGTATACAAACCTGGAGATCGTATTGAAATTAATGGTATTAAAGGCGACGTAATTGATGTAAACAGTATGCATACCACCATGATGGAAATTGGCCAATGGGTAAGCAGTGATAATTATAGCGGTCGTATTGTAAAACTAAGCAATGCATTCGTTTTTAAAGGCCCTATTTACAACTATTCTCAAGACTTTCCTTTTATTTGGGATGAGTTTAATTTACCCATTAAATATGGATCGGATATTGAATTAGCAAAATCTATAGTTATTAAAATTGCTTCGGAAATTCTTTCTGAACACACCATTAATTCAAAATCTAAATGGAATGAAGTTGTTAATAAATATTACATTGAAGACGCTGTAGTAGACCCAACTTTAGCAATTACTCTAAACGATAATTGGATTCAATTTAACCTAAGATATATTGTAGATTATAAAAAAAGACGCATCACAAAACATATCTTAAACAATGATATATATAAAGCCCTTGAAAAAACAAATGGCAAAGTTTTATTAGCATCAACAACTATAGAAATAATTAAAATCCCTGAAGTTAAAGTACACGTAAAAGAATAGCTTTTAATAATTTCTAAAGCATTATATATCTATAAATACAGTAAAATCTACTTCTATATAGTTTGCCTATTCGGTAAGTTTCTTACCAAATTTCATTCATTTAAAATTCCGAATCTATAAAATTATAGTTGATTGATATATATCATTGTAGATTACCTATTATAATTATATTTTTAGTAAATAATACTTTAAAATATAATATCATGAATACTAGTTTAAAATATAACGTCATGAAAGATTTAACCAAAAGCGAAAGCTTGCATATTTTAGAGACTAATTATATTGGTTACTTATCTTTTATATGGGAAAATAAACCTTATTCAATTCCTATTACTTATTATTATAATAAAGAAGATAATTGTATTATTAGTTATTCTGATGAAGGTCATAAAATCGATGCTATGAGATTAAACAATGCAACATCTCTAGCAATAACCGAAATAGAATCCATAAACAAATGGAAATCTATCCTTGTGCATGGTAAATTTGAAGAACTGGATGGCACGTTTGCACAACATCAATTACACAAATTTACTTTAGGTCTAAAAAAAATAATAGCTAATAAGGATCATGAATACCCTCAGTTCATAAACGATTTCCCCAACAAAACAAAATCTTACAAAGCCCCCGTAGTATACCGTATAAAAATATTAGATCTTTCAGGAAAAAGCAGTTAAAAACAGGAATATTAAACTCAAAATTTAGTGTCCTAAAATAATTTGGTTCTATGACGAATGTCATTTTTTTGAAAGATGTATAATCATAATTTTAATCAGATAAAATTAAGTGTTATGAAAACTATCCTATATGCAACAGATTGTACTAAAAACGATGCTTCAGCATTAAAATATGCTTATCGTTTTAGTTATATTATGAAAGCAAATTTACACGTGATGCACGTTTACGATGTTCCTCCTGTTTCTATTTCTGTTATAAAACGTTCTGACGTATTGAAGAATAATATGATTCAAGAGCAAAAAGATATTGTTACAAAATACTGCGAAACCCATCTTAAAAACGAATTTAGAGAAAACCCTATTAAAATTCATGTTGTCGAAAACATTTCAGTTGAAAATGCTATCCTCGACATATCCAAAAAATTATCACCAGATTTAGTACTTCTAGGTATTAAAGATACCCGTAGTCACAGAACGTATTTCTCTAGTAATATAGCAAATATATTGTTAGATAAAATTGAAGTTCCAGTAATGATGATACCAAATGGTATGGTTTATAAAAGCATTTCAACTATAGTATATGCAACAGATTTTGAAAAGGAAGATATTCTACCTATAAAAAAACTTATTGAAATTGTAAGCCCGTTTGAAGCTCTTATAGAAGTTGTTCATATTTATAAAACAGATACAACTACTGCTAAAGAAAAAATGGTACGATTTAAATCTATACTATTAGAGCAAATTTCTTATAAAGAAATCACATTTAAAACTATGGCTGCAACTAAAATAAAATCTGGTCTTGTAAGTGTTTTAGATAATGAAAAAGCAAGTATGTTAGCCATGTTAGAACGTAAACATAGCTTAAGTCTTGATAATTTATTTCATAGAGATTTGGTTAGAGAAATGGAAGAAATTGTAACCATACCAATACTAGCTTTTAACAAACATAATACTAAGCTAAAAGAAGCTGTTACTGCATAAAGACATCACTATATTTAATACAATTTTTAATCATTTATTTATCCTTATTATAAGTTGCATCTTTTCAACTTTAGAATAGAACAATAACATATCGAGTGTGTAACATAAGTAACCTTATTCAAATGCTGATATTGTAATTTTGAAACAACTTAAAGCGGAATTAAGATGATAAATGAATTAAACGATAGTTATGGGCATCTTTTTGAAGACGCCTTACTTGAAGAAATAGCACAGATTGGAACTTATAAAGAAATACCCGAAGGGTTTAAGTTGCTAGAAATAGGCGATTACATAAAATCTATGCCATTGCTTATTTCTGGAGCTATTAAGGTTTTACGAGAAGATAATGATGGAGACGAGCTATTACTTTATTATTTAGAACGAGGTGAAACCTGCTCCATGACCATGACCTGCTGTTTAGGACATAAAAAAAGTGAAATTAGAGCTATAGCCGAAACCAATGCAGAACTAATTATGGTGCCTGTAGGTAAAATGGAAGAATGGACGGCAAAATATAAATCTTGGAGAAATTTTGTTTTTGAAAGTTACCATAATAGAATAAACGAATTATTAGCAACCTTGGATAGTATTGCCTTTTATCAAATGGATGAGAGATTAGTACAATACTTAAAGAAAAAAGCCAGTGTTAATAATGATAATATTATTAGATATACACATCAAGAAATTGCTTACGACCTCCACACCTCTAGAGTTGTAATATCACGACTACTAAAAAAACTGGAACAGCTTGGCAAGATAGAGCTACATAGAAATTACTTGAAAATTTTAAATTTATAAACGCTAATTTTTTAAACTGAAAGTCCTTTAAATTATAGAGAATAAATATCCATTAATGCAAAAACTAGATATTACATCTGTGTAACTTAGGTTACATATAAAATGTAGGAATTAGATTAAATTTATGCTTATTAATAATCAAAAATGAAAAGCATCATAATCATGTCAATATTCACAACAATATTTGGATCTAAAACGCCTCAAAATAGTGCAATAAAAGTTTTAGATATTCTCGAATTTAAAGCACAGACACAAAACAAAAACGTACAATTAATAGATGTTAGAACTCCAAATGAGTTTAACTCTGGACATATAAAAAACTCAAAAAACATAGATTCGGCTTCTAGTAATTTTAATGACGAGTTTAGTAAATTAAACAAAGATCAAGCTGTTTATGTGTATTGCAGAAGCGGAGCTAGAAGCAGACAATGCTCGAATAAATTAGCTGCAATGGGTTTTACAGAAATCTACGATTTAAAAGGAGGCATATTAAATTATAAATAAACTAAAATTAACGGCGAACCCATTTTACCAACATATAAAATAACATTCAAAAATGAAAACTTCAATAATAGTACAAAACCTAAAATGTGGTGGTTGTGCCAATACAATTTCAACTAAACTATCGGATATTAAAAATATTTCGGATATTAAAGTTCATGTAGATGAAAGTAAAGTATCGTTTAATTACATAAATGAAGCCGATGCGCTTGCCGTAAAAGAAAAATTAAAAAATATAGGTTATCCTTCGGTAGAAGACGATAATAATTTAGTTTCAAAAGCTAAATCTTTTGTTAGTTGTGCTACAGGAAAATTTTCAAAATAAAATGGTTAAAATCAAAAATTTAATAGTCATATTTATTTTTTCTGCTCTAATCTTTAGTTGTAATAATTCTAAGAAAAAAGAGTATTCAGCTTTCGAAAATCAAAAGGAAGCAAACAACCATCCAGGTAAAAAATTAATGGAAGCTAATTGCTATGCATGCCATAGTCCTTCTGCAAATCAAGATGATCGAATTGGACCACCAATGATTGCTATAAAAAAACGTTATATAAATAACAAAACTACAAAGGCCAACTTTACAAAAGATATGCTAGCTTGGATTAAAAACCCAACTGAAGAGAATGCCAAAATGTACGGAGCAGTAAACCGTTTTGGTTTGATGCCAAAACTACCTTTTGAAGAAGAAACCATAACCCAAATAGCAGATTATATGTTCGATTTTGAGATTGATAAACCCGAATGGTTCGAAGCTCATTATAATCAAGAAAGAGGCAATAACAATGGTCAAGGTATGAAAAAAGGCCTGGGTAAAGGAAACGGACAAGGTATGCGCATGCAACAAACAAAAGCGAGTACTGATGATTTATCTTATGGTGAACGTGGCTTAAAATATGCCCTATCCACAAAAGCCGTTTTGGGTAAAAATTTAATGAAAGCCATTCAAAAAAAAGGAACTTTACAAGCCTTAGCATTTTGTAATATAAAAGCCTACCCATTAACAGATAGTATGGCTGTGGTGCATAACGCAACTATTAAAAGAGTTTCCGACAAACCTAGAAACCAAAATAATCAAGCAAATAAAAAAGAATTAACGTATATTGAATCTTTTAAAACCGATATTAAAAATAATATAGAACCAAAGGCGATTGTAGATCAACTGGATAATAAAGTTCAGGTCTACTACCCTATTTCTACAAATACAATGTGTTTACAATGTCATGGAAAAATAAACCAAGACATTCAAAAACTAACATTACGCAAACTAGAAAGCTTATACCCTCAAGATAAAGCAATAGGTTATAACATTAATGAAATTAGAGGTCTTTGGAGTATTACTTTTGATAAATAAATTAAATAAGTTATGAGCAAATTTTCAGAATTAATAGATAAAGATACTCCCGTAATAGTAGATTTCTATGCAGAATGGTGTGGACCTTGTAAAATGATGAATCCCATTTTAAAAGAGGTCAAAGAAACATTAAAAGATAGAGTTTCTATAATTAAAATAGATGTTGACAAAAACAAAGCTATAGCCGCTAAATACCAAGTAAGAGGTGTACCAACTATGCTACTTTTTATTAAAGGAAAACAAGTGTGGAGACAATCTGGTATGCTTCAAAAGCACGAATTAATTAATGTAATTACAGATTCCTATTAATGGATTTAAACGAAAGCTATTGGGATAATAGATACAAATTAAGTGATACGGGTTGGGATTTAGGCGAAGTCTCACCACCATTAAAAGCTTATTTTGATCAGTTAACAAACAAAAGCTTAAAAATTTTAATTCCTGGTGGAGGTAATTCTCATGAAGCAGAATATCTACACCTTAAAGGCTTTGAGAATGTATTTGTAATCGATTTATCTCAAACTGCACTCCTAAACATAAAAACAAGAGTCCCTTCCTTTCCTGAACATCATCTTATTCATGGCGACTTTTTTGATATAAATATCACTTTCGACTTAATTATTGAACAAACCTTTTTCTGTGCAATAAACCCCATTTTAAGAACTACTTATGCAGAAAAAGCATTTAAAATGTTAAATACAAACGGTAAAATAGCAGGTTTACTTTTTAACGCACCTTTAAATAAAACACACCCTCCTTTTGGAGGTTCTAAAACAGAATATAAAAAATATTTTCACCCAAATTTTGATGTGCTGTTAATGGATGAATCTCATAATTCTCATCACTCAAGAAAAGGAAGAGAGTTGTTTATTAAAATTAAGAAGAAATAATAACTATCAAAACCTAATTCAGGTTTATATTATTCAGAAAACTACACCATATATTTAGAGCAACACATCCTTATAATGCTTCTTTTTTTCAAAATTGCTCAACTTATGTAACTTAAGTTATATATAGACTTACTCTATAGGTTTAAATTTGCATCATAGAATAAACCAATAATACAATATATTAATTATGGAAGCAAATTTAGAAAAACAAGAAACTTTCACCATGCCAAGAATTGGTGATAAAGCACCAGAATTTACAGCAGTAACTACACAAGGAGAAATTAATTACCCTTCGGATTATAAAGGAAAATGGTCTATATTATTTAGTCATCCAGCAGATTTTACGCCGGTTTGTACTTCAGAATTTATGACATTTGCACATTTAGAAGAAAAATTTAATAAAGCAAATTGTAGCCTTATTGGTTTATCTATAGATGGTTTATTCAGCCATATTGCATGGTTAAGAACTATTAAGGAGAAAATTGAATTTAACGGAATGAAAAACGTTGAAGTTAAATTTCCTTTAATAGAAGATATTTCTATGGATATCGCTAAAAAATATGGTATGGTTCAACCAGGAGAAAGTAAAACCCAAGCCGTTAGAGCTGTCTTTTTTGTAGATCCAGAAGAAACCGTTCGTGCTATAATTTATTACCCTTTAAGCTTAGGCCGTAATTTTGATGAGTTATACAGAGCATTGATAGCCATGCAAACATCAGACAAATTTAATGTAGCAACTCCTGCAGATTGGAATCCTGGTGACGATGTTATAGTATCTCCAGCTGGATCTTGTGGCGTTGCAGAAGAAAGAATGACCTCTACTGAAGAGTTAGATTGTAAAGACTGGTTTTTCTGTACTAAAAAACTGGATAAAGATTTAGTGTTAGACAGCATTCTTAAAAAGTAAAATAATTTTTAAATTAAAAAGAGTCTCAAATTGAGGCTCTTTTTCTAATTTAACTCAATTAGTATATTTTTTTAAACTAAAATTGATAAACACAACGCTCCTTCAATATATTAGTTTTAAATTTAAAAGGAGACCAATTTTTCTATTATATAGATAAACATAAAAAGACAAAATTATGAATATTATACAATTTGAAGACAAACCATTAGCGCATTATTCATACGTTATAATAAGTAATAATGAAATGGCTATTGTAGATCCATCAAGAGATGCAAAGCCTTATTATGAATTAGCAGAAAAGCATAACGCAAAAATTAAAGCTATTTTTGAAACCCATCCCCATGCAGATTTTGTGAGCAGTCATTTTCAGATACATAAAGAGACGGAAGCAAAAATTTATGTAAGTAAATTGGTTGGAGCTAACTATCCACACCAAGCATTTGATGATGGTGATACACTAAAAATGGGAGCGATTACATTTTCTGCAATTAACTCACCAGGGCACTCACCAGATAGTATTACAATTATAGCTAATGATATAGATAATAATTATGCTATGTTCTCGGGAGACACCTTATTTATAGGCGATGTTGGAAGACCCGATTTGCGAGAAAAAGCGGGTAACATGAAAGCTAAAAGAGAAGAATTAGCTAAAAGCATGTATCATACCATACATAATAAATTTAATCATTTGCCAGATACTACAAAAGTGTATCCAGCGCATGGAGCAGGTTCTTTATGTGGTAAAAACATGAGTACAGATCCATCAAGTACTTTAGGAAGAGAACGAAATGAAAATTGGGCTTTTAAGGATTTAACCGAAGATCAGTTTGTGAATCACATTTTAAAAGATCAACCTTTTATCCCTGCTTATTTTGGATTTAATGTGGCTATTAATAAAGAAGGTGCAGATAATTTTGAAACTACATTCTGCGATGTACCTTTTAACTTTGGAATAACCGAGTTCAGGAATTACGACAGTTTGATTATTGATGTAAGAAGGGCTTCACATTTTAAATATAATCATCTTAAAGGAAGTATTAATATTATTGCAGAAACAGAAGATGATAAAGTAGAAACGTGGTTGGGTTCTATTGTAGAACCTAATGAAGCGTTTCATTTGGTAATTAATTCTATTAATGACAGAAAAACAATTCTTAGTCGTATAGCCAAAATTGGTTATGAAAAGCAAATAAAATCAATTATAACTTTAGGTTCTAATAAATTCGAAACATTCAAATCTTTAGACCTTGAAAACTTTAAAAAGTATCCAAATCAATATACAATTATTGATATCCGAAATACAAGTGAAGTAGATGAAGGTAAGGTTTTTGAAAGCGCCATCCCAATTCCTCTAAATCAATTAAGAGTTTCTAAAAACAAAATCCCTACAGATAAACCAATTGTAGTGCATTGTGCTGGTGGATATAGAAGTGCAGCAGGTAGTAGTATTATTTCAAATTTAATAAATAATGTTACAGTATATAATCTTAGCGACGATATTAACGAGTTTAATTAATTACTCATTACAAAATTAACAAAGCTATTTAATATTAAATATTATAGTTTTCCTGAAGAAAAATCAACGTTAATAAAAGATTTAAATTGCACGCATTGGCGCATATATATTAAATTAAAAAAGAGTCTCAAATTGAGGCTTTTTTTTGTAACCAAAGTTACGTAGTATTAACTATATACTTAGTACTTTTATAGTCTATAAAAAAAACTATTTTTAATAATTACAATCAGTCTAAATCATGACAGGTACTTTAATTTCCTTGATTAGTATTTTCATAGGGATTATTGCTGCAAATGTATTTGGGAATTTAAAAAAAACATATTCTTTTGGTTTCACAGGAAATACATTAATAGGTGTTTTTGGTAGTATCTTTTTTATTAAATCCTTTGGAAGATTAGGTTTCGATCCTTGGTCCATAATGCAAAACGGAACATTTCATATCTCATTATTTATCATTAATTGTATTATTTCCATTTTAGGTGGAGTGCTCGGATTAATAGCCATTAAGTTTATAGAGAGCAAATTGAATAAAGATCTTCCTAAAAAATAAATTAAAACTATAATAAAATAATCAAATAGGATACTGTTTGATTATTTTTTGTAAATTTGTTAACCATTTGGTTAAACCATTTAGTTGAAATGAGAAAAACAAAAGACGAAAATACGGAAGAACAAATATTAGACGCTGCAAAAAGCATATTTCAGTCGAAAGGAATGGATGGTGCTCGTATGCAAGAAATAGCAGATAAAGCAGGTATTAACAAAGCGATGCTTCATTACTATTACAGAAGTAAACAAATGCTGTTTGAAGCAGTCTTTAAAAATGCCTTTTCATTATTAGCACCTCAATTAAATACTATTTTAAATGATGATTCTTCAATTGAAGAAAAAGTAAGAAACTTTACTTCAAATTATATAACATTTATTGTTAAACATCCATATCTGCCAAATTTCATAATTCAAGAATTGAATAGAAATCCAGATTTTATTCTTAAAATGAAAGGCACAAATGGTTTCCCTAATATTGAAAAATTTAAAAAACAAGTTCAATATGAAGTTGAAAACAACATTATTCTACCCATTAGCGCAGAACAATTATTCATAAATATTATGGCTTTAAATATTTTCCCATTTGTAGCCAAACCACTAATCATGGTATTTACAAATACAGATGATGACGCTTATAAAAAGCTAATTGAAGATCGAAAAACAGAAGTAGCCGACTTTATTATTAATTCTATAAAGCACATATAAAATGAAACAATTAATAATCATTTTAATCCTCCTAACGGCCTTGCCAAGTATTGCTCAACAAAGCATTACACTAGAAGAATGTTACAATTTAGTAACTACTAATTACCCTTTAGCAAAACAATCTAAACTATTAAATACCCAAAACAAACTAGAAGCTGCAGTTATTTCTACTTCACAATTGCCGCAAATAAGTTTAGATGCCTATGCCACTTACCTATCGGATGTTATTGAGTTTCCTGCCACAATGTCTGCGGTGGAGCCACTAAACAACGACCAATATCGTGCTACGGTTTCCGTAAATCAATTAATTTATAATGGAGGAGCAACCGGTGCTTCCTTAGATTTAAAATCGGCGCAATTAAAAACCAAACAGAAACAAGTAGAAGTTAGTTTGTATCAATTAAAACAACAAATCAATCAGCTCTATTTTTCCATTTTATTAGCACAAGAATCAAAGTTATTATTAAACGCAAAACAAACGCAACTACAAGCAAAACTAAAAGAAATACAATCGGGAATTAAATATGGTGCTGTTTTACCATCTTCAGATAAAGTTTTACAAGCTGAATTATTAAAAATAGATCAACAATTTAAAGAATTAGAAAGTAATAAATTAACACTTATCCAATCTCTTTCTAGTTTAATAAGCCTGCAATTAAACTCTTCAACTTTATTTCAAAATTCATTGGTAGAAACGCAATTACAAACGGATTTAACCCGACCAGAATTAGAATTATTTCAACTTAAAAAAGAAGAAATTGAAAATTCGGAAAGTGTATTATCAAAACAAAATGCACCAAAACTACTAGGGTTTGCAACTGGTGGATATGGTAATCCAGGACTAAATATGCTCGATAATTCATTTCAAACATTTTATACTGTTGGAGTTAAATTGAATTGGAAAGTATTCGATTGGAATTCGAACAAAAAACAACGTGAATCCTTATTAATTAATAAAGATATTATAGATAATGAAACCGAAATTTTCAAACTAAACACTAACATTGAATTAAATAAACAACAAAAAGAAATCGATAAAACAGAAGCCTTTATCACATCAGATTTAGAGATTATAAATCTTAGAAAAGAGGTACTAAAATCGGCAGATTCTCAACTTAAAAACGGAGTTATTACCTCATCGGCATATATTACAGAACTCACCAATTTATACGAAGACGAAAATACGTTAGTAAAACATAAAATTCAGTTACAACTAGCAAAATCAAATTACAATATCATTAAAGGACAATAAAAATATACAGATGAAAAATTACAACTATATATTGGGTTTAAGCATAATAGCAACAAGCTTGTTTTCTTGTGGAAACAACGATGAAAAGGCCGATGGCTATGGAAATTTTGAAGCTACGGAAATAACCATTTCAGCTGAAAACAACGGAAAATTAATGCAATTCGATCTAAATGAAGGCGATGTACTTCAAAAAGAACAATTCATTGGTTATATCGATACTATTCCGTTAGCATTAAAACAAGAACAATTAGAAGTGTCTAAAGCTGTAATTGGCTCAAAATCTAAAGGAGTTTTATCCCAAATAAGTGTACTAAATTCTAGATTAAAAACAGCCAACATTAATAAAACACGAGCAGAAAATTTAATAAAAGATAACGCAGGAACTCAAAAACAATTAGACGATGTTTCTGGAGAAATTGATGTTATAAGAAATCAAATTAGAAGTGTAGAAATACAAAATGCACCTGTGGTTAACGAGCTTAAATCTATCGATGTGCAATTAAAACAAATTGACGATCAGATTCAGAAAAGTAAAATTATAAATCCTGTAAACGGAACGGTATTAACTAAATATGCCGAGCCTAATGAAATTACCGCTTTTGGTAAACCTTTATATAAAATAGCAAATTTAAACACGATGCAATTACGCGTCTACATTAGCGAAACGCAATTGGGCAATATTAAAATAGGTCAAGAAGTTACTGTGGAAATTGATGGTGTAGATACAATGAAATCTTATAAAGGTTCGATTAGTTGGATTGCTTCGGAAGCAGAATTTACACCAAAAATAATTCAAACTAAAGAAGAACGTGTTGTATTAGTTTATGCAGTAAAAGTAGATGTGAAAAATGATGGCAGCCTTAAAATAGGAATGCCTGCTGAAATGTGGATTAACAATATAAATAATAACTAAAATGATGAAATATTTAATTTTTGTAATAACCTTAATTGTTTTTGTTGGTTGTAAAGACAATGAAAAGCAAAATACTTTAGATAGAATACAAACAAATAACCCACCCGTTGTAGTAGATAACACAAAGGAAAACAGAGAGACTTTAGAAGTTTATAAAAACTCATGGACTAATGAAATAAAGACGAACAAAGAAGGTAAATGGTTAGCAAACAAAGAAACCAATGAAGGTGTAAAAAACATGCTTAATAGCCTTGAAACCATTAAAACAAATACTTTAGAGGATTATAAAACTCTAGCAAAACAATTAGACATCAATAAAAATTATATTATTAAAAATTGTACTATGAAAGGTGAACCTCATGATAATTTACATGTTTGGCTCTTACCATTGATGGATAAAATTGAAGCACTTTCTGAAGCTAAAACTATTGAAGATGCTTCAAAATTAAAAAAGAGTACTGCGGAAAATATTTATAAATACAACACCTACTTTCAATAATAAATATAAGATACAATATCATGGAAAAACATACTTATAACGTTAATGTAAATTGGACAAAAGACAGAAAAGGAACCATGTGTTCCCCAGAATTAAAAAATAATGCAACCAACGAAACTAATTGCATTGAAGTTGCAACACCACCAGAATTTCCCGGAGGAATGCCCAATATTTGGTCGCCAGAACATTTATTTACAGCAGCGATAAGTAGCTGCTTAATGACCACTTTTTTAGCGATTTCTGAATATTCAAAATTAGAATTTGTGAGTTTTAAATGTGAATCTAAAGGGGTTTTAGAAAAAGTAGATGGCAAGTTTGTAATTAGCGAAGTATTATTGTTTCCGGAAGTTGTAATTACAGACGAATCTAAAAAAGAGCGAACAGAACGTATTTTAGAAAAATCGGAAAAAGCCTGTTTAATTTCAAATTCCATTACCTCTAAAATTACTATGGAAACTAAAATTATTGTTCAAAATTAAAACTAAGTGAGTATATCTGTTAACCATATTAGCAAATCGTACAAAAACGTAAAAGCCTTAGAAGATATTTCTTTTGAAGTTAAGGAAGGTGAACTTTTTGGACTTATTGGTCCTGATGGAGCAGGAAAAACAACGTTGTTTAGAATTCTAACAACACTTTTAATTGCAAATGAAGGTACGGCCACGGTTGCCAATTTCGATGTGGTTTTAGATTATAAAAAAATTAGAAATAGTGTTGGCTATATGCCAGGGAAATTTTCACTCTATCAAGACTTAACTGTTGAAGAAAATCTTGATTTTTTCGCCACTATCTTCGGAACAACTATAGAAGAAAATTACGATTTAATAAAAGAGATTTACGTTCAAATAAAACCTTTTAAAGACCGTAGAGCAGGAAAATTATCTGGAGGAATGAAGCAAAAACTTGCTTTATGTTGTGCACTAATCCACAAACCTAAAGTACTGTTTTTAGACGAGCCAACCACAGGTGTTGATCCTGTTTCCAGAAAAGAATTTTGGGAAATGTTAAAGCGTTTACAACAAAAGGGGATTACTATTTTGGTATCTACACCTTACATGGACGAAGCTGCTTTGTGCGATAGAATTGCTTTAATACAAGATGGTAAAATTTTACAGATTGACACGCCTAAAGCTATTGTAAAACATTATCCCAAACAAATTTATAATGTAAGGGCTAATAATACGTATCAACTCATAAATGCTTTAAAGGATTATGAATACAACCATAGCGTCTACCCTTTTGGAGAATTTGTACATTATTCGGATAGTAGAACAGATTTTAATCCAGAAGATTTAGTAACCTATTTAGGATCAAAAAACCTATCTAATATAGAAATAGAAAAGACACAACCAACTATTGAAGACACCTTTATGGAATTAGCAAAATAGCCCTATAAGGTTTAAATAAAAATGGAAAATAATAAAGTTATACAAGTAGAAGGACTAACCAAAATGTTTGGAGATTTTACAGCAGTAAACGCGATTACTTTTGAGGTTAATAAAGGTGAAATATTTGGGTTTCTAGGAGCTAATGGAGCAGGAAAAACAACAGCCATGAAAATGTTGATTGGTATTTCTAAACCCTCTTCTGGAAAAGCAAATGTTGCAGGGTTTGATGTGTACAAACAAGCTGAAAATATCAAAAAAAATATTGGTTATATGAGTCAGAAATTTGCTTTATATGACGATTTAACGGTTAAAGAAAACATCACTTTTTTTGGAGGGATTTATGGCCTATCAAGAAAAAAAATAAAAGAAAAATCAGAGCTATTAATTGAAGAATTGGGATTGGAAGAAGTAAAAAACCAGTTAGTAGGTTCTTTACCATTAGGATGGAAACAAAAATTATCCTTTTCTGTGTCTTTAATTCATGATCCAAAAATTGTGTTTTTAGATGAGCCAACAGGAGGAGTAGATCCTATAACTAGACGTCAATTTTGGGAAATGATTTACAAAGCCTCAAGTGAAGGCACAACTGTTTTTGTAACGACACACTATATGGATGAAGCAGAATATTGCGACAGAGTTTCCATCATGGTTAACGGTAAAATTGAAGCTTTAGATACACCTAAGAAACTCAAAAAGCAGTTTAAAGTGGATAATATGAACGATGTGTTTCTAAAACTAGCAAGAGGATGAAAAGATTTATAGGCTTCATAAAAAAGGAATTCTACCATATTTTTAGGGATAGACGCTCGTTGTTTATTCTCTTTGGTATGCCAATTGCTCAAATTATGCTATTCGGTTTCGCTATAACAAACGAAATCAACAATGTAGATATTGCCGTTTTAGATCATTCTAAAGATGCGACAACAGAAGAGATTATTAATAAAATTTCAGCTTCAAAATATTTTAGCATTAATCAATTTATTGACAAAGAGTCGGATATTGAAACTATTTTTAAAAAGGGAAAAGTAAAAGCTATTTTAAATTTCGAAAAAGATTTCAGTAAAAATCTAATCAAAGATAATAAAGCAACCATACAGATTATTACGGATGCTACAGACCCAAATACCGCAAATACAATAAGTAATTATGTAAATGCAATTCTTCAGCAATATCAAAAAGGATTGAATAAAAACATCACAATTGCATACCAAATAATACCAAGAACACGCATGGTTTATAACCCAGAATTAAAAAGTGTGTATATGTTTGTCCCTGGTGTTATGACAATTATTTTAATGTTGGTTTCCGCAATGATGACTTCAATTTCTATTACAAAAGAAAAAGAATTAGGCACTATGGAAATCCTTTTAGTATCCCCAATAAAACCAATTCAGGTCATTATTGGCAAAGTATTTCCGTATATTTTTCTATCCATTATTAACGCAATAGTCATTGTTATGCTGAGTATTTTTATTTTTAAAATGCCAGTTCAAGGTAGTTTCTTTTTACTAGGTATAGAAAGTGTTTTATTCATCATCACTGCATTAGCCTTAGGTATTTTAATATCAACTATTTCGGCAACTCAACAAACAGCCATGATGATTTCTTTAATGGGGCTCATGCTTCCTGTAATTTTATTGTCTGGTTTTATTTTCCCTATTTCAAGCATGCCTTTACCATTGCAAATTATTAGTAATATTATTCCAGCAAAATGGTTTATCATCATCATTAAAGGTATTATGCTCAAAGGTGTTGGATTACAATTTATATGGAAAGAAACTTTAATTTTAATAGGAATGACGGTCTTTTTTATTGGAGTGAGCGTTAAGAAATATAAAATTAGATTGGAATAATGAAAACAATTCTATACATCATACAAAAAGAGTTCAAGCAAATTTTTAGAAATAAAGGTATGCTTCCTATCATTTTTGTTATGCCATTAATACAACTCATTATTTTATCAAATGCAGCCACTTTTGAAGTGAAAAATATAAAATTTGGCTATATAGATAATGATCACTCTTCAACATCTAGAGCCTTAGTTGAAAAATTTAACGCATCTACATATTTTAATGTATTAACAGATTTTTCTTCGGAAGCACTAGCAAGTTCAGCAATGCTTAAAGGAGATGTTGATGTTCTTTTACAAATTCCACAATATTTTGAACGTGATTTACAAAAAGAAAAATACAACAATTTAGGAGTAACTATAAATGCTATTGATGGTGCTGCCGCTGGAGTTGAAAATGTATATGTTACACAAATCGTGCAACGCTTTAATCAAAATATAAAAGTAGATTTATTACAAGTTTCCGACAAACAAATACAGCCAATTACCATAGAAAACATTCCTTTGTTTTGGTATAATAAAACTTTAAACTATAAAACCTTTATGGTTCCAGGAATACTAGTTCTATTGGTAACAATGATTACTCTTTTTCTTTCAGGAATGAATATTGTACGAGAAAAAGAGATAGGCACATTAGAGCAAATAAATGTAACACCAATTAAAAAAAGTCAGTTTATTATCGGGAAACTCTTTCCTTTTTGGATAATAGGACTAGGCTTATTAACTGTTGGTTTAGCATTAGCAAAACTTATATTTAATGTTCCTATGGTTGGAAGTTTACCACTCCTCTATTTATACACATCTATTTATATTTTAGTGATTTTAGGAATTGGCTTATTCATATCCAACTTTACGGATACTCAACAGCAAGCTATGTTTATTGCTTGGTTTTTTATGGTTATTTTTATTTTAATGAGTGGCTTATTCACACCAATAGAAAGCATGCCAAAATGGGCACAAACAATAACGGATTTTAACCCCATTAAATACTTTGTAGAAGTGATGCGCATGGTAATGCTGAAAGGTTCTGGGTTTATGGACATCCTTCCTCAGCTATTAAAAACAGCACTTTATGCTTTTATAATGAATGGTTTAGCTGTTTGGAGTTACAAGAAAACAAATTAACACTTGTGTAACCAAAGTTACTGTTTAACTAATGTAAAAACCCAACCTTTACACTATCATTAAGGCTTTCTGTTCCAAAGAAAATCAAATTGATAAATATCATTTTGTATCCTTAGTTTTTAAACTAAATTCACATTATCAAATCATAAAAAATGTCTAAAATCGTTATTTTAGGAGCTGGAATTTCTGGCCATGTTGCAGCGACACACTTACGCAGAAAACTTTCAAAAAAACATGAAGTTGTTGTGGTTTCTCCCAACGGTAATTACCAATGGGTCCCTTCTAATATATGGGTAGGAATCGGTAGAATGAAATCCGAAAAAATATTATTCCCATTAGAACCTTTATATAAAAAGAAAGGTATCGGTTTCAAACAGGCAAAAGCTATTTCATTTTTTCCTGAAGGAGACAAAAATGAATATAAACCTTATGTGTTAGCCGAATATGTAAAAGGAGATAATGTAGGACAACAAGAAAAAATAACTTATGATTATTTAATTAATGCAACCGGTCCAAGATTAAACTTTGGAGCAACCGATGGATTAATACCTGGTAAAAACAAAACCTATTCTGTATGTACATATACACACGCAGACCATGCTTGGGAAGGCTTAAACAAAGTTATCGAACAAATGAAAGCTGGTAAAAGAGCTAAAATTTTAATTGGTACAGGACACGCAAAATCCACATGCCAAGGTGCTGCTTTCGAATATATTTTAAATGTAGAAAAAGAATTGTGCAGACATAATGTGCGCGATATGGCAGAAGTAACATGGATTTCTAACGAATACCAATTAGGAGATTTTGGTATGGATGGTATGTTATTAAGTTATGGAAGCATGACCATGAAATCTCATGAAATGGTTGAAATGATTTTTGAAGATCGAGATATTAAATGGATTCTTGGAGCTGGCGTTAATAAAATTGAAGATGGTTTAGCTCATTACGAAAACCTAGAAGGCGAACAAAAATCTGAAACTTATGATTTTGCCATGTTAATTCCTGCATTTTCAGGTCATGGTTTTAAAGCCTATGATAAAAACAAAAATGACATTACAGAAAAACTCTTTAAAGGGTTTATGATTGTCGATGCTGATTATACCCAAAAACCATACGAAAAGTGGTCGGTAAAAGATTGGCCAGAAACGTATCAAAATCCTAGTTATAAAAATATTTTTGCACCAGGTATTGCATTTGCACCACCACATGCTATTTCTAAACCAAGAAAAAGTAAAAACGGTACAGATATTTCACCTGCACCACCACGAACAGGCATGCCATCTGGTATAACTGCAAAATTGGTAGCAGACAATATTATCGATTCTATTAAAAGTGGAAAAGAATCTTTAAAACATAAAGGTTCTATGGGAAATATGGGAGCTGCTTGTATTGCTTCTGCAGGTTATGGACTAACAAAAGGAAGCGGCGTGAGCATTACTACATTTCCTATTGTTCCAGATTACGAGAAATATCCAAAAACACAAGGCAGACAATTAGGTAAAACCTTTGGAGCAATTGGTTTAGCTGGTCACTGGTTAAAATTAGCTTTGCATTATGCCTTTCTTTACAAAGCAAAAATGAAACCATTTTGGTGGTTAATTCCAGAATAATTAGGAAACCTACACTTGTGGTGTAAATAGCTTATAGTGAAAGACCTTAAACCATAATAAGAGAATAAATTGCAAAGTCATGACACATAGAATATCAAAATATCAAAGATTTAAAATGATGAATCCTATCATTCAGTTTTTCAAGTTTATTTATTTAAGTATAAAGATAATGCTTGTTGTTGCTGGAGGACATGGAGGCACTAGAAAAGTAAACTAATGTGATTGTTAGTTTTTAGTTGATTTTTAATGGAAAAAGGGCATTATTACTAATGCCCTTTTTTTCTATAAATAAGTTTCAACTAAACCTTAAAATTGATACTGCACAAAAGCAGTGAAGTTGCGTCCTGGATCTGTAATTGGAGTTCTTCCAAAGTTTTCTTGATTCGTAAAACTAAAATTTAAATGATTGTTATAAGCTTCATCAAAAGCATTTAACACAGCAACTCCTAATGTTAAATTTTTAAGCGGTATAATACCAAACTTAATATCCAAAGTTTCATAGCCATCTGTAGTGGTTTCTCCAAAACTTTCAGCAATATTATCTTGTTTACTTGTTATTTTATATTGAGCATTAGCCCAATATTTTTCTCGTTTTAAACCTAAAGAAAACGTAGTATTAAAAGGAGGTGTAAGAGGTAAAGATTCGTTTAAATCATTATTTTTTGCATAAACATAAGCCAATTGAGTTTTAAAGTAAAAATCATTAAAAAAGCCTACTTCACCCATAACTTCAAAACCTGTTTTATACGCATTATCTAAGTTTCTAAATACTTTTACAAACTGCGGATCTGTCGTAGGCATAAATTTGCGTGTAATAGTAGGATCTACAACACCTACAATATAATTTTCAAATTTAGAATAGTAAAAACTAGAAGCATATTTAAAACTATTAGTGCTATTTTTTCCTTTAAAACCAATTTCAAATTGATTGTTAACTTCCGGTTTAAGATTTGGATTTCCTAAATACTCATAAGGGTCCTGCCCTACTGTAAAGTGATTAATATAGCGTTCAATCATATTTGCAGATCGAATGCCACGTCCATAAGCAACTTCCAAAGTCAGGTTATTTGTCACTATTTTTTTAATAGAAACCGTTCCACTAATATTATTATCTGTTTTTTCCTCTAAATCATATCGTGCTGCAAAATCGTCTGCAGGATCATTTAGATCACTCTTAACCATATCATAACGTATACCAGCTGTTAAAACAGCGGTTGGATTAATAGCCCATTTTGCTTCGGTAAATACTCCAAAATCGTTAACATAAGCATCTTGCCAAACCTTATCATTATAAACTAATGGCGTGGCTAAAGTCATCCCCATCATATTTATTTTCACGGTTCTAATTCTTGCTCCATCTCTTGCAATACTCATCGCATCTAAACCACTAAAAATAGTTACAGATTTAAACGGTTCCCAATTTAACTCTAATTTACCACCTATTGTTGTTGCTTCCACAGACGATTCGGCCGCCGTTGTTGCAAAAGAAGGTCTATCAAAATTGGTCATTAAATGATCCACATAGCTATAGTAAGCTTTCGCGGAAAAACTTTTAACTATTTCACCCAAATCGATTATTTTATAATCTAAAGATAGAATACTACTATTATCGTAATCTGTATCCATGGCTAATGCGGCATGCTGGATATCTCGTCCAAAAGACTGTCTCCAATGGGCTTGTAAACGTTGATTTTCAGTAAGATTATAACCAAATTTTACGCCATAATCTGTACTTTTAAAAGCCGAAGGTATCTCTATACCATCACCATCTTCATAACTCCCAAAATCCCGATAACCTATATTTCCGATAATATCATATTTATTTTCAATATATTGAAGCTGAAGCATATTAACCATGGAATTCCCATTGGTTTCATATCCTGCGGAAGCTTTACCATGAAAGCCTTTCTCTAAATAATCTGGTTTTTGCGTTACTAGATTTATTATACCACCAAATGTGGCACCATAACGAACGGTATATGGGCCTTTAATAATTTCAATTTTCGAAATTTCTTCAGGGATAACATGTGTTGTTATTGGATCCATACGGTTTGGGCACGCGTGCATGGCTTTTGTTCCACCATCATACTGAACATTTAACTGTTCATATTGACTAGCTCGAAAACTAGGATCGATAGCGTAATTCCCTCTTTTTATAACCGAAAACCCGTTTATATCGTTAAATAAATCGGCAACGTTTTTTGGTTGAACAACATTTTTATCATAATTATTGGTTACCGTGTTAAGAACAGGATCTGTTTTAATATTTCCTGAAACAATAACTTCATCTAATTTTATATTTTTTTGTTTAGTGGTGTCTTGTGCTTTATTATTTGTTTGACCAAAGGATACAGACGTAATTAAAGCGCATAAAAGCACACTATAAATTGTTTTCATTATATGAATATTTAAAATTTTTGTAATAAGTCCTTCTATTGCTATTGAAGAAAACTTCATTGTAACAATAAATAAATTTTAGAATTTGACTTACACCTTTGGAGGATGAAAACAAAATAGCTTATAATTAAAACTATAAAGGTTTGAATATGAAAAAATTTCTTTTTTTTGAGTGAAAATAAAAGCGTTTAGTTGATATGCTTTAGTTGGTTGATGAAATAATAAAATCTCGTAATTCAAAAATTTAATGGCTTCTTTTTCACCTTCTGTAGATTGAGACACTTTCTTTAAGTGGCACTTCCCATTACACTTTAGTTCCGGTTTATCTATATTAACGCAATAATTCTCAATAAAACCGATGGGATCTAATTTGTAATTAATAAACGTGTAGGATACTCTTAATGTGTTAAACATTATAAGCGCACTCAAACCTATTGAAAATAAGAATATCCATTTTTTCATTACTACAAATTTATATCAAATAAGCAGCTTTAAAGGTGACTTTTATCACATAGCACCATTTTTTTTGGCTGATAGTATATTCAAATTTCGGATAACAGATCTTCTACTAAACGTAGCATTATTATATGGCTTCCGATGAAATAATTTGGATTCCCATGTTAATCATTTCCTTCTTAATCTCTAAAAACCCTTCAATATCCAATGCTTTAGAAGCATCTTCAATAAAAAAACAAGAAAAGCCTTCTTTAAAGGCATCATAAATGGAGTAATAAACACAAATATCGGATGCTAAGCCACATATAAAAAGCTGAGAAGTTTCTTTCTCCTTTAAATAGCCAGTTAGCCCTGTTGACTTTAAATGGCTATTATCATAAAAAGCACTATAAGAATCTATTTCTTTATCCGTTCCTTTCCTAAAAATAGCTTCAAATTTTAACGTATCTAGATTAGGATGAAGTTCAGCGCCTTTTGTTCCTTGTACGCAGTGATCTGGCCATAATGTTTGCGACTTACCATGAATTTCGATTTCATCAAAAGTAGATGCTGCTTTATGGTTTGAAGCAAAACTAGCATGATCTTGGGGATGCCAATCTTGTGTACCAACTACCAAATCAAATTTATGCTGCATTGCATTGATTATTGGCACTATTTTGTCTCCATCTGGAACGGAAAGCGCACCGCCAGGCATAAAGTCATTTTGCACATCAATTATCAGAAGTGTTTTCATTATTTTTTTATTTTAAATTCAGACCTAAATATTGCAATGTATTATAATACCCAATTTAGAACTTATGTTCTTGAACTAATTTATCTCGTTCTTGTTTGAGTTCTATACTAAGACCTATTTTGTAAATATGTGGATTTTGGAAACGCTTGTATTCATTTGGAAGTTGATCTAAACGAGATTGCGAATATTTAGAAATTTCTGTAACAGAGCGAGGCGCTACAACTCTTTTTCCATTTTCCATAACCTTTTCAAGTAAGGGTTCGTGTGTATAAGAGCTAAGATCTAAACCTTTTGTAGCATCAAAAGGATGTTTTATTTTGGTCACCTTACCTTCCGTAAACATAGCTATGGCATCTGCACCATAAAACATGCCATTGCTGTCTAACATTCTGTAAACTTGTTTCTTGTAAGGAAGCGATACCTTTATAATATTTTCAGAAAGCTTGATTCTAGGATCTCCATTATATTCAGATAATTTATAGACACCATCTAATGCAGCATCTGGTTTTCCAGTAACCAAATTGGTACCAACACCAAAAATATCAATAGGTGCGCCCTGTTCTTTAAGACTTTTTATTACATATTCATCCAATTGATTCGAAGCCACAATTTGTACGTAACCCAAATTAGAATCGTCTAATATCGTTCTGGTCTTTTTAGATAAATATGCCAAATCACCACTGTCTAAACGAACGCCTAACAATCGTTCCCCTTTAATTTCCATTTCTTTGGCTACTGTAATGGCATTAGGCAATCCGCTTTTTAGAGAATCGTAAGTATCTATTAAAAGCACACAATTTTTCGGTCGTATTCTTGCAAAATCACGAAATGCTTCTAATTCATCTTTATAACTCTGTATGAAGGAGTGCGCCATTGTTCCGGAACACGGAATGTTATAATCTTCAGCTGTTTTAACATTACTCGTGCCATCAAAACCGCCAATCGCAGCTGCTCTTGAGGCATAATATCCTCCAGTGGCATGCGCTCGGCGTAAGCCCATATCCAGTAATACTTCATCTTTTGCGCTTCTCCGTATTCTACTTGCTTTTGTTGCGATTAACGTCTGAAAATTGAGAATATTTAGTAAAACCGTTTCTATAATCTGAGCCTCTATAATATTAGATTCAACCTGTAATATAGGACGGTTTGGAAAAACAACATCTCCTTCCTTACTTGAAAAAATAGTCCCTGTAAAACGAAAATTCTTTAAGTATTCTAAAAAATCACTTTCAAATCCAAATTGTTGTAAATAAGAAAGATCTGAAGGAGAAAACTCGAGAGTTTCAAGGATATCTAAAACATCTTCTAATCCAGCAAAAATAGAATACCCACTATTAAAAGGATTATGACGAAAATAATAGTCGAAAACCGCTCGTCCATCTGGCTTAGTGTTAAAATAAACTTGAGCCATAGTGAGTTGATAAAGATCTGTATATGTAGCTGTTATATTCATGAAGATTTATTTTTTAATTATCTAGAATTTAAAAAAAATTAAGTGGAACGACTTTTTAAAACCTGTATTTTTATTTAAAAAAAAACAAGGATAAGTTCCAAGCCATAATATAGAATTTTTTATTTAATTTCCTTTTAAACGTATCCATAATTCAGACAGTAACTTCTTTCCATCTCGTGAATCTTTAGGAGCTTCTATAAATTGTACTTTACCCGTTTTATCAACATCTATTTCATATTTAAAAACGAAGTTTTCAGATTTTGGAGTTAAGCTTAATAATCCAAATCGTAAATCATTAAAATATAAGCGATCCTTTTCTTTTGAAATAATATACCAACCTTCAGAAATAGCAATCATACGTTCTACTTTTTCATTATGAATAAGCTCTCCTAAAAACTCATGATTTTTGGGGTAAGTCTCAAAAGTGATAGGTCTTGAATCTAAAAACGAATAATTACCTAATAAATAAGCATCGTCGGTTTCTACATTAGCGCTCCAAAGTATCGTATTTAAAGGAGAAGGCCTGGTATCTATTTGCACATAATCTATATTTTGATCTTTTAAAGCAGATTCAAATTTAGCATAGGCTACCCATTTTAAGAAAAAGGTAAGTACTAAATAAGAAGAACTCAATATTAGGCCAATTTTATTATACAAACGGCGCTTTTTAGTGGTTCGTTTTTGCATCATAGCAAGAATTAAAAACACCAAAAAGGGTACGGTATAAAGCGGATCAATAACAAATATGGTTTTAAATGCTAGTCTTAAATCAAAAGGCCAAAACAATTGTGTTCCCCAAGTAGTATGTGCATCTAAAATAGGATGCGTTACAAATGCCCAAAAAAAGAGCCAAGACCAATCTTTAAAGTTTTTATAGGTCTCGTAACGTGAAACAATCCACCCGAGAATAGGGGCGAAAAGTACAGAAAACACAATAGAATGCGTAAATCCACGATGTATGGAAAGAGCAGAAACCGTATCTGTAAAGTAAGATGCAAACACATCAAAATCTGGAATAGTTCCAGCAATTGCTCCATAAAGCATGGCTTTGTTCCCTACTTTTTTACCTAAAACAGCCTCTCCTACAGCGGCTCCTAATACTATTTGAGTTAATGAATCCATATACACCGTAAAAATAAGACATCAATATTAAACGACACCAAATTCTTTATTTTAAGTAACTCCATTTTAATTCTATCTTATTATTAACGCAATAATTACAATCTAATTTCTTTAGCCTGATTAATATCATTGTGGCTTTTCTATTCAAAACATATTTTTAGTAGCAATCCAAATTAGGAGAACAAATGAAAAACTTAGTTAAAACAATGCGTAAACCCAACTGGAATTTCGCATTAAACGCAGTAATGACCTTGTGCATGTTGGCTATTATTGGTATTGGTTTCCTAATAAAACATACACTTTTACAGGGACAAGAATGTAAAACCATATATGGACAAAATAAAGAGCTTTATTTACTCAATATGGATAGACATCAATGGGGAAATATCCATTTTATATTAGGCTTGGTCTTTTGTGGGTTATTAACACTACATATTTTTTTACACTGGAAAGTGATTACCGTTATTTATCATAAAATTATAAAAGCTCAATTAGCAAAAAGAATTTTAGCCTTTGGGTTTATAATTATATGTTCAATATTAATTCTTATACCATTCTTTATAACGCCCAAAATAGAACCAATAAAAAAAGGAAAGGGCCGCCAAGTAACATTGGTTACAGACTTCAATTCTAATCTACCATACCTTTGTAACGTAAACTAATAATTGATGAAAAAACACATTTATATACCATTACTACTCCTAAGCTTCACTTTCGCTCTGCAAGCCCAAGACATAGTGCCAATTGCTAAAACAGAGGTTTTATCTAAAGTATCTGAAAATAATACAAGTATTAAAATTTCTGAGCAAGAATTCAATCAAGCTAAAGCAGATTATAGACAAACTAACGCTATTTTTTTACCAAATATAACAGCGAGTCATACAGCGATGGCGACTACAAACCCATTAATGGCTTTTGGCTCTAAATTAAACCAGGAAATTTTAACAGCAAACGATTTTAGTCCGGCGTTATTAAACGATCCATCGCAAATTGAAAACTATGCAACAAAGTTCGAAATTCAGCAACCATTAATTAATGTAGATGGCATCTATCAACGTAAAGCTGCTAAATCTAAAATGGAAGCGATGTCTTTAAAAACAGAACGTACTCAAGATTATTTAGCATTCGAAGTTGAAAAGGCATACATGCAATTACAATTAGCTTATAAAGCTGTTGATGTTTTAGAAAAAGCTTTAGAAGCAGCCAATGCTAATAAAAAATTAGCAGATAATAGTTTTAAACAAGGGTATTTACAACGTGCAGACGTGTTGAATGTTGAAGTACGAGTTACCGAAGTTCAAAACCAGTTACAAACCGCTAAAAGTAATGTGCAAAACGCATCAAATTATTTATCATTTTTAATGAATGATGAAACTTATGTGGTTTACATGCCTACAGATGAATTAACAATTTCAACTTTAAGTATAGCAGATAAAACAGTTTCAGAAAACAGATCGGATATTAAAGCAATGCAATTAGCTTCTAACTCATATGAAGCCATGAACAAGGCCGATAAAATGGCATTTTTACCAAGATTAAATGCTTTTGGCAGTTATGAGTTATACGACGATCAAATTTTTCAAGCAGATGCTAGCGGTTATTTATTTGGGGCACAATTAAGTTGGGATATTTTTCAAGGTTCTAAACGCTTTGGAAAAGCACAAAAAAGTAAAGCTGAATTCGAAAAATCTAAGTTAGAGTACAATCAATATGTATCGAAAAGTAA
The DNA here is from genome assembly GCF_009796805.1 of Algibacter sp. L1A34. Lineage (NCBI taxonomy): Bacteria > Pseudomonadati > Bacteroidota > Flavobacteriia > Flavobacteriales > Flavobacteriaceae > Algibacter > Algibacter sp. L1A34. The sequence continues at coordinate 3,103,194 of NZ_CP047029.1, read as the reverse complement.
TTTAGAATTAAATAAAGCAAAACGAGCTTTTTTAGATGCTGAAAATAAACTAAAGCTAACGGCTTTGGCTATGGAACAATCGGAAGAGTCTTTAAGAATTAGAACAAATAGATTTAAAGAAGGTTTAGAAAAAACATCCGATCTATTAACAGCCGATACACAATACGCTCAAAAACAATTAGAATATTACCAAACTATTTTCGAATATAATTACGCACAAGCTTATTTACAATTTTTAACTAAAGAATAGAAAAAGAATAAAGAGCCAAGAGTCATCAGGATTAAAACTCATGTATTCGAGGCCATCTAATAAAAACAAACACAATGAAGAAAACATATACAATTCTAACATTTTCTATAGCTCTTTTATTAGCCAGTTGTGGAAGTGAAGACAAAAATACTGTTGTAGATAATTCTCCTGCAATTAGCGTAAAAGTAAATCAAGTAGAAGCCAATAGTAATAACCCGTTTTTAAGTGTAAGTGGGAAAATACAGGCAACCAATAGTGCCGATTTAAGCACTAGAATGATGGGTTATGTAAATAAAGTTTACGTAAACGTTGGCGATAAAGTGCGTAAAGGCCAATTATTAGTATCTATTAATAACGCTGATTTACAAGCAAAAAGAGCACAAGTAAATGCTGGAATTACCGAAGCCACTGCTGCTTATAATAATGCTGAAAAAGATTATAACCGTTTTAAAAATTTATTCACAGAGAATAGTGCTTCTCAAAAAGAAATGGATGATATGACGGCTAACTTCGAAATGGCAAAGGCACGTTTAGAATCGGCCAACCAAATGAAGAATGAAGTTAACGCTCAATTTACATATAGCAATATTACCGCACCTTTTAGCGGAACAGTAACTAGTAAAAATGTGGAAGATGGCAATATGGCAAATCCCGGAATGCCGTTAATAAGTATTGAAACTCCTGGGAATTTTGAAGTGATGGCAATGGTGCCTGAATCTGAAATTTCTGAAATTAAAAAAGGGTCTACTGTTAATGTGTTAGTCAAATCTATTAATGAAACGATAAAGGGAAAAGTAACTGAAGTTAGTACTTCTGCTAAAAATACAGGCGGACAATATTTAGTAAAAATTAATTTAGATAAAACGGACGCTAACATCTTATCTGGAATGTTTACTACTGTTCAGTTTCCAGTGGAGCGCAAAGCAAAATCGGCAATGGTTTTAGTTCCTAGTGAAGCGATTATAACTAACGGTCAATTATCAGGTCTATACACTGTTAGCCAAAGCAACACTGCCATGTTACGTTGGTTGCGTTTAGGTAGAACTTTTGGGAACCGAGTAGAAGTATTATCGGGTTTAAATTCAGACGAAGCTTACATTGTTTCGGCTGAAGGCAAATTATTTAATGGTGTAAAAGTTTCAATTAAATAGCTAAAATTCGCGTTAAGGATAGAAGTGGAAATCCTTTTTTTGCTGCCACAAATGGCAAAAAAAGATTGCAACGGATAGCCTGTTAAAACGCCCAAAACAAAAGAATATAAAATAGAGATTCTCACATGGCGTGGGAATGAAAAAAAATAATTCAATGAAAGAAGGTATCGCAGGAAAAATTGCCAAAGTCTTTATGCAATCTAAATTAACCGTGCTGTTAATGATTGTATTTATGGTAGTTGGCGTGTATAGTTCGTTTTTAATTCCACGTGAGGAAGAGCCACAAATTGATGTGCCTATGGCCGATATTTTTGTTGGTTATCCTGGTGCAAGTCCTACCGAGGTAGAATCTCGTGTAATTAAACCATTGGAGCAATTAATTTCAAACATTAAGGGTGTGGAATACGTGTATTCTACCTCGATGAAAGAGCAAGGCATGGTGATTGTGCAGTTTTATGTGGGCGAAGATATTGAACGCTCGTTTGTAAAACTATATAATGAAATTAACAAACATATGGACGAAATGCCTGCAGGTGTTACGTTTCCATTAGTGAAAACACGAGCAATTGATGATGTGCCAATGTTAGGCTTAACCTTGTGGAGTGAAAATTACGACGATTTCCAATTGAGCCAAATGGCGCAAGAATTGGAAGCCGAAATAAAAAAGGTTAATGATGTAGCAACTACCCATAAAATTGGAGGTAGAAAACGTCAGTTACGAGTAGTTTTAGATAAAGATAAATTAGCCGCAAGTGGATTAGATTTCTTGTCTGTTTCTGAAATGATAAAGGCAAATAACAGCCAACTAAGTTCAGGTAGTTTTGATAAGAATGATACTGAATTTCTTGTAAATACTGGTGATTTCTTAGCATCTGTTACAGATGTTGAGAATTTAGTGGTTGGCGTACAACAAAACCAACCTATATATTTAAAGCAAGTTGCTAAAATTATTGATGGTCCTGAAATACCACAAAATTATGTGAGTTTAGGGTATGGAAAAGGAAGTGTAAAATCTGCTGATTATAAATCGGAATATCCTGCCGTTACTATTTCCGTTGCTAAACGAAAAGGTGCAGATGCGATGAAAATTGCTGAGGTGATTATTGATAAAGTAGATCATTTACGTAGCAACTTAATTCCGGACGATGTACATGTGGAGGTGACTAGAAATTATGGTGAAACAGCATCGCATAAAGTATCCGAATTATTGTGGCACCTTATAGGTTCTATCTTCGCCGTTACTATTGTAGTGATGCTAGCCATGGGTTGGCGTGGTGGATTGGTTGTGTTTTTATCGGTTCCGATTACCTTTGCTTTAACTCTGTTAAGTTATTATATGATGGATTACACTCTAAACCGAATTACTTTATTCGCCTTAGTATTTGTAACTGGAATTGTGGTTGATGACTCGATTATTATTGCCGAAAATATGCATAGGCATTTTAAAATGAAACGCCTGCCTTTTAAACAAGCTGCTTTGTATGCCATTAATGAGGTTGGTAATCCAACAATATTAGCAACATTTACTGTAATAGCATCTGTTTTACCTATGGCTTTTGTATCTGGATTAATGGGACCTTACATGGCGCCAATGCCAATTGGAGCATCTATTGCCATGATTTTATCTTTATTTGTTGCCTTAACCATTACACCATATTTAGGTTATATTTTCTTAAGAGAAAAAGATAAAAAAGGAGCTGAAGAAAAACCAGAAAAAGCAATCGAGGACACACTTATTTATAGAATCTATAATAAATTTGAACGTCCTTTATTAGAAAGTAAAGCAAAACGTTGGTTGTTTTTAGGAGGAACATTCTTTTTATTAATGATAACTATGGTGTTGTTTTTCACCAAATCTGTTGCTGTAAAAATGTTACCCTTTGATAATAAAAACGAATTTCAGATTGTGATTGATATGCCGGAAGGCACTACCTTAGAACGTACTGGAGTTGTAACACAAGAAATATCACAATATTTATCAAGTAGACCAGAAGTAGTAAATTATCAAAACTATGTTGGTACTTCTGCGCCAATAACTTTTAACGGTTTGGTTCGTCATTACGATTTACGTGGTGGAAGTAATATGGCAGATATTCAAGTGAATTTAATTGATAAAGAAGAACGAACTGCCCAAAGTCACGATATCGCTAAATTACTGCGACCTGATATTCAAAAAATCGCATCAAAATATAATGCGAATGTAAAATTGGTTGAAGTGCCACCAGGACCACCAGTGATGTCAACTATTGTTGCTGAAGTTTACGGCCCCGATTATAATGAGCAAATTAAAATTGCAAACAGTGTTCAAAATATCCTAAAAAACACAGATGATGTGGTGGATATTGATTGGATGGTTGAAGCTGACCAAACCGAATATCAATTCGATATTAATAAAGAAAAAGCTATGCTTTATGGTGTTGCGCCACAACAAATAGCTTATACCATGAATATGGCATTATCAAACAGACCCATCACGAATTTGTATGATGAAGATGCCGTGAATCAAATTGGTTTAGTATTGGCTTTAGATGAAAAGGAAAAATCTACTGTTACAGATATTTCTCAATTAAAGGTTAAATCGAAACAAGGAAATATGGTTCCTATAGCAGATTTGGTTGATATTACAAAAAACACCGCTGCGAAAAGTATTTATCATAAAAACCAAAAACGTGTAGTTTATGTTATGGCAGATATGGCTGGAGAATTAGAAAGTCCTGCCTATGCTATTTTAGGAATGGAGGAAAAACTAAAAGAGATTCCGCTACCAAAAGGCTATGAGCTAAACGAAATGTACTTAGGTCAACCAGAATTCGAAGATAATTACACCGTAAAATGGGATGGAGAATGGCAAATTACTTTAGAGGTATTTAGAGATTTAGGAATCGCCTTTTTAGGTGCTATCATCTTGATTTACATATTAATTGTAGGTTGGTTTCAAAACTTTAAAGCTCCAATTGTAATGATGGTTGCGATACCACTATCCTTAATTGGTATTATTCTTGGGCATTGGATTATGGGAGCGTTTTTTACTGCAACCTCTTTTATTGGAATGATTGCTTTAGCCGGAATTATGGTTCGTAACTCCGTATTATTGATTGACTTTATAAATCTGCGAACAGCAGAAGGTGTACCTCTTAAACAAGCTGCAATTGAAGCTGGAGCTGTACGTACCACTCCTATTTTATTAACAGCAGGAACGGTTGTTATTGGTGCTTTTGTGATATTGTTCGATCCTATTTTCCAAGGTTTAGCCATATCGTTAATGGGTGGAACTATTGTATCTACAGTATTAACCTTATTGGTGGTACCGTTAGTATATTATATGATTGAGAAAAAAAATTATAAATAATTAAATTCTGAATTGTCACTTCGACAATTCAAAAAAATGATTTTAAAACCCCAATACTATGAAATTAGTTATAGTTACCGCTGTTGAAGAGTTTCAAAAAGATGTTTTTAGATTATTTAAAAACGCTAATATTAAAAATTTTAGCAGTTCTGATATTGATGGACACAAAAACGGATCATCATTATTAATGGCTTCAAATTGGTTTCCTGTTGAGAAAGGAGGAAATGAATCGAGTATGTTTTTCTCATTCACCGAAGAAGAAAATATTGATGCTTTATTCAACTTAATAAAAGATTTCAATGCTAATTTAGAAACGAATAATCCGTTGAAAGCAGTTGTAATTCCTATTGAAAAATCTATATAAATTTAAAAATTAATTAAAATGTTAAATACATATTTCAGAGTTATTGTTGGCACATTGGTAATTGTTAGTATGCTACTAACACTTTATGTAAATCAAAATTGGATGTGGTTCACTGTTTTTATTGGTGTAAACTTAATACAATCGGCCTTTACAAAATGGTGTTTATTAGAGGTTATACTTACAAAACTCGGTGCTAAAAAAAGTGGTGCAAGCTGTGCTGTAAAAAACTAAATATTTTGCCTTGGTTTATTTACATAACAATTAATTATAAGTGTTATGTAAATAAATATTCTATATTTCAAAACAGCATCACTTTTTAAATCTTATTATCAAAAATCTAATAAAATCGCAAATATTCTTTTGCGATTTTTTTTTAGATCAAAATAGAAATATTCTATGATCTCAACTCAAAATCTACTGTGCTAATCCTTCCTTGGTTTTGTAAGTATCAACTTTAAACTCTTTATTTTTTTCGTAATAAAATATAATTAATCACACTTCCCCTTGCATAAATATTTAATTTCGGCCTTCAAAAACAAATTATCTCAAGTAAAAAAAGAGTTATAATATTTAATAATAAAAATTAAAAAAACAACCTTACCCATCGCTTTACCCTTACTATTAATGCATAATTCAACAAATGTTACAATAATTGCTCGATTCGTTTTAAGTTTCAATTTGGCTTTATAGTAATTTTATCCTGTGGAATTAATAGAACTTATAATTCCTTAGATAAACGAGTCTTTAAATTATAATGATTTATGAAAAATACAATTAAGCATCAATATGTTGTCGCGTTATTACTTTCAGTTATTACATGTAGCACCATGTTTTCGCAAAACAAATCATCTAAAAATTTTAGTATAGATGAAATAAACACAAAAGTTGACAGCATATTACCGTTACTTACTTTAGAAGAAAAAGTAGCAATGTGTCATGCACAATCAAAATTTAGTACACCTGGCGTTGATAGATTAGGTATTCCTGAAATATGGATGTCCGATGGTCCACACGGTGTTAGAGCAGAAATTAGTTGGGATTCTTGGGATTATGCTGGATGGACTAACGATTCTATAACCGCTTTCCCTGCACTTACATGTTTGGCTGCTACATTTAGACCAGAACTATCCGCTCAATATGGAATGAGTGTTGGAGAAGAAGCCCTTTACAGAGAAAAAGATGTACTATTAGGTCCTGGTGTAAATATTTACAGAACACCTCTAAACGGAAGAAACTTCGAGTATTTAGGAGAAGACCCATATTTGGCTTCAAAAATGGTAGTACCATATATAAAGGGCGTTCAGAAAAATGGTGTAGCCGCTTGTGTTAAACATTATGCACTAAACAATCAAGAACATTGGCGTAATATTATAAATGTTGAAGTTAGTGATAGAGCATTGCATGAAATATACCTACCAGCCTTTAAAGCCTCTGTTCAAGAAGCAGGCGTATGGTCTATTATGGGTGCTTATAATAAAGTCAGAGGTCAATTTGCATGTCATAATGAATTGTTGCTAAACGATATATTGAAAAAAGATTGGGGCTTTGATGGTGTTGTAATAAGCGATTGGAGTGGCGCACACTCCACAGAGGAATCTGCTCTTTATGGCTTAGATATGGAAATGGGAACTGGAACAGATGGCTTAGGAACATCTACAGCAAACCACTATGATCACTACTATTTAGCTTCACCTTTTCTTAAAGCTATTAAAAATGGAGACATGGATGAAGCTTTGGTTAACGATAAAGTTAGACGTATTTTAAGACTTATGTATCGAACTAACATGAACCCAAATAAAGCATTAGGAAAAATAAATAATAAAGAACATCATGATGTTGCTAGAAAAATTGCAACTGAAGGTATTGTGTTATTAAAAAATGAAAATAATTTCTTTCCTATTGAAGATAAAGAAGGATTAACAATCGCTGTGATAGGTGAAAACGCAACTCGCTCTATGACTGCTGGTGGTGGTTCTTCGGAATTAAAACCCAAATTTGAAATATCTCCGCTTGAAGGATTAAAACAACGCTACAAAAAAGCTAAAATAATCCATGCCATGGGATATCATACTGGTTCTTCGGTTTACGATAATATAATTCCTTCTAATTTAAATCAAGATTCATTGAGAATAGAAGCTATTGCAACCGCTAAAAAAGCAGATATTGTTTTATACGTTGGCGGATTAAACAAAAGCCACTTACAAGATTGCGAAGGTGATGATAGACAATCTTACGAGTTACCATATAATCAAGAAGAGCTAATTAACCAATTAAAAGCAGTTTCACCAAAATTAGGCATGTTGCTAGTTACTGGAAATGCAGTTGAAACACCTTGGTTATCTAAAGTTGATGGTTTATTGCAAACTTGGTATTTAGGTAGTATGGCTGGCCATGCTATTGCAGATGTTGTTAGTGGAGATGTAAATCCTTCTGGAAAATTACCCTTCTCTTTTCCTAAAAAATTAAAAGATAATGGCGCTCACTTTTACGGCGAAATATCTTATCCTGGAGATGGAACAAATCAATATTACAAAGAAGATATTTTAGTTGGCTACAGATGGCACGATACCAAAAAGATTGCCTCGCAATATGCATTTGGTTATGGCTTATCTTACACAAAATTTAGTCTATCAAATATTAAAGCGGACCAAAATAAGTATAATACAAAAGATAACATTACAGTCTCTTGCAGTATAAACAATACAGGTAATCTTGAAGGAGACGAAGTTGTACAGGTCTATATTGGTAAGAAAAACTCTAAAGTAAAAAGAGCTTTAAAAGAATTAAAAGGTTTTAATAAAGCATCGCTTACAAAAGGAGAATCTAAAAATGTAAGCATTAGTATTCCTGTAAGTTCTTTAGCTTATTATAACGAATCTATATCCGATTGGAGCATTGAAAAGGGCGACTATCTAATCTATGTTGGTAATGCATCCAATAATATTTCAAAAACAATAAAAATAAGTGTTCAATAAAAATTAACATTTTTATGTTCTAAGTAATCATAACAGACTACTAAAAGATACAATCCATTATTTAACCCAGAACAATAACTATATTGTTCTGGGTTTTTAATTTTAGAAGGTTTTGTTTATACTTTTTCTGATTATATCGATTCTTATTTTATAATACCATTTAGTTCCCGAAGTAGCCTTAGAATTAAGAGTGTTACCGTTATACTATTTAAAACATATCGTTTACTATAGGGCTTGCTTTCTATTGTAATTCACAACTAGTTGTTTAAATTTCGAAATCAAAAATCTTTAGTGAGTTACTAAAGATTTTCTTCACAGTATAAAACTTAAAAAACGATCAAAATAAGAACAATATATACCAAGCAATCTTCGGCTATTTAAACACCATTCAAAATCACTTATAATCACAAAAAAAGCTCCTCATTTCTGAGGAGCTTTAATTTTATAAATAGACTTCCGTTTACACGGAAACAGAAAATTAATAATTATATTTTTCCGTCCATTTTATCTTTAAGCGCTTGTAAAGCATCATTGGCATCACCTAAAGTAGGTTTTGACTCTGCTGCTTGAGATTCAGCTTTTCTTACTGCTTGCTTAACCATTTTAGCTTCTTCTGCTCTAAATACAGCAGTGTGAGATGCTACAACTCTTTTGAATTCTTTGTTGAATTCAATAATTTTAAAGTCTGCAGCTTCACCTTTCTTAAGCTTAGTTCCGTCTTCTTTCTCTAAGTGACGAGATGGTACAAATGCAACGATATCTTCGTTAAACTCGATAGTAGCTCCTTTATCAACAATCTCAGTGATTGCAGCGTTGTGAACTGTATCTAAAGCAAACTCAGTTTCGTATTTATCCCAAGGGTTAACAGTTGTTTGTTTGTGTCCTAAAGATAATTTACGACCTTCAACATCTAACTCTAATACAACTACATCTAATTTATCGCCAACAGCGCAGAATTCAGATGGATGTTTAATTTTCTTAGTCCAAGATAAATCAGAGATATAAATTAATCCGTCAATTCCTTCTTCTAATTCAACAAAAACACCAAAGTTTGTAAAGTTACGTACAATACCTGTATGCTTAGAAGCTAATGGGTATTTAGTAGTAATATCTGTCCATGGATCTGCAGATAATTGCTTGATACCAAGAGACATTTTACGATCTTCTCTATCTAAAGTTAAGATTACTGCTTCAACTTCATCTCCAACAGAAACGAAATCTTGAGCAGAACGTAAATGCGTAGACCAAGACATTTCAGAAACGTGAATTAAACCTTCAACACCATCTGCAACTTCGATAAATGCACCGTAATCAGCGATTACAACAACTTTACCTTTTACTTTATCACCAACTTTCACCTCTTCTGCAAGAGCTTCCCATGGATGTTTAGATAATTGTTTAAGACCTAATTGGATTCTAGATTTGTTTTCATCAAAGTCAAGAATTACAACATTTAATTTTTGATCTAATTCAACAATCTCATTTGGATGGTTGATTCTAGACCAAGATAAATCTGTAATGTGAACTAATCCGTCAACACCACCAAGATCGATGAATACACCGTAAGAAGTAATATTTTTAACAATACCTTCTAATACTTGACCTTTTTCTAATTGACCAATAATTTCTTTTTTCTGGATTTCAATATCAGCTTCAATTAAAGCTTTATGAGAAACAACAACGTTTTTAAATTCATGGTTGATTTTCACAACTTTGAATTCCATAGTTTTGTTTACATATTGATCGTAATCTCTAATTGGTTTAACATCAATTTGAGATCCTGGTAAGAATGCTTCAATTCCGAAAACATCTACAATCATACCACCTTTAGTTCTGCATTTTACAAAACCGTTAACGATTTCTCCAGTTTCGTGTGCTTTATTTACACGATCCCATGCTTGGATTACACGAGCTTTTCTGTGAGATAAGATTAATTGACCAGTTGCATCTTCACGCACATCAATTAATACTTCAACTTTATCACCTACAGATAAACCTGGGTTGTAACGAAATTCGTTTAAAGAAATAACACCTTCAGATTTTGCGTTAATATCAATAATAGCATCTCTATCAGAAATGTGTACTACTGTACCTTCAACAACCTCATCGTTTAATGTGTCAACGAAATTTTCAGCTACTAATTTTTCAAACTCTTCTAATTGCTGACTATCAACTTCATCAATTCCTTCTTCGTAATTGTGCCAGTTAAAATCTGCTAAGAATTTTTCAGGGTTTGCTTTTGCTTCAGATACAACTGGAGCTTCAACAGGGTTTGCGTCAGTTGCTTCAACTTCAGCTGGGTTTGCGTTTTCCGCCATTTAATTAAATTTAATAACGTGTTTTAAATACATACGCTTTCGCGGAAATAAAACAACATTATGTTTTTGTATTCTATATGTTTTGGAAGATTTAAGCGAGTAACACACAGAAGTGTTATTTTTATATAATTTTCATTCCTTTTATCTTTTCCAATAATTCGCTAAAAGGAGTGCAAAAATACATATTTTCAATCAATTAGCCTAATTTGTATAAACTATTTTAAACTACTGATTGCTAGTAAAATAATAAAATTGAAATAAAACTTTAAACTTGGCACCCGTTTTGCTATATTGAACCTGTAAACAAAATTAAAATCTACACTTATGACAATGAAAGCAAAGTACCAATCTGTATTAGATCTAGGCGAATCTTTAAACATCCAAAATGGTGATGTTAAAGAAGAAAACGGACAATTAAAAGTTACAGGAACAGCAAATACTCCATACGAGAAAAACCTAATTTGGGATAAAATTAAAGAAATTGGTGGAGACAACCCAACAGACATTATGGCTGATATTAAAGTGGCTGACGAAACTGTTTTTCATAGACATACTGTAAAAAGCGGTGAGACTCTAGGAAAAATAGCAATTCAATACTATGGTAAAGCTGCTAAATATCAAGATATTTTTAAGGCAAACTCTGATATCTTAAAAAATCCAGATGTAATTCACCCAGACCAAGAATTAATTATTCCTAATTTATAAGGAGTAGAACATATTTATAAAAAAACGAACGTCTATTTATTTAGGCGTTCGTTTTTTTATGTTTTATTTTGAAGTTAAATAATTAAATGTTGTTTACTTTTTACTGAATACTGCCAACTGAAATACTATTCACAATCCTCAATTGTCATTTTGGCAAGACGTAAAATTTTATCGAATTGTTCATCCAATGTCATGTCTGAATTATCTATTTCAATAGCATCATCGGCTTTAACTAAAGGCGAATCTTCTCGAGTAGAATCTATAAAGTCACGTTCTTGAACGTTTTTCAATACATCTTCATATAAAACGTTATCTCCACGCTCAATAAGTTCATCGAACCGGCGAATGGCTCTTTTTTCCGCGGAAGCGATCATGTACAATTTAAGCTCAGCATCTTTAAAAACTACGGTCCCGATATCTCTGCCATCCATAACAACACCTTTATCCTGCCCCATTTTTTGTTGTTGTTCAACAAGTTTTTGTCTAACCTCCGAAATGGCAGCCACTTTACTAACAAAGCTAGAAACCTCTAGCGTTCTAATAGCTCTTTCTATATTTTCGTTATTTAAATACACTTCGGCAAAGCCTAAATTTTCATTAAATTTAAAAGTGATATTAATATTATCTAGCTGATAAATTAAAGCTTCAATATTAAAATCTTCCTTAGAAATTAATCCATTTTGCATGGCATAATAAGTCACCGCACGATACATGGCGCCAGAATCGACATACACGTAACCAAAATATTTAGCAAGTTGTTTTGCTACGGTACTTTTTCCGGTTGAAGAAAACCCGTCGATGGCTATAGTAATTTTATTCATGTATTTTTAAATTGAAAAGTGACTATTTTGAAAGTTCAAAAATACTTAAAGAATTATAAAGTATAAAACTAAACAGTCTAAATTAAGTTTGAAAACTTAACGATTACCGTAAATCTATTTGTAATCCAAAAAAATTAGCATTTGCAGCACTCGTATATTTTGAATGTGTATAACTAAAGCGCATTTTATTCATTTTAATTGAAATACCTGCGGAAACACCAGAAAAATTACGCTGATCTACAATTCGGAGTTCCTCGCCTCTTCTAAAATTATAACCTAAACGAATATTAAAACCGCTTTCAGGAAAAAGTTCGGCACCTAAAATTGTATGCCTAATAACTTGGCCTATAAATCCAATTTCCTCAGAAGAGCTACCTCCACTTAAATCACTAGTTTCACGCGCAGGATTGGGTCTAGCAATAGGCCATTCTTGTAAATTTTCAAAAGTAACATGCCAACGTATTGGTACATGTTCTAACCTTTGAGATAATCCTAAACTTACCTCGAAAGGCAACGACTCATTTAAACCAGCATACGTTGTAATTTGCCCTCCTAAATTTCGGACAACCAAAGCCGCATTAAAATCTAAATCTTCATTAATATAAATTAATCCTAAATCCACAGCCGCACCAAAGGAACTGTATTGTTCTAATTTTGAAGTAATTAATTTTAAGTTTGCACCGAAATAAAAATCTGAATACCCTACTTGAGTAGCATAACCTAAGGATAAAGCTGTTTCGCTTCCGCTAAAAGTTCCTGTAGAGTTTCCATCTTCATCATAACCATCAAAATCACCATAATTAACATAAGTTATACCGGCATGAATGGTTTGTGTTCGTCTATCAAGAGTATAAGCATAGGCGGCTGTACCGTAACCTATCCCTCCTAAATAACTCACATAGTTTAAGGCTAATTGATTATCCATTTCTACATTTATGGTAGCCGGATTGTACAGAGCTTGAGTAACATCATAATCCACATTTGTTAATACTTTGCCCCCTAAAGCGGCTTGTCGTGGCGATGATACTAAATTTAAAAATTGATACGTAGATTCTCCACCTACTTGCGCAGACGCAAATAAGCCAAAAGAAAAACAAAAAAACGTAGCAATATTTTTAAACATATTTCAAGCTGCAAAGAAAATAAATCTATCTTAAAACGAAGACATGTATCTTTTATTTTAATTAAAAAAGAATCACTAGTAGTTTTAACCTAGGTTTTTCGATGAAAAGAACATTCTTTAATATGAAATCAAAAAAAAAGCCTCGACTTAGTCGAGGCTTTCTTAAATTAATCAAAATCTATAATAGTTTAGCATTTTTCACCTTTTCATCAGTAATTGCATACTTAATAACATCACTCATTTCTGTAACATAATGAAACGTTAACCCTTTTAAATATTCAGGTTTAATCTCTTCTATATCACGACGATTTTCTTCGCACAACAAGATTTCTTTAATCCTAGCGCGTTTTGCTGCTAAAATTTTCTCTTTAATTCCACCAACTGGTAAAACTTTTCCACGTAATGTAATCTCTCCTGTCATCGCTAAACTTTTCTTTACTTTTTTCTGAGTAAATAAAGATACGAGTGAGGTTAGCATAGTTACACCTGCACTTGGTCCATCTTTTGGAGTAGCGCCTTCTGGCACGTGAATATGTACATTATATTTATCGAATACCGTTGGATCTATTCCAAATTCTTCAGCATAAGATTTTATATATTCCATGGCAATGGTAGACGATTCTTTCATAACCTTACCAAGATTTCCTGTAATCGTCATCACTCCTTTTCCTTTAGAAATAATAGACTCTATAAACAGAATATCACCACCAACGCTCGTCCAGGCTAAACCTGTAACAACACCAGCTACGTTATTATTTTCGTATTTATCGCGCTCCATTTTTGGACCACCCAATACTTCAATAATATCTTCGTTAGAAACTTTTACATTATAATCTTCTTCCATGGCTATATTTTTGGCTGCATAACGCACCATTTTTGCCACTTGCTTATCTAAACCACGCACACCAGATTCTCGTGTGTATCCTTCAACAATTTTTTCTAATTGCGGTTTGCCTATTTTTAAGTTATCGGAAGTTAATCCGTGCTCTTTTAACTGCTTTGGAAGTAAATGACGTTTACCAATTTCAACCTTTTCCTCAATGGTATAACCCGTTACATTTATAATTTCCATACGGTCACGCAAAGCTGGCTGTATAGTATTTAAACTGTTGGAGGTTGCTATAAACATCACTTTAGATAGGTCGTAACCCATTTCTAAGAAGTTATCATGAAACTCACTGTTTTGCTCAGGATCTAAAACTTCAAGCATAGCTGAAGATGGATCGCCTTGATGTGAATTTGCTAACTTATCAATTTCATCTAAAACAAAAACAGGATTCGATGTTCCCGCTTTTTTCAAGCTCTGAATAATACGCCCTGGCATAGCACCAATATAAGTTTTACGGTGTCCACGAATTTCAGCTTCATCTCTTAAACCACCTAATGAAATTCTAACATATTCACGTCCTAAAGCTTCTGCAATAGATTTTCCTAAAGATGTTTTACCAACTCCCGGAGGTCCGTACAAACATAAAATAGGCGATTTCATATCGTTACGAAGTTTTAAAACTGCTAAATATTCTATAATACGGCGCTTTACATCTTCTAAACCAAAATGATCGCGATCTAGAATTTTCATAGCACGTTTTAAATCGAACTTATCTTTACTAAACTTATTCCATGGTAAATCTAAAAACAACTCTAAATAGTTACGCTGTATAGAATACTCTGCAACTTGCGGGTTCATGCGTTGCATTTTTGCAACTTCTTTTTCAAAGTGCTTAGCAACTGTTTTATCCCAAAGCTTAGATTTCGCCTTGATTTTCATTTCTTCGATTTCCTCATCATGACTTACACCACCCAATTCTTCTTGAATAGTTTTCATTTGTTGATGAAGAAAATATTCACGTTGCTGCTGACTCATATCCATTTGAACTTTAGACTGAATATCATTCTTAAGTTCTAATTTTTGAAACTCAACATTCATGAATTTCAAGGTTGCTAAGGCACGCGATTTAAGATCGTCCATTTCTAAAAGCGACTGTTTTTCGATCACTGAAAGATTCATATTAGACGATACAAAGTTTATTAAAAACGAATTGCTTTCAATATTTTTTATAGCGAAAGATGCCTCGCTTGGTATGTTCGGGCTTTCTTTTATAATTTCTAGAGCTAACTCTTTTATTGATTCTATAATAGCTGAAAACTCTTTGTTTTTAATGGCTGGTTTAGCTTCAGAAATATCTCTAATGGTAGCAGTCATATACGGTTCTTCCGTAAGCACTTCTGCTACTTTAAAGCGTTTTTTGCCCTGAATAATAACTGTTACATTACCATCAGGCATTTTTAAAACACGTAAAATACGTGCTACCGTTCCTGTTTCGTGAATTTCACTAGCCGACGGGTTTTCTACAGATTCATCCTTTTGAGCGACAACACCAATAACTTTTCCGCCTTTGTTTGCATCATTTATCAATTTTATCGATTTATCTCGTCCTGCAGTAATTGGAATTACTACACCAGGAAACAATACCGTATTTCGTAATGAAAGAATTGGCAATGTTTCTGGCAATTCTTCATTATTTATAGCTTCTTCATCTTCAGGCGTCATTAATGGAATTAATTCTGAGTTTTCATCAAATTCCTGTAATGACAAACTGTCAAGAGTTGTAAATTTTGATTTTTTCATATATATTTTTGGGTCAATCTGTCATTAAAACACATTGGACTTTAAGGTTAACAATTTACATAAAATATTAAGTAACTAAAAATCAATTAATTAAAACTAATTCATTATACTCAATACTGCTATAAATTCAATAGCTATGCCAATAATGGTTTTAACAATTATTAGATTTTTCCTGTTTTTTTCATAACAAATAATAAAACAATAGGAAAAGCCAATAAACCAATCATTAACGGATTTGTTTGAAACAGCGTTGGTACCAATAATAAAGTTATTACATAACCACCTATAGCTCCTCCAAAATGGGCATCGTGTCCAATATTACCAACTCTATTTTTCATACCATAAATAGAATACAATAAATAACCAATACCAAAAAGATAAGCTGGAATTGGAATTGGTATAAAAAACAGATACAAGCTCATATCTGGTCTAAACAATATGGCTGAATAGATAATACCACTTACTGCTCCACTGGCACCAACAGCACTATAATGATATTCATTTTTATGAAAATAAAGAGACAATAAATTCCCAACCAGAAGGCTACCTATGTAAACCGCTAAAAACCCTACGACACCTAAAGAACCGACAACACTTCCTGCAAAAAAATAAAACGATACCATATTAAACAGCAAGTGTTGCATATCTACATGCAAAAAGCCTGCACTAAAAAACCTAATTTTCTCGCCACGCTGTATACCTCCAACATTAAATTTATATTTTTCAAAAAAGGCGTAATCATTAAAACCTTTGTAAGATATAATCACGTTTGCTGCTATAATAACAATAGTTATTAAATCTAATTTCCCCATGCGGTCTAATTATTTAAAATTGAATTAACATATATTTGCAAATCTAAAATTATTTCATGCAATTATTAGCCTATATTATTCTTTATCCATTTTTATGGTTAATTTCTATATTGCCTTTTAAATTACTCTATGTCGTTTCCGATGGCGTATACGTACTAATCTACTATATTATAGGCTATCGTAAAAAAGTAGTTGCCAGCAACTTAAGACTCGCTTTTCCGGATAAATCAGACCGCGAACTTGCTGTAATTCAAAAAAAATTCTATCATCATTTATGTGATATGATTTTAGAAGCTATTAAATCTATTACCATTTCGGAAGCTGAAATTAAAAAACGCTATGTTTTCACTAATTTGGAAGAAATATATAAACTTGAAAAAGAAAATAAAAGCATAATACTTCTTATGGGGCATTATGCCAGTTGGGAATGGATTTTTATTTTGCAAGCCCATGTAAACCATAAAGGATACGCTGTTTACAAGCAACTAAGCAATAAATACTTTGATGCTTTAGTAAAACGAATTCGTGCCAAATATAACAGCCATTTAATAACTACAAAAGAAACTGTACCAACACTTTTAAGAGCGAAGTTAAATAAAGAATTAACACTTAATGGCTTTGTTTTCGACCAGTCTCCAAAAGCAAACAAAGCTATACATTGGCAAAACTTTATGGGTGTAAAAGCTCCTGTACATGTTGGAGCCGAAGTACTTGCTAAACGTTTAGATATGGCAACCCTATTTCTAAAAGTAAAAAAAGTAAAACGTGGCTATTATGAAGCGACGTTTATGGATATTATAAAAAACACCAAAGATTTAAAAGATTTTGTTATTATTGATGCTGCATTAAAACGTGTTGAAGAACAAATTTACGAAGCACCCGAATATTATTTATGGACACATAAACGTTGGAAACACAAGGACAAAGTTCCTAAAGAGTTTTTGTAAAGAAAAATCTACTATTTTTTTTTCGATACTTCTCGCAAAGAATACATAAAATTTTAAAAAACCTTCTTATTTATTAAATACAAAAAAAACGAGTTAGATATCTAACTCGTTTTTTTTGTGCTTTTCTTTCGTTTTTCTTCTCGGAATTTTTTCCTTAAAAATTTATCATGTGCTCTTAATGTAGCGTCATCAATAATACCAGAAACTTCCAATTTATAACCCAGACCTTTTAGTTTTTCCTGATAGGAAATTAATTTAAGCTTAGCACGTTCTTTTTCTATAATTAGTTCTTTCTTACCACTATTATCGCAATCAGCATTAGCTATTAATTTTCCACCAAACTTATCACAGTCTACTATTTTCCATTCAAATATTTTATCATACTCGAAACACTTCAGAAAACATTTCCCCGATAAAGCTTCATTTAAAGGGAATTTGTATGGTTTTTGAGCGCTTAAAAAATTAAAACTAAGTACTAATAAAATAATGCTTAAACTTTTTGTCATACAAGCAATTTAGTAAAAAGTTTACAATTTAGCAATAGCACCTATTTCTTCAATAAATTTATCGGCTAAAGTATCAGCTTCAATTTGAGATTTTGCTTCTGTATAAATTCTAATTATAGGTTCTGTATTACTTTTACGTAAATGTGCCCAACTTTCAGAAAAATCAATTTTAACACCATCTATTGTGGTTAACTGTTCGTTTTGGTAACGTGTTTCAATTTCTTTTAAAATGCCATCAACATCTAAACCCGGTGTTAATTGAATTTTCTTTTTACTCATAAAGTAGTCTGGATATGTTGCTCTTAGAGCACTTACAGGTACTCGCCTTTCGGCTAATAAGCTTAAAAATAACGCCACACCAATAAGTGCATCACGACCGTAATGCGATTTTGGGTAAATAATACCACCGTTACCTTCACCACCAATAACGACGTTATTCTTTTTCATCAAATTAACAACATTCACTTCACCTACTGCACTCGCTTCGTAAGTACCACCATATTTTTCGGTAACATCGCGTAATGCTCGAGTAGAACTCATGTTACTCACGGTATTCCCTGGTGTTTTACTTAGCACATAATCGGCACAAGCTACAAGCGTATACTCTTCACCAAACATATCACCGTTTTCGTCCATAAAGGCTAAACGATCTACATCTGGATCTACTACAATTCCAAAATCGGCATTGTGTTTTTTAACCTCTTCAGATAAATCCGTTAAATGTTCTTTTAATGGTTCTGGATTATGTGGAAATTCACCATTTGGCTCACAATAAAGTTTTACAACCTCAACTCCCAAACGCTCTAAAAGCAAAGGAATAGCAATACCTCCAGTAGAATTAACACCATCTACAACAACTTTAAATTTTTCTTCTTCAATTGCTTTTACTGTAACTAAATCTAAATCTAGCACTTCAATAATATGTAAATCGATATAAGCCTTATTTTTTGTAATTTTCCCTAAATCATCAACCTCAGCAAAGTTCATCGTATCACTTTCTGCTATATTCAATATTTTCGCACCTTCAATAGCGTCTAAAAACTCACCTTTTTCATTCAATAATTTTAAGGCATTCCATTGTTTTGGGTTATGGCTTGCTGTCAAAATAATACCACCATCGGCATGCTCTAAAGTTACTGCTACTTCAACGGTTGGTGTTGTAGAAAGACCTAAATCTACTACATCTATCCCCAAACCAATAAGTGTATTCATTACTAGGTTTTGCATCATTTTACCCGAAATACGAGCATCACGACCAACAACTACTTTATAATTTTCTTTTACACGGTTTTCCTTGAGCCAAACGCCATAAGCCGATGCAAATTTAACAGCATCTATAGGTGTTAAATTATCACCTACTTGTCCGCCAATGGTCCCTCGGATTCCAGAAATTGATTTTATTAGTGTCATAGTTTTGTTTAATTTTAAAGGACAAATATAGTATTTCAAATTCGTAATTCGTAAATTTCCCCAATGAACTATTTAGCACATATTTATCTTTCAGGGGATAACGACTTAGTAACCGTCGGAAATTTTATTGCCGATGGTATTAAAGGAAAAGATTATAAAAAATTCCCAAAAGACATCCAAATCGGTATTTTGTTACACCGAAATATTGATACTTATACAGATGCTCACAAAACGGTTAGGCTAAGTACAAAGCGACTTCATGAAAATTACGGACATTATTCGGGAGTGATTGTTGATATACTTTACGACCATTTTTTAGCTAAAAATTGGAGTAAATATTCCGATACTCCTTTAGGTGGATATGTAGATACTTTTTATGATTCTTTAGAAGAACATTACAATGTACTTCCCGCGAGAATCCAGAAAATGATGCCTTACATGATGAGTGATAACTGGTTGTTAAGCTATGCGTCTATCGAAGGAATTTCAAAAGTTTTGGATGGAATGAACCGGCGCACAAAAAACAGATCGGGAATGGATAAAGCCGTGCATGAACTTGAAGTTTTTTACAAAGAATTTGAAACTGAATTTTCTTCCTTTTTTGATGAACTCATTGCTTTTTCAAAAGAAAAATTAAACGAACTTAACGAAACCATTTTATGAAAAATTTAATATATACAGCACTTCTCCTTTTATTTTTTGTTTCCTGTAAAAAAACAGTTGAAACTCCTAAAGCAGAAAAGCAAACTGGTTTAATTACTCAAAAAGCTATGGTAGTTTCGGCCCGAGTTGAAGCTTCTAAAATAGGAAATGATATTCTTAAAAAAGGAGGAAACGCCTTTGATGCTATGGCTGCTACGGAACTTGCTTTAGCCGTTGCGTATCCATATGCCGGTAATCTTGGTGGTGGTGGTTTTATGGTGTACAGAAAGGCAAACGGAGAAACAGGAGCTATTGATTATCGGGAGAAAGCCCCCATGGCAGCTACAAAAAACATGTATTTAGATGAAGGAGGAAATGTGATTCCGGATAAAAGCACACTAGGCGCCTTGGCAGTTGGAGTACCAGGAACAGTAGCCGGAGTGTTTGAAGTTCATAAAAAATTAGGTTCTTTACCTATTGAAGATATTTTAAACCCTGTAATTGCATTAGCAAAGAAAGGTGTTTTGGTTACCGAAAAGCAAGAAAAACGTATTGAACATTACCAGCCATTATTTAAAAAAGCAAATAAAGATTCTATTCTTTTTGATAAAGCTTGGAAGGCAAACGACACCATTAAATACCCGAATTTAGCTGAAACTCTAGAACGTATTTTAGAACATGGAAAAGATGGGTTTTATAAAGGCGAAACGGCTCAAGCATTAGCGAAATTTATTCAAGATAATGGAGGTATAATTACTGAAGAAGATTTAGCAAACTATGAAGCTAAATGGCGTACACCTATTAGTTTTTCTTATGATGATTTAAAAATTATTTCAATGTCACCACCATCGAGTGGAGGCGTTTGCTTAGCACAAATAATGAAAATGATAGAACCTTTTCATCTTGAAGAATACGGTCATAATTCTGAAAAAACCATTCAAGTAATTACAGAAGCTGAACGTCGCGCTTATGCCGATAGAAGTTTTTATTTAGGTGATCCTGATTTTGTTAAGATCCCAGTTAAAACATTAATTAATGAAGCTTATTTGGGAGGAAGAATGAATGATTTTTCGTTTGAAAAAGCAACGTCTTCCAAAGATGTTTCTCATGGAAATATTGCTATTATTGAAAGTGATGAAACCACGCACTACTCTATTATAGATCAATTCGGAAACGCCATTTCTGCAACCACAACATTAAATGGTGCTTATGGTTCTAAACTGTATTGTTCGGAACTAGGGTTTTTCTTAAACAACGAAATGGACGATTTTAGTAGCAAACCAGGAGAACCTAATATGTTCGGACTTATCGGAGCCGAAGCAAATAGCATTGTACCCCAAAAACGTATGTTAAGTTCTATGACACCAACAATTGTTGAGAAAAACGGGGAGTTATTTATGTCTGTTGGTACACCAGGAGGTGCTACCATAATCACATCGGTTTTACAAACTATTTTAAATGTTCACGAATTCAATATGACCATGCAAGAAGCAGTAAACGCGCCACGTTTTCACCACCAATGGTTGCCAGATGAAATTAGCATGGAACCGAATTCTTTCGATAAAACTATAATTGCAAACCTTGAAAAATTAGGGTATTCCATTAATGAAAAAGATTCTCCTGTAATAGGAAAAGTAGATGGAATTCTTGTTTTAGATGATAAAACGTTGGAAGGAGGCGCAGATTATCGTGGAGATGATACCGCGGTTGGGTTTTAATGAAAGATACCATAAGAATACTAACTTTTTCACAAGTAAATCCTCTATAAAAGCACTTTATTAAACACCCCATAATTAGTCTTGTGCCTTTATAGCAATATAACCTTATTAAAAATAACATGTAATGAAAAACAAATACCTACTACTGCTTTTTTTAGTGTTTTTAACAATATTCAATGGCGATATATCTAATGTGTTCGCATTAAACACAGATAATATACATTCACTAAATAACTCTGAAATTTCTGGTTACACCATGAATCTTACTGCTAAAGGAGAAGAGTGCGCGGGAGACGGAAACATCCAAATAGAAATCAATGGTTCTGAAATAGGCGCTACTTTTGAGTTTTTAGTTTATGACACCTCAGATTTAACAACACCAATAAATAGTGAAACAGTATTTGAAGGACCAATTAGTTCTGCTGACTTTACAACCAATATAACAACTATAAATAGTGGCACCTATATTATAAGAGCAACTGAAACCATTGGAGCTACTGATACAATAATAGAACAAGTAATTACAGTCGCTAATAATATTGTACCTATTACTTTTGACGCCATCCAGGAAAGTGCTTGTTTAGGAACTATCAATGTATTATTAAACTCTGGTAATGTTTTAGAATATAGAGTTAAACAAGCTGGTGTATTAATTGAAACCATTACTCAGGCTCAAATAGACGCTGGTACTGAAAGTACGTTTACAAATTTAGCCTTTGGAGACTACACCATTGAAGTTGAAGATGTTTGTGGCAACATAGTAGTTCAAGGAATTAATTTAATAGACCTAGCCCCTACTTATACAAACCCTTATGTATTTAATAATAATATTGATGACGAAGATTGCTCGCAAACAAAACTTTTTATTTATGTATTGGAAGAATTAAGCACAGGAAGTATAACAAATGATCTTGATGAAAACTTTTATCCTTTTGATGTAACAATAACTTATGATGATGATGCCGATGGAAATGATACAGTGATGACTGATACCTGGACCTCCAACAATGAAAATGGGGCCTATTATAATCTTCCAACACAAGACACATCATATTCAGTGACAACACAAATAACAAATGTGTGTGGTAGCGTTGTTTATTTAAGTACTGTTGATTTTTCTGGTCCACCAAAATTAAATGTTATTCCGCGAACAACTCAAGAATGTGGAGGACAGCGTCTGAGGTTTTCCGATTTTGCAAACTTTGCATTTCCAATGATTATTGAGGTTTTATCTGCACCAGCCGCTTTCGATCTAAATAATGATCCAAACCTTTATAACTCTATTTTTCCTGTTGGATCTAATATTTCTGATCCAATTCCCAACGCTAACACTTTATATTTTGGTCACTACAACTTAAGCCTTCCTGATGGAAGTTACACTTTTGCATTTAAAGACAACTGTGGTCGCCAAGTAAATAAAACTATAAACGTTGTAACCGATAACAGCCCAAGAGAATTAAGTATTAGAACCAGAGAAGGTTGTGGTGCAACAGGTAATTTAGAAATAAATGTAACAAAGCAAGGAACTTCTGATACAACTTCAGCTGCTGGCTTTAACAGCGTAACTATTACCTCTGCACCTGCAAACTACACAGGGCCACTAACAATAGACATAGCAACATCTACTGTTAATAATTTTTATGGAGATTTCATATATCTTTATGATTTACCTGCAGGTGATTATACTTTTGATGTAGAAACAACATGCGGCTATTCTTTAACTGGCTCCAAAACTATCAATGGAGTTCTTTTTAAAGATGTGGACGCCACGATTACATCATTTTGTGGTAGCTTTAATCTTAATCTAACTGCGACATTTAATATAACCAATCCAACCTTTGTTCTTCAAAAATTTAACACTACAGATGGCGTTTGGGCAAATATTAATAGTGCTACTGCCGAGTTAACTAATTATGTAGATAACACATATTTATACCAAGATAGCAACACCTCTGTTATATTAACTAATACTCAAAATAACTATGGGCAATTCATAACTGATAGTGGTTTTATTAATAATGTTACCGGATCTGGATTATTTAGAATTTATTATTCTTTTTTAAGAACTAGTGAGCAAGAACGTTGCTATAACACGCTTCAAGAATTTACAATTGGTGATAATAACATTACGCTTGTTGATTTTTCTGTAATCGATTGTGGAAATGGCACTAATGATTTATTAATTGATGCATTAGGTGTCAATTTAAATTATGAGTTAATAAGTAAAGATGGAGTTGCACTTAGCCCTGCTATTGATAATGGTAACGATCCTGTGTTTACAGGCTTAACACCTGGTCTATACGAGGTACAAATAAGTGATGATTGTGGCGCTATAAGTAATTTTGTTATTAATGCTAACAAATCTCAATTATCTGTCATAAAGCCCTACAACTTGTGTGTTGGAGAAAATGGTTTTCTTACTACTAATGCTTTATCAATTATTGATGTTACATGGACCAAAGATGGAGACCCTAGTTTTTCTGCTACTGGAAATACTTTAAATTTCACACCATACTCTGCTACAGATACTGGTACATATAATGCAATTCTAAGCTATAGTGCTAATCCAAGTTCTTGTGCTAACCAAACCTTAAGTTATACTGTTACTAGTGCACCACCTATTGCAGGTAATGGGCAAACTGTAGATATCGCATTTATAGATACTACTCTAGAAAATTTATTTGACTACATTAATGGTCCTTATGATAATTTTGGAATCTGGACAGAAACTACTGCAACACCTTCAGGCACTTTAAATGATAATTTATGGGATGCAACTGGATTAGAGGCCGGAACTTACACTTTTGATTATGTTGTTGATACTGGTTGCAATGGTATAGATAGCACTACAGTAACTATAAACATATTAGAAAGCGATTTAACAGCTATTGACAATTCTGTTTTAGATATCTGCCCATCAACAATTTACAACAACCTTTTAAATGTGTTAGATAATGACACCTACGGTCAACAGCCATTAGTACAAACCGATTTTTTAGTAACTACAGAAACTGCAGATCCGGAAAATGTAATTACCATAGATGCCATGGGAAATATAGATGTGAATAACACCAGTTTACCTGGACAAACTTACACATTAGAATACAAAATTACAGAAACAACAAATACTGATAACTTTGATACAGCATTCTTAACCGTAACTATAAAATCCATTTCTGAATCGGTTGCTCCAACTTTTTCTACAGCCCCAACACAAGTTCAATGTTATGATGACATACCATCGAGCACTATTTTAAGTCAAACAGAATTTGAAACTTTAGGAAATGCCGATGGCTTAATTAACAATAATAATTGTGGCCTAATAGAAATCACAGCAGCAAATAGTCTAGATACTGGTAATTGTAATCAAACCGTAACCCGAACCTATACTGTAATAGAATACTTAGACAACAATAATGATAACATTTATAATACTGGAGACACTTTATTCTATGAAACAATTTCTACTGAAAACTACTTAGTAAACGATACCGTGGCTCCTAGTTTAACCGGTACAATAGCAGAAACAACAATAGCAAAATGCTCTGTTAGCGATGCCGACACAGCAGTAACTACCGTACCTGAGTTAGAACTCATGGGATTAACAATTACAGATTCATGTAGCAATGATAACGATTTAATTGTAACAAGCGATGACACAGTTACCGGTACCAACCCAATTGTAATAACAAGAACTTATACCATTAAAGATCGTTGCGACAACGCTACTAGTACCATACAAATAATAAATATAGAGGATAACGAAAGCCCAACTATTAATTGCGCTATTGACATAACAATAGATACAGATACTGGATTATGCACTGCTAGCAATGTAAATTTAGGAAACATAACAGCTGTAGATAACTGTACTGTTGCTAGTTTAACAAATAACGCTCCTACAGTTTTTCCTACTGGAGATACTACAATAACTTGGACGGCAATAGATGGAGTTGGAAACACCAGTACTTGCGAACAAATTGTTACTATAGAAGATAACGAAAGTCCGACATTTACTGCTCCAGATGATATTGAAATTTTTTCAGACATTAACTCTAACTATGATATTAATATTAATATTACTGGCGATGTATTAGATGAAATAGATAATTGCTCTACAGAAATTCAAGCCACTTTTATAGACACTATTGTTGACGGCGAATGTCCTGGTTCTAAAATTATTACTAGAACATGGAGTTTAGAAGATACTAATGGTAATTCGGCTATAGATCAAATACAAACTATTACAGTCTTAAACGATACTATTCTAGCAAATCAAAATTTAGAAACTTATAGCGTTTGCGATAACACCCCTGAAACAGATAACAATACTAAGAACAATACCACTGTTTTCGATTTAAGCATCCAAGACAACAATGTTCTAAACGGGTTAGATAATATTATATATTCTGTTAGTTATTATCCGACTTTTGAAGATGCAGAACAAAAATCAAATACTCTACCTAATCTTTACGAAAACACAATTAATCCTCAAACTATATATGCGCGAGTAGACAATAATTCACCGGGAAGCACCTGTTATGCCATTACCGAACTTGGCTTAATGGTAGAAAGTTTACCATATATTCAATTAGAAGAATCATACTTAATATGTGTTGATACCAACGGCATTGCAATTGATGATTCTACTGTAATAAATATTCCTTTAAATAAACCGGAATATAGCTTTTCTTGGTATTACAACGGTATAATTATACCAAACGAAACGGAACCATCACTAACACCAAATCAAAGTGGTGAATACAATCTTATTGTAACCGATATGGTTAGCCCTTTCGTGTGCTCCAATAACTATACAATTATAGTTGAGGCAAGTGCACCACCCCAATTAAGCTACGAGTTAACACCTGCATTTGCAAACCTTCATGATGTAACAGTAACCGCGACTGCTTCTGAAATTAGCACAATAACAACAAATCATACATTTAGTTTAAACGATGGATCCCCTCAATTAGGTACAATTAATAGTGATGGTACTTCAAGCTACACTTTCACAAATATTAAACCTGGTTACAATGTTGTAACAGCTAATAATATCGACGGATGTGGTGAAAACAGTATTGAGATATTGGTTATAGATTACCCACTATACTTCACACCAAATAGTGATGGCTATAACGATACCTGGAACATTTATTCCATAGATACTCAACCCGATGCTCTAATTTATGTTTACGATCGTTACGGAAGGTTATTAAAACAACTAAAACCTACAGGTAGAGGATGGGACGGCACTTATAATGGTAATTTAATGCCTACAAACGATTATTGGTTTAATGTAGAGTATAGAGAACCAAAAACAAATGAGAAAAAAACTATGAGGGCCCACTTCACACTTAAAAGATAATTAAAACAAGATATCCAAAAATCAAAAAACGCATGAGCAAAAGTTCATGCGTTTTTTAATTTATTTCTGAAATATAAATAACTTAAATTTGTGTAATCTTTTCAAATAAACCTAATGAGAAAAAGAAAAAAACTTACACCAAAAAGAATACTAAAAATAGTAACAGGAATAATAATATTCTTAACACTACCTACGTTACTCCTTTTCGGTTTTTTATATTTTAAATATAATGAAGAATTACCAACAGGTACTAAAGGTAAACAAGCCGATGAATTAGCAAAAAACATGCTTAGAGCCTTAGATTTCGAAGCATACAAAAACACAGATTATATTGAGTGGACGTTTAAGAATAGACATCATTTTAAATGGCAAAAGAACGAAAATAAATGTGATGTATTTTGGAAAGACTACAGAGTAGCCCTTGATTTAAACAATCTCAGCTTAAGCAAAGCCTATATTCACGGTTTTGTTACGGATAACGAAATTGCCGATGAACTTAAAGAAAAAGCCCTTAATTATTTTAATAACGATTCCTTTTGGGTTGTAGCACCATACAAGGTTTTCGATTCTG
The DNA here is from genome assembly GCF_009796805.1 of Algibacter sp. L1A34. NCBI lineage: Bacteria > Pseudomonadati > Bacteroidota > Flavobacteriia > Flavobacteriales > Flavobacteriaceae > Algibacter > Algibacter sp. L1A34. The sequence goes on along the minus strand of NZ_CP047029.1, from coordinate 3,075,535 downwards.
GTACCGAACGTCGCTTAGTAAAATTGACAAATAACAAATCGGGACTTTTAATTACTTATAACTCCGGTGGCTCAACTCCTGGAGATTCATATTTATGGTTACTAGACGATAATTTTAAACCAACCGCATTTAAAATGTGGACTTCAATTTTACCAATAGATGGTTTAGAGGCCTCCTGGAGGGATTGGAAAACGACAGAAACAGGAGCTCTTTTACCCACGTTTCATCAACTTTTGTTTTTAGGTTTGGAGATTGATCACTTAAAAACTTCAGAATAAAATACCTCATGGATAACAACAAATCATTAATTTTAAGACAAATACGATAATTTTAAACTAAAAAAAACTTCTTAATTCCATTTATTTAATGGTAATAAATCTCGAATTAATCTTCACAAGGTTTTAACATCTAAAATCGTAACTTTGCCTTTTTGCCAATTTATGAGCCAATTTGATGATTTTATTGAAGTAAAAGGAGCGCGTGTTCACAACCTTAAAAATATAGACGTTTCTATTCCTAGAGAAAAACTTGTTGTTATTACAGGGTTATCGGGGAGTGGAAAATCGTCGTTAGCTTTTGATACTATTTATGCCGAAGGTCAACGTCGATATATTGAAACCTTTTCAGCTTATGCCCGACAATTTTTAGGAGGATTAGAACGCCCCGATGTTGATAAAATAGATGGCCTCTCTCCCGTAATTGCTATAGAACAAAAAACCACTAGTAAATCGCCACGATCTACGGTTGGTACTATTACAGAGATTTACGATTTTATGCGTTTGCTTTTTGCGCGTGCTAGTGATGCTTACAGCTACAACACAGGCGACAAAATGGTAAGCTATAGTGATGAGCAAATTAAAGCGCTTATTTTAAAAGATTTTAACGGAAAACGCATTAATATCTTAGCACCAGTTGTTCGCTCTAGAAAAGGACATTATCGTGAACTTTTTGAACAAATTGCGAAACAAGGTTTTGTAAAAGTACGTACCGATGGCAAAATAAAAGACCTTGTAAAAGGTATGAAACTCGATCGTTACAAAATGCATGATATTGAAATTGTTATCGATAGATTGAAGATTGACGATACTGCAGATAACGATAAACGCTTAACAGAAACCATAAATACAGCCATGTATCATGGCGAAGATGTGCTTTTGGTTATTGACCAAGACACTCAGGAAGCACGATATTTTAGCAGAAGTTTAATGTGCCCTACTTCGGGAATTTCTTATCCAAATCCAGAACCAAATAATTTTTCGTTCAACTCACCAAAAGGCGCTTGCGATAATTGTAATGGTATTGGAGAACTTTATCAGGTTAACGAAAGTAAAATTGTTCCCGACGATAGCCTTTCTATTAAAAACGGAGCTTTAGCACCACATGGTCCTGAAAAAAACTCTTGGATATTTAAACAGTTTGAAACTATTGCAAAACGTTTCAACTTTAAATTAACCGATGCCTACAAAGATATTCCAAAGGAAGCCAAACAAATTATTATGTATGGTGGTAACGATAAATTTTCAGTAGAAAGTAAAACATTAGGCGTAACTCGTGATTACAAAATAGATTTTGAAGGTGTTGCTAATTTTATTGAAAATCAATATAAAACAGCCGAATCGACTTCTTTAAAACGTTGGGCAAAAGATTATATGGACAAAATTACATGTCCTGTTTGCGAAGGTTCTCGTTTAAAAAAAGAATCGCTTTATTTTAAAATAAACAATAAAAATATTGCAGAATTGGCCAATAGTGATATTGTTGAATTATCTGAATGGTTTAAAAATTTAAACGAGCATCTTTCGGATAAACAATTAAAAATTGCCGAAGAAGTTATAAAAGAAATTAAAACCAGATTACAGTTTTTACTCGATGTTGGTTTAAATTATTTATCATTAAACAGAAGTTCCAAATCGCTTTCGGGTGGTGAGGCACAACGTATCAGGTTAGCTACTCAAATTGGATCGCAACTTGTTGGTGTACTTTATATTTTAGATGAACCTAGTATTGGTTTACACCAACGTGATAATGAAAAACTGATAAATTCATTGGAATCCTTAAGGGATATTGGCAACTCCGTAATTGTTGTTGAACATGATAAAGACATGATCGAACGCGCCGATTACGTGATTGATATTGGTCCGAAAGCGGGAAAACATGGCGGAAATATTATTAGCATCGGAACTCCCGAAGAATTAAAAACTCACGATACGTTAACAGCCGATTATTTAAACGGTAAAAAAGAAATTGAAATCCCTAAAAAACGCAGAGAAGGCAATGGGAATTTCTTAGAACTTAAAGGCTGTACAGGAAATAATTTAAAAAACGTTTCAATAAAACTTCCCTTAGGAAAAATGATTGGTGTTACTGGAGTTTCTGGTAGCGGTAAATCTACTCTAATAAACGAGACCCTCTACCCTATTTTAAACGCCTATTATTTTAATGGAGTTAAAAAACCAATGCCCTATAAAAGCATAAAAGGCTTAGAGCATATTGATAAAGTAATTGATATCAATCAGTCACCTATTGGAAGAACACCTCGAAGTAACCCTGTTACTTACACAGGAACGTTTAGCGAAATCAGAGCTTTATTTGCAAAAATCCCGGAAGCTATGATTCGCGGTTACAAAGCTGGACGTTTTAGTTTTAATGTTAAAGGTGGACGTTGTGAAACTTGCCAAGGTGGTGGTTTACGAGTTATTGAAATGAATTTCCTTCCGGATGTCTATGTAGAATGTGAAACCTGCCAAGGCAAACGTTTTAATCGAGAAACACTAGAAATTCGCTATAAAGGCAAATCTATTAGTGATGTTTTAAACATGACTATTAATGAAGCTGTAGACTTCTTTGAACACATTCCTAAAATATACAGAAAAGTAAAAACTATTCAAGATGTTGGTTTAGGCTATATCACTTTAGGCCAACAAAGTACTACGCTTTCTGGAGGAGAAGCACAACGTATAAAACTCGCCACAGAACTATCCAAAAGAGATACAGGAAACACTTTTTATATTCTTGACGAACCTACAACAGGACTTCATTTTGAAGATATTAGAGTATTAATGATTGTTTTAAATAAATTAGCAGATAAAGGAAATACCGTTTTAATTATTGAGCATAATTTAGACGTTATAAAAACCGTTGATTATATTATTGACATTGGTTACGAGGGCGGAAAAGGTGGCGGTAAGGTTATTGTAGAAGGTACTCCCGAAGTTGTTGCTAAGCATAAAAAGAGTTACACAGCTAAATTTCTAAGGTTGGAACTTGAAAATAGTAAATAATAAAACTCAAGAAGTGATTCTCTGTTTTTAAAAGAGACACTTCAAAAACAAATAAATTTAAAAATATTTTAAACAGAATAAGAAGTATGAAAAAAGAGCAACACCCAAAAGGTTGGAATGAAAAGAAAACAAACGATTCTTGGGCCATTTTTAAAATAATGGGCGAGTTTGTTAATGGATATGAAAAAATGAGTAAAATAGGACCTTGTGTTTCTATTTTTGGATCGGCACGTACTAAACCAGAAGATAAATATTACAAACTAGCTGAAAAAGTTGCAGGAAAAATTGTTGAACATGGTTACGGTGTTATAACTGGTGGTGGCCCTGGAATAATGGAAGCGGGAAACAAAGGTGCTCATTTAGGTGGCGGAACCTCTGTTGGTTTAAATATTGAATTACCTTTTGAGCAACACGATAACCCTTATATTGATAATGATAAAAGTTTAGATTTCGATTATTTCTTTGTTAGAAAAGTAATGTTCGTTAAGTATTCCCAAGGCTTTGTTGTCATGCCAGGTGGATTTGGAACTTTAGATGAATTATTTGAAGCCATTACATTAATACAAACACATAAAATTGGAAAATTCCCAATAATTCTTGTTGGTACCGATTTCTGGGAAGGTTTAATTGATTGGGTAAAAACAACACTTTTAGGCTCTTTTGGAAATATTAGCCCAAAGGATTTAGACTTGATTCATTTAGTAGATACTGAAGATGAAGTGATTACTATACTTGATAAGTTTTATCAAGAATCTAGGTTAACTCCTAATTTTTAACAACCATTGAATCAAGTTAATATAACTAGTTTGGAGATAATCTTAACGTTATAGATTAAAACTCTATCTATATTATTAAATCTAAATAATATAGATAGAGTTTTAACTAAATTATCACATTCATGAGTTACTTAATTTAAATAAAAGACAACTCATAGAAACCAACTCTTAAAGAACAACCAAACTCATTTTTTAATAAATTTAGTTAAACTTAAAAGTTTTATTTTTAAGCCACGTTATTTTATTATATTGCAACACCTTAAGTGCTATAAACCCTATTAATGCTAAAATAATTTGAAGTTACAATTTTTATTTTTTTTCGTGTTTTCTTCAATATGCTTTTCAGGTTTTAGTCAGAATAAAATTGACTTAAAAGCCAAGTTTGACATTGAGAATAAATCTATTATAATTGTACAATCTATTACATATCATAATACTACGGAAGATACATTAAAAACGATTTATCTAAACGACTGGAGCAACAGTTATTCTACAAAAAAAACACCTCTAGCAATACGAATTGCAGACGAATATAAAAATGATTTTCATTTAGCTAAAAATGAAGATCGCGGTTATTCCGTAGTAACTTCTATAAAACAAAATGATGCTGTTTTAAACTTTTCGCGCGTTAAAAACCAAATGGATATTTTAGAGGTTAAGCTTGTTAAGGCGCTCGAACCCCACACTGCTTACACTATTGATCTAGAATACCGTGTGCAAGTCCCTAACAGCAAATTTACAAGTTATGGAATTACAGATTTTGGTGATTTCAATCTACGCTATTGGTATATTACACCAGCAGTTTACGATGGTAAATGGCAATATTACAGTAATAAAGATTTAGATGATCTATATATACCTAAAGCCGACGTTACTTTAGAGATTGAATACCCAGAGAGTTATACAATAACTTCGGAATTAGATGTGTTAGAAACGGCGCAACAAAATGATATAAAAACCATAAAATTAGGAGGAGAAGATAGAATTAACACCAAACTATTTTTAACCAAGCAATCTACTTTCAAAGCTATTAAAAGTGACGATTTTTCTCTAATTTCAAATATAAAAGATGATGATTTAGAAATTATTGATAAGATTTTAATTACCGAAAAAGTTTCCGATTTCTTACTAAAAACCTTTGGTGCATATCCACATGAAAGACTATTAATTACTGAAATAGATTATGCCAAAGACCCCGTTTATGGACTTAATTTTTTACCAAATTTCATAAAACCTTATCCCGATAATTTTCAATACGAATTGAAATTATTAAAACTAATATTACATAATTATTTAGAAAATACACTATTACTAAACCCTAGAAAAGAGCAATGGTTAATAGATGGCATTCAAACTTATTATACTATAAATTACGTAGATGAGTATTATCCTAACATGAAATTCTTAGGTAGCCTGAGTAATTTTTGGGCCATTCGCCCTTTTCATGCAGCCGATATGAAGTTTAACGATAAATATACACTAGCTTACATGCTTATGGCTAGAACAAACAGAGATCAACCTTTAACTATGGCAAAGGATTCTCTTTTAAAATTTAATAAAAATATCGCCAATAAATATAAGGCAGGAATTGGACTTAAATATTTAGATGAGTTTGTAAATGGTGATGTAGTTGAAAATAGTATTAAATCGTTTTTAAAAACAAACAAGTTAAAACCAACCAATACTAAAGCTTTTGAAGCTCTTTTAAAATCAAACACAGATAAAGATATAGATTGGTTTTTTTCTGAATATATATCCACTCGAAAAAAAATAGATTTCAAAATAAAAAAAGTAACAAAAACAGAAGATTCTATTACGTTAACTATTAAAAACAAGAGAAATAACAGCATGCCTGTTTCTCTTTATGCTTTAAATAATGATAGTATTATTTCTAAAACTTGGTTAGAAAACATCTCGGGTATTAAAACCATTACTTTACCAAGAAATGGCGCTAATAAATTAGCTTTAAATTACGAAAATAGTATTCCGGAGAACAACTTAAGGGATAATTGGAAATCACTAAAAGGCTTCTTTTTTAATAACAAACCTTTACAATTTAGACTATTTCAAGATATTGAAGATCCGCATTACAATCAGGTATTTTTTATGCCTGTTGTAGAATTTAATAATATTTACGACGGGCTTACACTTGGAATAAGAGCCTACAACAAAACAGTTTTAAGAAAATTATTTAATTATAGTATAGAACCTCAATATGCCATTAAATCGAAAACTTTTACTGGTGGAGCTTCTGCGTATAAAACACATTATTTTGAAAACAGAAACTTGTATGCTATAAACTACGGTATATCCGGAAGTTACAAATCTTATGCAGAAGATTTATTTGTGAGTAAAATTCAACCATCTATTTCATTGAGTTTTAGAGAACACTCCGATTTAAGATCTAATAAACGGGGATCCCTTAATTTAAGATATTTGGATATTAATAGAGACCAAGACCTTAATAATATATTAACGAACTCAGAACCAAATTACTCTGTTTTTAATGCACGTTATACCAAATCGAACAACAATCTTATAAAATATAGCAGTTGGTATTCCGATTTTCAAGTTGCTAAAAACTTTAGTAAGCTTGCTTTTAATTATGAATACAGAAGATTATTTGAAAACAATAGACAGTTAAATATTCGTTTTTTTACTGGTGCTTTTATTAAAAATAATATACCTACCAATACTAACTATTTTAGTTTTGCTCTAGACCGACCGTCAGATTATTTATTCGACTATTCTTATTTAGGGCGTTCGGAAGCATCAGGTATATTCAGTCAACAATACATAGAAGCCGAAGGAGGCTTTAAATCTAAACTAGATACTCCGTTTGCAAACCAATGGATTTCTACCATAAACACAAGTACAACGCTTTGGAATTACGTTTTACTATATGGTGATATTGGTTTAGTTAAAAACAAACACCGCGATGCACATTTTGTATACGATTCGGGTGTTCGAATTAATTTAGTTACCGACTATTTCGAAATTTACCTTCCACTTTACTCCAATCTTGGATGGGAAATTGGTCAACCCCATTACGACCAAAAAATCAGGTTTAAATTCACTTTAGACCCACAAGCTCTTCTTGGCTTATTTAGACGTCGTTGGTTTTAATTTTTTATAGAATTATCAGTAATACATAATTACTAATACGAAAAAATCAACAAAAACAAGATAAAACAGTATTTAACAAAATTAATAACAGTTTTTTAACGCACTATAATATTGTAAAAATCACTAAGATTGATTACTTTTGCAAAAAGTATTCTATACAATATGCAGACAATTCCAGACGTTACCAACAACCTCTCTTTCGAAGATTTTAAAACAGAAGTTTTAAACGACTACAAAATTGCTGTGGTGAGTCGAGAATGTAGTTTATTAGGTCGCCGAGAAGTTTTAACAGGAAAGGCCAAATTTGGAATTTTTGGAGATGGAAAAGAAGTTCCACAATTAGCCATGGCAAAAGCCTTTTTAAAAGGTGATTGGAGATCAGGATATTATCGCGATCAAACTTTTATGATGGCTATTGGTGCGTTAACCAACGAACAGTTTTTTGCAGGTTTATACGCCAACACTAATTTAGAATTGGAACCTATGTCTGCCGGACGCCAAATGGGTGGTCATTTTGTTACTCACAGTTTAAATGACAATGGGAGTTGGAAAAACCTAACAGAACAGTATAATTCTAGTGCAGATATTTCTCCTACCTCAGGGCAAATGCCTCGTTTATTAGGATTAGCTCAGGCTTCTAAAATATTCCGAAATGTAAAAGATATTAACACCAATAATTTTTCGGTTAAAGGAAATGAAGTTGCTTGGGGTACTATTGGTAACGCAAGTACAAGTGAGGGATTATTTTTTGAAACCATAAATGCAGCAGGTGTATTACAAGTACCTATGGTTATTAGCGTTTGGGATGATGAATACGGAATTTCCGTACATGCCAAACACCAAACCACTAAAGAAAATATTTCTGAAATTTTAAAAGGGTTTCAACGTAATAAAGATGAAAAAGGATACGAAATCCTTAGAGTAAAAGGTTGGGATTATCCTAATTTAATGGAAACCTACCAAGAGGCAGCTAAGATTGCTAGAGAAGAACATGTACCTGTTTTAATTCACGTTACCGAATTAACGCAACCACAAGGTCATTCTACTTCAGGATCGCATGAGCGCTATAAAAATGCAGAACGTTTAGAATGGGAAAACAACCACGATTGTAATGCCAAAATGCGTGAATGGATTATTGAAAGCGGTATTGCAACCAACGAAGCTTTAGTAGAAATAGAACGTACAGCAAAAAGAAATGTACGTGATGCCAAAAAGAATGCTTGGAATACTTTTTTAAGACCAATAAAAAAAGAACAACTTGAGATAATTAATATTTTAAAGCAAGTGGCATCAAAAAGTGCCAACCGTGTTTTTATCTCAAAATTAGCTAGCGATTTAGAAGGTATAACCGAGCCAACTAGAAAAGATATTTTATCCACGGCTAGAAAAACACTTCGCCTAACACTTGGTGAAACTAATACTGAAAAAACGACTCTTGCCAATTGGATAAATTCCAATATAAACAAAACACAACACAACTTTAGTTCGCATTTATATTCGGAAACGCAACGTGCAAACATAAGAATAAAAGAAATTAAGCCAACTTATCCAGACGAAGCAGAATTAGTAGATGGCCGTATTATTATTCGTGATAATTTCGATTATATTCTAAGCAATCACCCAGAAGTTTTAGTTTTTGGTGAAGACACAGGAAAGATTGGAGATGTAAACCAAGGTTTAGAAGGCTTACAAGAAAAGTATGGTGAATTACGAGTTGCCGATACAGGAATTCGTGAAGCAACAATTATTGGTCAAGGTATCGGCATGTCATTACGTGGCTTACGCCCTATTGCAGAAATTCAGTATTTAGATTATATTTTATACGCACTTCAAATTATTAGTGACGATTTAGCTACTCTGCATTACCGTACCAAAGGAAAGCAAAAAGCACCGTTAATTATACGAACTCGAGGACACAGACTTGAAGGTATCTGGCATTCGGGATCACCGATGGGTGGTATTTTAAACCTAGTTAAAGGTGTGCACTTATTGGTACCACGAAACATGACTAAAGCCGCCGGTTTTTATAACACATTATTAAATGGAGATGATCCTGCAATTGTTGTAGAATGTTTAAATGGATACCGTTTAAAAGAAAAAATGCCAAACAATTTAAGTGCTATTAAAACACCTATTGGAGTTGTTGAAACTGTTAAAGAAGGTACAGATATTACTTTAATATCTTATGGTTCTACTCTAAGAATAGTTCAGCAAACAGCGAAAGACCTTATGGCTCTTGGTATTAACGTAGAAATTATTGATGTACAATCATTAATTCCATTCGATTTAAACCATGATATTGTAAAAAGTATAGCAAAAACTAATCGCGTCATGATTATAGATGAAGATGTTCCAGGTGGTGCATCTGCATATATTTTAGACGAAATTTTAATCAAGCAAAATGCTTTTCAATATTTAGATAGTGCACCAAAAACATTAACTGCAAAAGCCCATAGACCAGCTTACGGAAATGATGGTGATTATTTTTCAAAACCTTCAGCTGAAGATATTTTTGAAGCTATTTATGATGTTATGCATGAAAGTAATCCTGCAAATTTCCCTAAATTGAGATAATTCAGTTCATTATAAAAAATAATTAAAAAAGGTTTTGCCGGGTTTCTCCTGTCAAAACCTTTCTTTTTTCATATTAAAATTACTTTTCAATAAAAGCAAGTCTAAATTACTTTGTCTGGCTAAGCTTGTGGAAACCCATATTATTTTATTAAATTTAAAATCTAATTTATTTCTAAATGAAAGCAGTTTCGGCAGTCGCTATTAAAAAAGAATTACAACATCAATCCAACGAAGAGTTAATAGCACTTTGCCTTAGGTTATCACGCTTTAAAAAAGAAAACAAAGAACTCCTCACCTATTTATTATTCGAATCGGCTCATGAAGACGACTATATTCAATCTGTAAAAACATACATAGACAATGAGTTTGAAACCATAAACAGAGATAGCTTTTTTTATATTAGAAAATCTGTTCGAAAAATTCTTAGAAATGTAAAAAAGTTTGTGCGTTATTCACAGAAAAAAGAAACCGAAGCCGAACTACTTATCTATTTCTGCCAAACATTAAAAAATTTTTCACCAAGCATCAAGCGCAGCACACAATTGGTAAATCTCTATGATCGTCAATTACTTATGGTGAAAAAGATAATATCGGGTTTACATGAAGATTTACAATATGATTTTAATGAGATGATTGAAGGATTGAAGGATTGTAAAAATGATTAAACTTAACCAAAACAATATCACATTTTCATAAAACAATTCACATCCCTTTGTTTGAAAGCTTAGCACAATAATTTATCTTTGTTCGCTTAATACGAAAACGATTTATGAAGATTTCATATAACTGGCTAAAGCAATTTTTAAAAACAGATTGGACTCCAGAACAAACCAGCGAATTACTTACCGATTTAGGACTTGAAGTTGAAGGCATTGAAGCCTATCAATCTGTAAAAGGCGGATTAGAAGGTGTTGTAGTTGGTGAGGTTTTAACTTGTGTAAAACACCCAAACGCCGATAAACTAAACATTACTACTGTAAATATTGGTTTAGATGGACCTGTACAAATTGTTTGTGGCGCTCCCAATGTTGCTGCCGGACAAAAAGTACCTGTTGCTACTATTGGAACCACTTTATACTCGGAAGAAGGAGAAGCTTGGACCATTAAAAAAGGTAAAATTAGAGGTGAAGAAAGTTTCGGGATGATTTGTGCTGAAGATGAACTTGGCTTAGGAAAAGGACACGACGGTATTTTAGTTTTAGATGAAACATTAGAAGTTGGTACGCCTGCAGCAGATATTTTCGAAATTGAAAACGATCAAGTTTTTGAAATTGGATTAACACCAAACCGTGCCGATGCCATGAGTCATTTTGGAACAGCCCGTGATTTAAAAGCTGGACTAATCCAAAAAGACATAAACTTAGAACTTATTACACCATCGGTAAGTGCCTTTCACGTTGAAAACCGCACCCTAAAAATGGATATCGATGTGCATAATAAGGAATTAGCACCACGCTACTGTGGCGTTACTATTTCTGGTATAAAAGTAAAAGAATCTCCAGCTTGGTTGCAACACCGCTTAAAAGCGATTGGACTAAGCCCAATAAATAATATTGTTGATGCTACTAATTATGTTTTACATGAATTAGGGCAACCACTACACGCTTTTGATGCAGCAAAAATATCGGGTAATAAAGTTGAAGTTAAAACCTTAGAAGCTGGAACAAAATTTATCACTTTAGATGGTGTAGAACGTGAATTACACGAAGATGACCTAATGATTTGTGATGCTGAAAAACCAATGTGTATTGCTGGTGTTTTTGGCGGATTAAACTCTGGAGTTTCAGAACATACTACAAGTATCTTTTTAGAAAGTGCTTATTTTAATCCAGTAAGTGTTCGTAAAACGGCAAAAAGACACGCTTTAAATACTGACGCTTCTTTTAGATTTGAACGTGGCATTGATCCAAACATTACGGAATATGCTTTAAAACGCGCAACTTTATTAATTCAGGAATTAGCTGGTGGGGAAATTACTAGTGATATTATTGATTTCTATCCAAAGAAAATTCAAGATTTCGAAGTTAGATTAAGTTTCGATAATGCTGAAAAATTAATTGGAGAGGAAATTCCGAAGGAAACTATAAAACGTATTTTATCTTCTTTAGATATAAAAATAAACAATGTTACAGAAACTGGGTTAGGTTTAACGGTGCCTGCATACCGAAACGATGTGCAGCGTGAAGCAGATATTATAGAAGAAATTTTGCGTGTTTACGGTTACAATAACGTAAAAACTACCGAAAAACTAAACGCTTCTATTTCTCCTACATCACGTTTTGAGGATTATAAAATTCAAAATATTACAGGAAATCAATTGGCTTCGCAAGGGTTTTTCGAAATACTATCAAACTCACTTACAACGCCAAATTACGCTGCTTTAAGTGAACAATTAAAAGAAGAACACAATATTACCATGCTAAACCCTTTAAGTAACGATTTGTCGGTTATGCGCCAATCGCTATTATTTTCAGGTTTAGAGGCTGTATCATTCAACATCAATAGAAAACGTGGTGATTTAAAATTATTCGAATTCGGAAAAACCTACCATGGTTACCAAGATAAGCGCGAAGAATTTAAACATCTAGCTGTATTTTCAACGGGAAATCAATCACAAGATAACTGGATTTCATCTAGCGAAAAAAGTGATTTCTTCTTTATGAAAGGGAGTATTATCTCTCTTTTAGAACGTTTAGGCATTTCTAGATTTAGCGAAGCGCCAACTAAAAACGATTTAATAAGTGAAGGAATAAGCCTAGGTTTAGGAAAAACTACTTTAGTGGATTTTGGATTAGTTAAAAATCAAGTTTTAAAGCATTTTGACATTAGCCAAGATGTTATTTTTGCAGACTTTAACTGGGATGCTATTTTAGATGTTGTTAAACGCAATAAAATTACTTTTAAAGCCATTACCAAATATCCTGAAGTAAAGCGTGATTTCGCTTTATTATTGGATGACAATGTAACCTTTGAGTCTATTTATAAATTGGCAAAACAAAGTGAAAAGCAATTACTAAAATCGGTTAACCTTTTTGATGTTTACCAAGGTAAAAACCTTCCAACAGGCAAAAAGAGTTACGCAGTGAGTTTTACTCTTCAAGATGAAAACAAAACGTTAACCGATAAACAAATTGATAAAATAATGAACAAATTGAAATCGAGTTTTGAAAGACAACTTGGTGCGGAATTAAGATAGTTAAACACGTGTTAAAAATTAAAAGTCGGCCATGGCCGGCTTTTTTTGTGTTTAAAAATGTTGTATATTTAGTTAGAACATTAAACTAAAATTTATTATGACAAATTCAAACTATATAAAAGTTTTCTCTGGAGACTTTATTGTTGTACAACGTATTGTTTCAGATTTAGAAAATGAGAACATTACAGCTGTAATAAAAGATGAAACAGAATCTGGAAGACTAGCTGGATTTGGCTCGGCTATACAAGGCCTTCAAGAAATTTATGTACATAAGGATGAGCTAGAAAAAGCGACGTCAATTATTGAAGGTATAAATTTAGAAATAGAGCCTTAAAAAAAAGTGTTGGCGCACACGCAAAAACTTAACTGATTTTTAACGCTTTAACTCTTTATTTTGATTACTTTATTTATTATCTTGTAGGAATAAACTTTTAAAAACAAACTACAATGAAAAACTACATTAAAGTATTTACCGGAAATCTCAACGATGTACAACGTGTTTTTAATGACTTAGCAGCACTTAATATTTGTGCAGTAATTAGAGCCAAATCGAAGTTTGAGCGTATTAATTATCCTGGTGATTTAAATCAGACCTTACAAGACATTCTAGTACACAAAGACGAACTTGAACGCGCTACTGATGTTATTGATCATTTAATGGGTAAAAACACTTCTAAATTGGTTCAAAACAATTCTAATAGCAAACCAATACGTAGGAATTATGCTTAATACTTAATTAATTTACTAGTTAGTTTTTAAAATTATTATTTTATAACAAAACAAACTAAACTCAAAAAAAACACTGATTTTAAGTACAACAAATTAAAATCTGCACGATCTACCACAATGAAAGGACTTTTAGCGAAGTCCTTTTTTTTTACCATAAGCTTGAAATATTTAAAGAGATCGTTTTCAAGCAAAATAAAAAAGGGTTGTTGAAAACTAATTTCAATAACCCTTTTTTTAAAATTGTATAATTGCCAAGCAAAAATTTAAATAAATACTTTAGTAAATTTAAAGCAATATATTAAGCTTTTACGGTGTACATTTTATCACGTAATTCCTTTATTTTTTTGTCTTGCATATATTCATCAAAAGTGGTGTAACGATCTATAACACCGTTTGGAGTTAACTCCACTACTCTATTACCAACAGTTTGCGCAAACTCATGATCGTGTGTTGTAAACAACATAGTACCTTTAAAGTTTTTAAGCGAATTGTTAAAAGCTGTAATACTTTCCAGATCTAAATGATTTGTTGGCTCATCAAGCATTAGCACATTTGCACGCACCATCATCATTCTACTAAGCATACAACGCACTTTTTCTCCTCCCGAAAGTACATTCGATTTTTTAAGCGCTTCTTCTCCACTAAAAATCATTTTACCTAGAAAACCACGAATATGTACTTCTTCACGTTCTTCTTCGGTTGTAGCCCATTGACGTAGCCAATCTACTAAACTTAAATCATTTTCAAAAAACTCACTATTATCAAGAGGTAAATAAGATTGTGTAGTTGTTACACCCCAAGCAAACTCACCAGAATCAGCTTTTTCATTATTATTTATAATTTGATAAAATGCCGTTGTTGCTCTAGAATCTCTAGAAAACACAACCACTTTATCTCCTTTTGCCAAGTTTAAATCAATATTTTTAAAAAGCATTTCGCCTTCAAGTGAAGCTGTTAAACCTTCTATATTTAAAATTTGATCGCCTGCTTCTCTATCGCGATCAAAAATAATAGCTGGATAACGACGACTTGTACGTCTAATATCTCCAATATTTAATTTTTCAATCATCTTTTTTCTACTTGTTGCTTGTTTACTTTTTGCAACATTTGCAGAAAAACGACGAATAAATTCTTCTAACTCTTTCTTTTTCTCTTCAGCCTTTTTGTTTTGTTGTGCATGTTGGCGAGCTGCTAATTGAGACGACTCGTACCAGAAAGTATAGTTACCAGAATAATGGTTAATTTTTCCGAAATCAATATCAGAAATATGCGTACAAACGGCATCTAAAAAGTGTCTATCATGCGATACAACAATTACACAATTATCATAATTGGCCAAAAAGTTTTCTAACCAAGAAATTGTTTCGTAATCCAAATCATTGGTAGGCTCATCCATAATTAGTACATCTGGATTTCCAAATAAAGCTTGTGCTAATAATACACGCACTTTTTGTTTACCATCCAAATCGGCCATTAAAGTATAATGAAATTCTTCCTTAATACCCAAGTTAGATAACATAGAAGCGGCATTACTATCAGCATTCCAACCATCCATTTCTTCAAACCTAACCTGAAGTTCTCCTATTTTCTCAGCATTTTCGTCTGTATAATCAGCATAAAGTGCATCAATTTCAGTTTTAATATCAAATAATGGTTTATTACCCATTAAAATAGTTTCTAAAACCGTACTCTCATCATAAAGGTTGTGGTTTTGCTCTAAAACCGACATACGCTTACCTGCCTCTAAGGAAACATGTCCAGAAGTTGGCTCCATTTTACCTGAGATAATCTTTAAAAATGTAGATTTCCCAGATCCATTTGCACCAATGATTCCATAGCAATTGCCATTATTAAAGGTCGTGCTTACTTCATCAAATAGAATACGTTTTCCGAATTGAACAGAAAGATTTGAAACTGATAACATAAAAGGTTGTTTATTTTTTTTGCAAAAGTAAAAAAATACATTGGTAAGAAGAAACTTAGAAGCTCTAATTTTTGCAGTGTTAAAGCTTTAATCCATTATTAGTCTAAATAACATTTAACAACGCATTAACAGCAGATTATGAAAACAAGGCATATTTTTGTTCTGTAGATACTTTGCAAAAACCAAGACTTTATATGAGAATATTATTTTCAATATTATCAATTACACTTTTAATATCAGGCTGTAAAAATAACGCTCACGACCTGAGTGATGGCTTTGCATATATTGGAGGGGAAATTGTAAATCCTATTGAAAATACCATTATTTTAGAAAGTAGGAATAAAATTATTGACACTATAAAACTTGACGGTAGAAATAGGTTTATATATAAAATTAATAATTTGCACCCAGGTTTATACACTTTTAAACATGGTAGTGAATATCAAATGATAATTCTTGAACCTAACGACAGTTTACTTTTTAGATTAAACACATTCGATTTTGATGAATCTTTAGTTTACACTGGCCGTGGTGCAAAACAAAATAACTTTTTGTTAAATGAGTTTTTAGAAAACAAAAAGACAGAACAAGCCGTTAGAAGATTTAAAGCACTCGATCCAGAAAAGTTTACTGCTAAATTAGACTCGATAAAACAAGCACAACTTGCTAAATTTAAAAAATTTAAAAAGAAAAATGATGTTAGTAAAACTTTTGAGAATTTAATTTTAGAACATATCAATTTTTCCTACTACGCTAGTAAAGAAACTTATCCTTTTAGAAGCAATAGAACTGAAATTGAAAAAATATATAAAACGCTTCCTAAAGATTTTTATGCCTATAGAAAAGATATTGATTACAATAATTCTAAATTAAGAGACTTTGTTACTTATAAATGGTTTTTAAAATCGAACATAAGTAATTTGGCTTTAAACGAACACTTAGCACATTGTAATAAATTTGATTTTAAAAGAGGTCGTTCGCTTTGTTTTAACTTAGATCGACTTAAACAAATAGATAGTTTAATTTCTGATAAAAGTTTAAAAGAAGAATTACTTTATCATTACACCGTTAAATTTCTTTCGTTAAGTCATGATACGAAAGAAACAAATACCATTCTTAAAAATTATTTAGCCAAAACAGAAAATGAGAAAGGCAAACAAATGATTATTAATTATGCCGAGGCTGTTAGTAAATTAGATAAAGGAAATAAGCTACCGCCTCTTGATATTGTAGATTACAGAAACAACTCTCAAGAACTTAGTGACATAGTAAAAGGACCAACGGTAATTACGTTTTGGTCTAATATGTATTACGATCATTTTAAAACCAGCCATCATAAACTAAAAAGTTTAAAAGCAAAATATCCAGAAGTAACTTTTATAAGTATCAATATTGATAATTATAATGTAAATAAAGCAAGACGCCTATTACAATCTAATGGCTTTGTTAGTGGAAACGAATACTTTTTTAAATCGCCAAAATTAGCATCGGAAGCTTTAGCTATTCATCCAGTAACTAAAACCTTCATAATAAATAAAAACAAAACGATATCTAACGGCAATACTAATATTTTTTATAGCAAGTTTGAAGATCAACTTCTTGGCCTACTCAAAAAATAATTTAGCCTAAAGCTTATAGTGATTCATAAGCATTTTTTCATAGACCGCATCTGGAAGAATTCGTTTTAAGACAATTGAAAACTTCTGCATAAACGCACCAACTTTATAATGTATTTTAGGGTTTTTGGAGTTTATTATACTAAAAACAGCCTTTGCCATTTCATTAGGATCACTTCCTCCATCAACATGAGAGTCCATTAAACTTAAAGTTTCACCGTAAGGTTTTTTGTAAGGTGAATTTTCTAGTAATGGTGCATGATAGCGTCCTGCAGCAATATTGGTTGCAAAATCGCCAGGTGCTACATTAGTCATTTTAATATTGAAATCTTTCAACTCCATTCTAAACGCTTCTGTTATCAATTCTAAGGCGCCTTTACTCGCACTATAAACACCACGATACGGTAACCCCATATAACCAGCAATAGATGTTACATTAATAATTAAACCCGAATTTTGTACGCGCATTTGGGGCAAAACGGCTTTTATTACATTAATAGGTCCGAAAAAATTAGTATCGAAATTATTCTTGATTTCAACATCTGGAATTTCTTCAATTGGACCTGTAATTCCCGCGCCAGCGTTATTAATTACCACATCTAACTTGCCTTCATTTGCAATTATTGTAGCAACTGTTTCTTCAATAGTTTGATTATCCTTTACATCTAAAGCCAAAATAGGAAATTTACTACCCTTGTATTTCTCCGGATTTCTACTGGTTCCGTAAACAATAAATCCGTTAGTTTTTAAAAACTCGCCAATAGATTTACCTATTCCCGAAGAACCTCCTGTGATTAATACAACTTTAGACATGCTTTTTGTATGAAAATTAAAAATGTAAAATTAATAATGAATTTTAATATACCACTTAAATTATTAAAATTGTTTTATAAAGAAGATACAATATAAAACTAAAAAATCTCGATAAGCCTAAGCTTTCAAGATTTCAGTTTATTGTAAAAAAAAAGGCAAGCTACCTACATCACACTGCTACGACCATTTACCTTTGCTGCGTTCCCGCCCTGGAGGATTCAACAGGAGCTAGTTGTGTAGGACTTGCCGGGTGCAAATATACAACCTTTTAAAAAATTCACAATATTTTTTTTAACTGATTTTAAATAAATATCTTGCTTAAAATTTAAAGCTCGAAATGAAAACATTCAAACACTTAATAATCATATTTTTAAGCACACTAATTATTGCTTGCGGATCTAATAACGGACTAAAAAAAAATGATTTCAACGTTATAACGAACGCTGAAAAAGGGAATATTTCAGTAAATAAGACCTTAAAACTTTCTTTAGAAAATAAAAAAAGTCATAAAATTGATTCTGTTTCCTATACTTTAAACGGTAAGCGAATTGAAAATAATACAGCTTTAAGCAATTTTAAATTAGGTAAACAAACTATTGAAGCTACAGTTTATTATAATGGTGAGAAACAAAGTATAAATACTTCCGTTACTATTTTGAATGATGAATCACCAAAAATATTCACCTATAAAATTTTAAACGAATACCCACACGATATTACATCTTATACACAAGGTTTAGAGTTTTATAATGATACATTATATGAAAGCACTGGCCAAAATAAAGAATCTAAACTTAGAAAAGTAGACTATAAAACAGGAGAAATTCTTAAAAACATCAATTTAGCCGATGAGTTTTTTGGTGAAGGATTAACAGTTTTAAATGATAAAATTTATCAATTAACTTGGCAAAAAGGAACTGGTTTTGTTTACGATGTAAATACATTCGAAAAATTAGACAGCTTTAAATACGCTAATAGTAAAGAAGGTTGGGGTTTAACACATAATGAGAAATCGATTTATAAAAGCGATGGTACCGAAAAAATATGGTTATTAAATCCTGAAACTTTAGTTGAAGAAGGCTACATACAAGTGTTTACCAATAAAGGTAAAATTATTGGTATTAATGAAATGGAATGGATTGATGATAACATTTTCGCTAACCGTTACCAAAAAGATGGTGTAGCTATTATTAACCCAAAAAACGGTGCAGTAATAGGTGTAATCGACTTTTCTCCATTAAAGAAACTAGTAACCCAACACGAAGGTTTAGATGTTTTAAACGGCATTGCTTACAATCCAAAAACTAAAACCATATTTGTTACAGGTAAGCACTGGGATAAATTATTTGAAGTAGAGGTAATGGAAAAATAAAAACTTAATAGTTTATTCCTTAGAAAGTCAAAAAGATGGTTAAATCTCTTTTTGACTTTTTTTTATAAACAGTTTTAAGCTTCTTTTTCTTCAAATTTAAAAAGACCAAAAGCTACAGGAATAAATGATAAACCAACAACAATGAAAAGTATAAAGGCATTTCTTAATCCAAAAGCATGTGCCAGATAACCTATTAGCGGTGGCCCAATAAGCATACCTATAATAGCGTAAGTCGTTATAATTGAAATAGCCATACCTGGCGAATACTTTTTAGAGTTTCCTGCTAAAGACATCGTTACAGGAAAAAAGGCAGCCGTACCAAAACCAACTAAAAAGAACCCAAATAATGCGGTCCAAAACTTAGGAAATAGTACTGCCATAGATATCCCGATAACAACTAAAGAACTACTTAAAATATACGTTTTTAAAACACCTATTCTTGTCACTAATTTATCTGAGAAGAAACGAGACAACGCCATAGTAGTCATAAACATTAAATAGCCATACGTAAAAACATCTTCTTTTAAAACTTCTTTAAAATAGACACCACTCCAATCGAACATACCACCTTCGCAAATGGCTGCAAAAAACACAATTAACCCTAAACACATAATGTAAGGATCAGGCTTGCTTACTATTAATTTATTTCCAGAAGGTGCTTTATCATTTTTTAAAGTATACCTATAGGTTGCCAAAGCTACAAATATTGCAAAAATGGCTATACTTAATAAATGAATATGGATAGGCACTTTAAACTTAACCATGATAGTTGAATATAACACACCAAACAAGCCACCTGTGCTCCAAAGTCCGTGAAAAGCTCCTACTACCCGCTTTTCAAATTTTTTCTGTAAGGTAATGGATTGTGTGTTAATCGAAATATTCAAAATTCGTAAACAAAAAGCAAAACTAGAAATTGACAAAATCAATCCTAATGTGGTTGTTGCAAAACCAATCATAGCCAATGATATTGAAAAACAAACAAAGGCAAATATTAATGGAATACGACTATCGAATTTAGAAACTAGCCAGCCAGAAATAGGCAAACCAATCAAGGAACTTACTGGCATAGCAATAAGTATGGTACCTAGTTCCGCTTCATTTAAATTAAAAAAAGTTTTTATAGTTGGAATTCGTGATGCCCAAGTTGCAAAACAAATCCCAGATAAAAAAAAGTAAACGCTTAAAGCAATGCGCTGTTTTACTCGTAATTCCATTTAAAAAAATATTACTTTTTGAAGTTGCAAAAGTAATGTAACATTTTATTTTAAATGCAATAATTTAAGCATTACTTATGCACAGCACTTTGCGTACAGGGGCAATTACTAATACCTTGTAAGAAGTCGAACCCAACAGTTATTACATGCGTTCCTGAGTTATAAGATGATAAGCCATTCATTGTAATTTGATAAGAATACCCAAAATAGAATTGCGATTTTTTAAAACCCGCCATAGGTCCAATGTTTAATGGTTTCATTAACTGGTCATTCAGAAAACGATAAGAAATTCCTGCCCAATAGTAATCTTCGTTTCTACTAAATTTACGCATTTTTAAGTTGATATCGGTTGCCGAACGTTTATCACTTGCAAACATTTGATAAAAAATGGAAGGCTCAAATTCTAAACCACTTTTCTTAGGCCCACTAAAAGTGTATCCCGAATATATTTGATAGTTTAAAAGTAAATTAGGTTCTAGTTCTCTAAAATCTTCAAGCTCTTTGGCTAGAACATTATTAGCATTAAAACTTAAAAAGAAGCCGTGATTTCTATATAACGCACCAACATCGAAATTCTGATTTGATGTTTTTCTATTATCGGTAATAAAGGGATCTAAAGATGGGTTCTCAATAGTTGTGTTAAATTGATCAATATCAATTCTGAAATTATTCAGATTTAAAGAAATACCAAAAGATAAATATTGCTTAGAATAATAATCTAAAATAAGGTGATGTGCAAATGAAAATTTAGCACCAGTTTGAATAGTATAGCCATTTCTATCATTGTAAAATGAAACACCTACACCAGAGCGATCGGCTATTCTAAAATCGGCATAAATAGATTGATTATCTGGTGCATCTTTTATACCTACCCACTGTGTTAAACCGTTGGCTCTAATTCTCAAGTTATCACCAATTCCAGCATAGGTTGGAGATATTACAAAATCATTTTCTGCTAAATGTTGTGTAAAAACAGGTAAATTAAGTTCTTGACTATAAGCATTTGCCATAACCATAAGAAGCAGATATACTAATATTTTTTTCATTTGAATTCTTTTAGTGTTAAACATAAACAGACTCTTCTTCATTATCTATAAAGTGTAAAATGTCCAACAAACTCTTTATTATTTCTACTATCATTCAGTTTCACTACATACCAGTAATCTCCAGTAGGTAACTCTTTACCATGATATTTACCATTCCATTTTTGTCCAGCTCTTAATTTAGCTACAACACGACCATATCTATCGAAAATCTCGAAAGTTAAATCATTATAAATAGATGTACAACCTGGGCCCCACTCATCTAAAACACCATCGCCATTTGGTGTGAAATAATTAGTTATACACACATCAATAAACTCAAAATACATTGTTGCAGTTGCTATACAACCATTTCTATCGGTTACAGTTACAGTATAATCTCTAGACTCGTAATATATAAAATCACTAGTACTTCCGTACGATTCGCCGTTTAATGTAAACTCATATGGCTCTACTCCTCCTGTTGCCGTTGCAACAATTTCATTTAAACCTCCTGCTTCTATAGCCAATTCTAATGGTAGAATTTCAGAAATATCAAAAAGCTCTGTACGTTTAATACAGCCATTGGTATGTCTAACATTAACATAGTGATTTAATCCTGCAGGAACATCTAAGAAAATATTACTAGCTTGGTATGATACACCTCCATCTAGAGAATAATCTAAATCTGAAGTATCTGTGATACTTTCATCTACAGAAATTGTCACGGTGTTACTTGATGCATTATCAACACAACCATACTCAATGTTAAGTTGAGGATCTATAAGAACAGATTCTGGGAATGTAATATTCCATTCACTTTCGCAACCTAAGTTATCACGTACGAAAACAATATGATCACCACCTTCTAAACCTGTAAAATCGAATTCTATTTGTGTTGCTGCTCCAGTTGTATAAACACCATCTTCATCATCTAAAACAACACTGTATGGCATTTCACCTCCTGATATTTCAACACTAAATTCACCATCCATATCACCATCACAAACGGCTGGGAATATAGAATTTGGTACAATATTTAATAAGACAGGCTCGGCATCTTCAACCTCAAAATCAATGATTACAAAACAACCTAATTGATCTTGAACAATAGCTTGATAGATTCCCGGTGCTAAATCTTCAAAAGTAGCATCTTCAAAAAAGCGATCTAATCTTGGTGAAATTGCATATTTAATAATTCCAGATCCACCCGTAGCATTTATTTCTAAAATTCCATTATTTATTCCCGCACAAGTAACATTTATAACATTATAAGCAACGCTTAATGGATTTGTTGGTTCAGAAATTGATACAGGAGCACTAATCTCTAAACAGTCGCCACTTTCTACTTCAATTAAATAATCTCCTGCTGGTAAATCTGTAAATACACCAGGACTATTTTGAGTTGGTACTGGACTTATATCGGTTCCAGAAGCATCTTGCAACGTATAAACATAGTTACCTAAACCTCCTTCAGCCTTAGCTATAATAACACCTGTATCATCTCCAGAACAATTAATACTAGCATTTGTAGTATCTAAATTCACCTTTAAATCAAGTAAAGGATCTATAATTATTTCGTTAGATGCATTAGCAAGACAACCATTTGCATCACGCACATAATACATATACGTTCCTGGTGCAGCATCAAAAGTAACCTCTGATACGAACGATCCTATAACTGTTGCAAAATCACTTACGTTACTATATTCATAAATACCAGTTCCTCCAGTAGCACTTAATGTCAATGCTGCACTAATTAAACAAGTTTCCGATGTAGACTTCACTAACGATGCTTGAATATCTGCAGGTTCTGCAATAATGATATCTAACGAAGTTGCGCTACAATTATAACCATCTGTTACAGTTACATTATAAGTTCCTGATGCTAAACCAGAGAATACACCTGATGTTTGTGGTCCCGACGTACTTCCTGTTGGTGAAACCATATTAAGAGAATATGTATAATTACTTCCCTGTCCACCTGTTGTGCTTGTAACGCTAATAGTTGCATTAGAATCACCAAAACAATTTAATGTTGTTATATCTGTACTAGCAACAATAGTTATTGGAGTTGGGTTTACCAATATTACATTAATAGGATCCTCACAACCTTGACTGTCTCGAGCTGTAACGGTATAATCTCCTGCTGATAAATCAGTAAAGTTACTTTCCGTTCCAAAAGGAATTATAACAGATCCTCCTGTATTTGATAATTGATACTCATAACCTCCTGGCCAACCTCCTGTTGCACTAACAGATATAGACCCATCATTATTACCACTCACACATGTAATAGCAGTATGCGTTTCAGCTATTGCTAATGCCGCAGTTGGTGCAGTAATAGTAAAGTTTTTATTTACTGTACAATAAGGAGCATTTGTTAAACTTGTAGTAACACTATAAGTTCCTGCTAAAAGGCCTGTTATTGTAACTGGTCCAGCATTAGTTGTTAATCCTGTTGCTACTGAATTACCTAAATTATCAAATAACTCATAACTAAAAGCACCAGACTCATCGGTTGGATTAGGTGTTCTGTCGATTAAAGTAATATCAACACTACCATCATTATCACTAAAGCAAGTAACGTCTACAATATTATCTATAGTAAGATCGAACGTGAATGGATCGTTTACATAATGTACTTTTTCTATAACACACCCGGTATCGATATTTAAAACGGTCGCTAAGTAATTACCAATTGGTAATCCTGTAAATACACCTGTTGCATTGGTTTGGCTATAAACACCTCCTTTTACACTACCTACAATATCCTCTAAAGTAAATTGTAAATTGGTAGGCGTACCTCCTGTACTTGTTACAGATACCGTTATATCTTCATCATTAGTACATGTAATAGCATTATCAATAGTAATTGTTAAATCATCAATAGAAATAAATGGAGCTACCGTTGCTACAGAAGCGCCTAAACATCCATTATCATCATAAACATTAACTGTATATGCCCCACCTAAAAGATTGGTTATTGTGTAAATATTACTAGAATTAGATTGTACTACAACACCATCGGCATCTCTAATAAATTCATATTTAACAAAATTACCAGATCCACCAGATACACCTGTTACGGTTATAGTTGCAAAATTAGATAAATTGGTATTTACTGTACAAGAATATTCTTGAACCGTTGGAGCAGGAACTATAATAGCCGTTGGTGTTCCTACCGTTACAATTTCTGTGTCAACACAATCTCGTCCAGATGTAACCTCAACAGTGTAGCTTCCAGTTTCTAATCCTGTAAATATATTTGAATCTTGTGCTGGGAATGTTGCTGGTCCTGCAATTATAGCATACTTGTATAATGGATTATTATTCGATGCATCTAAATTAACAGTAATAACACCATCCGTATCACCTATACAGGTAACATCTATTGGAGTTGCTGTAAAGTTAACAGGAGTTGCTGCTTCTAAATTAACAGTAACTGTATTAGTACAGGTAGTTACAGTATCCGTAACTGTAACTGTGTAATTAGTTAAAGCAGATAATCCTGAAAATATATTTCCTGTTTGTGTGATACCTGTTGAAGGATTTATACTGAATGTATAATTTCCAGATCCTCCACTTCCAGATACTGTAATTTCACCATCATTATCTATACAACTAGGTAAAGAAACAATTGTAGAAGAAACATCTAACGCCGCATAAACAGTTATTGGGGTTGCATTTGTAAACGTACAACCATTTCCATCTTTTATTGTTACCGAATAAGTTCCGGCATTACTAACCGCAAAGGTTGTACCTGTTTGAAAACCGTTCCCTATAGAATATTCAAAAGGCACAACACCTGTTGGGTTTGTTACTGTAAATGTATAAGCATCTCCAGTTAAATTACATTGATTTGATGCTAAAGTAGGCACATCTACTGTTGGTAATGGATCTAATATTACAGTAGATGGGTTCGTGGTAATACAACCGTTAGCATCTTTTACATAGACATCCCAAACTAGATCTGTTCCAGAGTTAGTATCTACTGTAACTACATTACTCGTAATATAATCTCCAACTGCTGGAGCTGTTGTTCCTGCTACTACAGCTGCATAAGTATAATTTGCTGTTCCTCCTAGTGGAGTAACTGTTATTTGAGAATTATCTTCGGTACAATATACATTTGTTGAAGTTGTTGTAAAGTCTAAATCACTTGCGGGCTGATCTATAGTAATATCAACCTCATCAAAACAACCTGTAATATCATCTGTTACTCTTACTGTATAGGTACCTGTTACTAAACCAGTTAAATTAATAGTATTTCCTGATTGAGTTAAAGTTCCTGTTCCACTAGTTAAAGTACTCATGTAAGTACCAGCGTATCCTGTTACAGTATATTCAATAGCTCCGGTATTATCTCCAAAACAATAAACATCATTTAATTTTAATCCCGCAATTGCAATATTGGTTACAGGCGGTACAGTATATGATTCTTGATAATAACAACCATTAGCGTCCGTTACTTGAAATAAATAAGTATCTGGTCCTAAACCTGTAAAAGTTCCACTTGAAGCGCCTGATATATTACCTGTAGCACTTGCCGGTGATACTATCTCATAACTTAATATGCCAACACCATCTGTTGCCGTTAATGTTACACTACCTCCCGTTGTATCTAAACAAGTTACCGCGCTTCCTGGTGTGAATACTAAATCCGTTGGAGGATCTAATGCCACTATCGTTATATTTTGAGCTCCTGTTGTACATCCATTAGCATCTTTTACTTCATAAGAAAATGTTTGATCAACTCCAGTATCATTTACCGTTAAGGTATTGCTAGAAGTAAATGTTGTTCCTCCATTAAAACTATATTGATATGGTGCCGTTCCCGTTGTAGGAACCTCAATAGTTATTACTGCAGCTTGTTTTTCATTTGTAATGCTACAACTAAACTTTGTTGCAACAGCCGTGGCCACTAATGCCGTTGGCTCAGTGATGTTTACGGTTACAAAACCTGTACAGTCTTTACTATCTTTTACATAAAACGTATACGATCCTTGCGCTAACCCTGTAAATAATGATGTAGTTGTAAATGTTACATTATCATCACTATAGGTGTAACCACCTGAACCACCAGAACCTGTTAATTGAACCGTACCACTAGAACCGCCATTACAACTAACATCTGTTTTAATTGGTGTTACTATTGGATTAGTTATTGGATCTACTGTTATAGTACTTGTTGAAGTACAAGAATTAGCATCCGTAATTTCAAAAGTATAACTATCTACATCTGCTAAAGAAACCGAATATGTAAATGTTGGACCTGCAATAGGTGCGCTTGCAACACTCGCTACTCCTGCTCCTTTTTGAACAGTATAAGTAAATGGTCCATTACCACCTGAAATAGTAACCGTAATTTCTGCCTCTGGCGTTGCTGAACAATCTAATTCTTTTGTTACAGCAGGTACCGACGTTAATGGCTCATATACTATTGTTGGTATAGGGCTTGTAGCCGTACAGCCATTTGCATCTTTAATTGTAACGGTATAAGAACCCGGTGTATTTATTGTGAATGTTGGGCTCGATTGATACGATGCTCCTCCATTTATACTATACACATATGGTGATACTCCCGATGCTCCGGTTGCTGTAAAAGTAAAACCTGAACTAACTGAACATTGATTTGAAGCCAATGCAGGTGTGGTTACCGTTGGTTCTGGATCGAGTATTACAGTAGATGAATTTGTGGTAATACAACCATTAGCATCTTTTACATAGACATCCCAAATTAGATCTGTTCCAGAATTGGTATCTACTGTAACTATGTTGCTTATACCGTAATCCCCTGCTGATGGAGCTGTTGCTCCTTGTATTACAGCTGCATAAGTATAATTTGTTGTTCCTCCTGCTGGAGTAACTGTTATTTGTGAATTATCTTCTGTACAATATACATGTGTTGCTGCTGCTGTAAATGTTAATGCATTTGCTGGCTGATCTATAGTAATATCAACCTCATCGAAACAACCTGTAATATCATCTGTTACTCTTACTGTATAGGTATCTGTTACTAAACCTGTTAAATCAATAGTGTTTCCGGTTTGAGACAAAGTTCCCACTCCACTTGTTAAAGTAGGTGTGTAAGTACCAGCATATCCTGTTACAGTATACTGAATAGCTCCTGTATTATCTCCAAAACAATAAACATCATTTAATTTTAATCCAGCAATTGAAATATTCGTTACAGGGACCACAGTATACAATTCTTGATAAGTACATCCATTAGCATCAGTCACTTCAAATAAATAATCATCTGGTGCTAAGCCTGTAAATAAACCACTTGATGCGCCCGATACATTTCCTGTAGAAGTTGCTGGTGATAGTATCTCATAACTTAATATGCCAACACCATCTGTTGTTGTTAATTGTACATCACTAGTTAAATCAACACAAGTTACTGGGCTTGCAACAAAATCTAAATCTGTTGGTGGGTCTAATGCTGGTACAATAACATCTATTGGACCTGCAACACATCCCTTGGCATCTTTTATGTATGCCGATACCGTACCAGATGTATATGTGAAATAATTATTAGTTGATGTGTAATTTACACCATCAAAACTATAAGTATATGGTGCTGTACCCGTTCCTACTATTGCAGTAATAGTTACTTCGGCTGCTTGTGTTGCATTACCAGAACCACATGTTAAACCTTGTGGTAAATCACCTGTTCCATCGAGCAATACTGGTTCTGTTATGTTTACTAAGGTAGCAGATGAATCACAATTCTTGCTGTCTCTAACAACTACATTGTATATTCCTGCTGCATTTAATGGATTACCATTAGATGCATTAAAGACATTAGATGATTGGAATGTAGCTCCATTATCTATACTGTATTGGTATGGAGCAATACCATCTATTACTGTTATTACAATACTACCATCTGCACCTCCGTTACAACTCACATTAGTTTGAGTGTGAGTAAATGTAGGAGTCGTTTTTGGTGTAACTATAATGATATTCGATTCTGCTATACACCCTTCATCATCCGTAACTCTAAATTGATAATTCCCATCAACTGTTGCTGTATATGGAGAACTTAGTACCGGATTATAACCAGCACCATCAATATTAACTTCATAAGTGCTGTAAGTTCCTGTTCCGCCACTTGCCGTTAAGGTAATACTAGCATCAACAGTACAAGTTAAATCTTGCGTCATATCAGCATCTAACAACAATTCTGGTTGTACAACATAAGTTGTAGATGCAATACAGCCATTACCATCTTTAATAAACACATCATAAGTTCCAGCGGCATTAATTGTAAATGTATCACTAGACTGATAAGCACCTGCTACACCACCAGTGCCTATACTGTAGGTAACTGGACTAACAGCAGTTGTACCAGATAAAGTAATTGAAATTGGTGGACCTGTAAAACATTGTTGAGCAGGTGATGTTATTGTTGGATCGGTATCTTTGATTATAGTTTTGTCTTCTATTAAAAACTGACAACCATTGGCATCTTCTACAACTATATCCCAAATAGTTCTAATATTGTAATCTAAATTAAGCACATTACTCGTTCCAAAATCTCCTGTTAACGGTGTGAAACCTGGTGCGCCAGCGGCATATTTATATGGGCCTGTTCCTCCAGTTGTTGTAAGTGTAAGTTGAGCTCCTGAATTACAATTAGCATTTATCTCTTTTGTAATAATTGAAGATAATGCTTGAATTGGTTGCCTAATTTGGAATTCTTCTGCTGTTGAGCAGAAAGTACCGTCAACCTCTTTTATATATAAAGTATAATTACCAGCTAATAATCCAGTAATTGTTTCACTAACATCAGCTCCGGTTACTCCTGTTATTGTACCATTTTTTGCTGGTGAAATTGCAACATTTGTTAAATTATCACGTACTTCATAATAAAGTTCTGTAACTGATGCATCATATTGACCAATAGTAAATGAAAGCTCTCCATTGTTGGATCCATTACAAGTAACGTCTGTAGCTACTATAGGATCAATAGTTATAGGAGATATTGTACCTGTTTTTATTTCTAAAAAAGATGGACATCCCCCTGAATCAACAACTTCAAATACATATGTTGTATTTTGATCTAAATTTGCAAATGTATAAGAAGTTGATGATGTTGGCAGAGAAGTTGTTCCTGGTTGCCCATATATTGAATACGTATAATTTGGATTACCTCCAGTAACATTTAAATTAACAGTTGCTCCTGTTAAACAAGATAAAGATGTTGTTTGACTAGTTAATTCCAAATATGGTATAGGTTCTATTCTAAGTTTAGAACTTAAAAACTCACACCCTCGTGCATCTACAATAGTAATATAGTAATCTCCAAAATCTAAATTTGGAAAATTATGTGGAAATGAAGTTGAAGCTAAAGTAGTCGTATAGTTACCTATTTCCGTAAAAGAATTATCAAACAATCTATAAACATATGGAGCATCTCCTCCTGAAGTGATATCCACATCAAAACTACCAGGTGTAACAGAATTACATAAAATTCCATTTGTCACAATTTCAGGAACAATTGGTGCTGGGGACGTTAATGTAACTGTATCTGTTATTTCACAACCTTTAACATCTCTCACAACATAATTATAAGTCCCTGCTGCTAAACCACCAAATGTATTTGATGATACAAACGAACCACCTCCATCAATACTATAAATAAATGGAGCTTCTCCTGTTAATGCTGTTAATTCAATAGAACCATCAGTATCTCCATTACATGTTGGATTTACTAGTATTTCTGAAGCTGTTACCAGAGTTACAGGGGCAACTGTTATAACATTTGTTTCAATATCACATCCATTAACATCTGTTATTTTAAATTGATAAGTACCAGCTGTTGATGTTTTATAAAGTGAACCTGTAATACTTGTATATGTCGATCCGCCATCTGTTGACACTTCGTAAGTGTAAGCCCCATTTCCTCCTGAAGCAGAAATATCTATTGAAGCTTCTGTAGGTATTGAACAGGTTAAATCTTTAGTCAAAATAGCATTTGCCGTAAGTGGTGCATAAACAACAGTTGGCGTAGTACTAAATCCTGTACAACCATTCTTATCTTTTATTGTTACGGTATAACTTCCAGGCGTATTTACCGTAAATGTTGAGCTTGCTTGATAAGAAGCTCCACCATTAATACTATAAGTAAGGGGCGCTAAGCCAGTTCCTGTTGCTGTAAATGTAAAGCCAGTTGAAACTGTACATTGATTTGAAGCTAAAGCTGGTGTAGTAACCGTTGGTAACCCTTCTGTATCAATAACAACAGGGTTTATTTCAATACAATCATTTGCATCTTTTACATAAACATCCCAGCTTAAGTTTGCTGCCGAATTGGTATCTACTGTTATCACACTACTTGCATCGTAAGTTACCGGAGCTGATGCTCCTGTTACTACAGCGGCATAAGTATAACTTGCCGTTCCTCCTGCTGGAGTAACTGTAATTTGTGATTCATCATTTGTACAGAATACATTTGTTGAAGTTGTTATAAAGCTTAAATCACTTGCGGGCTCTCCCACTATAATGTCGGCTGTATCAAAACAGCCAGTAGCGTTATCTGTAACTTCTACAATGTAAGTTCCTGCTTCTACATTTGCTAAGGTTAAAACATTTCCAGATTTTGTAAGTGTACCAGTTCCTAAAGTTCCTGATGTTAATATAAACGCATAATCTCCAACAGTTGCATTTCCTGAAATCGTATAAGTTCCAGATCCGTTATTACCTCCTTTACATGATACATCACTTGTTAATGTACCTGAAACGGCTATAGGTGTTACTGGAGTTATTGTATATGATTCTTGATAATAACAACCATTAGCATCTGTTACTTGAAACACATAAGTACCTGGCGTTAATCCTGCAAAAGAATTAGACGTTTGTTTTCCAACTATTATAGGTGAAGGTGCTATGGTTTCATATTGCAATGTTCCTACACCATCCGTAGCCGTTAAATCTACAGTAGTAGTCGTGGCTAAACACGTTACAGATAATGAACTAAAATCTAAATCTGTTGGTGGATCTAATGCCGTTATCGTTATATCTTGTGCTGCGGTTAAACAGCCATTTGCGTCTTTTACAACATATGAGAAGGTTTGATCTGCCCCAGTATCATTTACCGTTAATGTATTGGTAGAACTAAAAGATGTTCCTCCATTAAAACTATATTGATATGGTGCTGTTCCTGTTGTTGGTAAAGCAATAGTTATTTCTGCCGATTCTTTTGTATTAGTTGCACTACAACTAAATGTTGTGGCATTAGCTGTAGCAACTAAAGCGTCTGGCTCTGTTATAGTTACTAAGGTAGCAGATGAATCACAATTCTTGCTATCTCTAACAACAATATTATAAGTTCCTGTAGGGTTTAATCCATTAAACACATTAGACGTTTGGAACGTCACTCCATTATCTATACTGTATTCGTATGGAGCTATACCACTATCTGCTGTTACTACAATACTACCATCACTACTACTATTACAGCTAACATTAGTTTGTGTAAATGTAAGTGTTGGTGTTGTTTTTGGTGTAACTATAATAATATTAGATTCAGCTATACAGCCTTGACTATCCGTAACTCTAAATTGATAATCTCCATCAACTGTTGCTGTATAAGGAGAACCAGATATCAAATTATAACCTGCACCATCAATATTAACTTCATAAGTACTGTAAGTTCCTGTTCCTCCACTTGCCGTTAAGGTAATACTAGCATCAACAGTACAAGTTAAATCTTGTGTCATATCAGCATCCAACAACAATTCTGGTTGTACAACATAAGTTGTAGATGCAATACAACCGTTACCATCTTTAATACTCAAATTATATGTTCCCGGAGCATTTATTGTAAAAATTGGACTTGCTTGAAAAGCACCTCCAATACTATAAGTTGGTGTGCCAACAGCCGTTCCTGATAACGTAATACTAATAGGTAGCCCTTTATAACATTCTAATGCCACAGGATCTATTGTTGGTATTCCATCTGCAGCAACAACAATATCTAATTTAGTGGTACAGCCTTGAATATCCATTACCCAAACATCCCAATCGGTATTTACTGATGGATCTAAGTTAGAAGTACTACTAAAGGTATAAAGTCCTGTTGGAGAAGTTCCATCTTGAACAAAAGCATAACTATAACCTGGTGTACCTCCAGATGCTGTTACTGTTACTTGAGCGTCAGTATCACAATTTCCATTAACATTACTTGTTACACCAAGTGTTAACGCATCTATAGGTTCGTTAACTGTAATACTGGCAGTATCATCACAACCCGTAGCGTTATCTGTAACTTCTACAGTATAAGTTCCTGCCTCTACATTTGCTAAAGTTAAAACATCTCCTGTTTGTGTAAGTGTACCAGTTCCTAAAGTTCCTGATGTTAATATAAACGTATAACCTCCAACAGTTGCATTTCCTGAAACCGTATAAGTTCCAGATCCGTTATCACCTCCTTTACATGATACATCACTTGTTAATGTACCTGAAACGGCTATAGGTGTTACTGGAGTTATTGTATATGATTCTGAATAATAACATCCATTAGCATCTGTTACTTGAAACACATAAGTACCTGGCGTTAATCCTGCAAAAGAATTAGATGTTTGTTTTCCAACTATTATAGGTGAAGGCGCTATGGTTTCATATTGCAATGTTCCTACACCATCCGTAGCTGTTAAATCTACAGTAGTAGTCGTGGCTAAACACGTTACAGATAATGAAGTAAAATCTAAATCTGTTGGTGGATCTAATGCCGTTATCGTTATATCTTGTGCTGCGGTTAAACAGCCATTTGCGTCTTTTACAACATATGAGAAGGTTTGATCTGCCCCAGTATCATTTACCGTTAATGTATTGGTAGAACTAAAAGATGTTCCTCCATTAAAACTATATTGATATGGTGCTGTTCCTGTTGTTGGTAAAGCAATAGTTATTTCTGCCGATTCTTTTGTATTGGTTGCACTACAACTAAATGTTGTGGCACTAGCTGTAGCAACTAAAGCGTCTGGCTCTGTTATAGTAGCACTAACTGTATTAGAACAATCCTTACTATCCTTTACATAAAAGCTATATGTACCAGCTGCTAAACCTGAAAACGTGTTATTTGTTGTAAAAGTTACATTATCATCACTATAAGTATAACCTCCGGAACCTCCTGAGCCTGTTAGCGTAACTGTTCCGTCGGCACTTGTGTTACAAGTAACTTCCGTTTTAGTAGCCGTAACTGCTGGTGTTAATAAAGGATTTACGTTAACCTCGTTTGATGCAACAATACATCCTCTATCATCGGTTACTTCAAATTGATAAACACCATCTGTAGTTGGATTTAAGCTGAAGGTATTCCCTGTTAAAGTAACAGTTCCTGTTCCTTGTAATAAGGTTACTGTATATGGTGCATAACCATCAGAAATAGTTCCTGAAATTTCTGCATCTGGTGATGTGGTACAATCTAATTCTTTTGTTAATTCTACAACTACTGAAATTTGTGGAGCAATAGTTTCTGCTGGTAAAACTACCGTACAACCATAAGCATCTCGCACTGTAATTATATAATTACCTGGTGCTAAACTCGTAAAAGTATTACTTGATTGAAAAATACCACTATTAATACTATATTCATATGGTAATTCTCCGCCCAATGCATCAACTATTAGTGATCCACCTCCAACGGGATCATAACAAAAATTAGAGGTTGTATTTATAGATGCTGTTGGTGCCGCAGATCCCGATAAATTAAGCGTTGTTGTAGCAACACAATCGTTAGAATCTGTAGCTCTTATTGTATAATCTCCTGAAGGTATATTAGATAAAATACCATTACTTGGAAAACTATCTACTAAATTTAATGTTGCAGTATCTAACAACTCATAAGTGTAACCAGCTGTTCCTCCTGTTGCTGTTGCTGTAACTGTAGAACCTGTAAGACAAGTTATTGGTGTTCCCGAAGCACTAACTTCTAAAAGGGCTGGTGCTGTAATAGTTTCAGAAAACGGAAAACTACACGTTTCATAACGCACTATAACATCATAGCTATCTGCTGCTAATCCAGTAATAGTATAAGGTGAAGTCATTTGAGTTGTCCAAGTAGTACCATTATCTATTGAATACTCAAATCCTATAGTTGCGTCATAATTTTGTGCTGCAATGCTAAGAGTTCCATCTGAAGCTCCATTACAAGTAACATTTGTAGACCCTGTGGTACTAGATGTAAAGGCCTTTCCTGAATCGATTACAATAGGAAACTCAACTTCTGTTACGCAAGATTTTGGTAATTGATAAACTGTGATATCATCGATGGCAACATCATTACCGTTGTTTACTTGAACATTGGATCTAATAATAAATTTTAAACTCGTATTTGATCCAGGATCAAGAGTCATAGGTGTTTTAGGATAATTCTCCCATTGATTACTTTTTGGAATTTCACCTGTTGAAAAAGAAGAAATTTCAGTACCTGAACCATCTACTAACGCAACAAGTAAATCAGGATTAGCTCCTGATCTACCAGATCTCAATAAGTTTATAGCATAAAGCTCTACGATAATAGGTTGACCAGCAATAATATCATTAATATCCTTTTCATACAAGATTTCTGTTTTCGGTATAGAAGACCCTATATTAACAACTAAAGACCTTCCTTTTTCTGTTGCTGGTGTAGTCGCAGGTGTATGATCTCCAGGTTGAAGCCAAGTACCATATGGTCTTACTATTTCAGCTGTAACAGAATAATCTCCATCCTGAATATTAATTTGACCTTTACATTCTGATCCGACAACTTGCCTTTCAAAACAATAATAGGTTGGGTTTATTCCTGGAGAAGTTGTATCCTCTCCATAGCCGAAAGTTTCATACAATAAATTACTGTAAGTCGTTACACTTTCTAATTTATAATCTACAGTTACTGTATGAGAACCACTTGGAACATTTAAAAACACTGTAGGATCAGCCGTATTAGGATTTTCTACACCATCTAACAAATAATTATAAGAAAAAGAATCTATTTCTGCATTTGTTACCGTTACCGTGGCATCGGCTGTTCCATCACAATTAAAATCAGGATCTGAAACATCTATAGTTGGTGCAACTGGTTCAGGATCTAATGTGATAGATGGCATGGCATAAATACAACCATTAGTATCTCTTATATACAACGTATAAGTTCCTGGTAAAACATAATATTCATTAGTGGTTAACCATGTCGATTGATTATCAAAACTATATTCATATGGTGGGGTACCTCCTTGCGGGTTTGTAATACGTACTTTACCTTCCCCTGAACCTGAAGGTTCACAACCTGCCAATTCAGAAACCCCAGAAGATGCCGTTAAAGCTGTATCTGGTTGGCTTATCGTAATATTTTCTGGAGTTGTAAAACATTCTGATGTACCAAGAGAATATTTAACCATAGTATCATAACTACCTGCAGTAAGATTTGAAAAAACAGGATTAGCAACATAAGTTACTCCATTATCTATACTGTATTCTAAAGTATACCCATTAGCATTAGTAACGTTAAATTCAATTTCTCCAGAATCATAACCATAACATAAAATATCTGTTTCAGCTATAGTATAAACTGGAGCCGGAATATCTTCCACCGTAATAGATGTTGTTGCACTACAGTTATTTGAATCTACAACCATAATATCAAAAACACCAGCAGACGTTACATCTATTGTTGCCGAACTTTGGAATTCCGTTGTACTATTAATAAAATAGAAATATGGTGCAGTTCCTCCTTCTGGATACACGGTAATTTCTCCATCAATACACGTTAACGGGGTTGTTAATGCCGAAGTTGCTGTTAATAAAGGTGGATTTATAATTTCTACAGTCTCAGAAAATGTACAACCATCTTCCGAAGAAACATTAACCGTATAAAATCCTGGATTTAAGTTTTCGAACTTATAACTATTTTCATTAATTGGCCCTACACTGTTTACTAAAGTTAAACCGCTATAAAGCGTAAAGAAATACTGCGGACGAACATCATTCGCAGCTAAATTAATATTTCCTTTATCACCATAACAAAGCGGTTGTGTAATTATAGTTGAACCTGTAAAATCACGCTCACGAATTTGAATATCTGGAACAGTAAATATACACGGGTTTGGTGATACACCTACTTGTCTAATATAAACAGTATAAAAATCTGGAGTTGAAATAGGAAACACATTACTCGATTGGTAGTTTGTTCCATCAATACTATATTCGTAACCACTAGGTACTCCCCCAACTACAATTTCACCTGTAGTTGTACAAAAAATATCACGTGATGTTGTATTTGGTTCCAAAATATTTTCATATACATTGAAATAATACTGATTAAAACAACCTCCTGTGTAATTTAAGGTTAACCTATATTGTCCAGCAGTATCGGCTGTAAAATTTGGTCCAGTTTCTACTTGATTCCATGTACACGTATCACTTTCATTAGCACAGTCTTGGTTAGTTACAGCATCGCAACTAGCCTCGTCCAATTTCTCCCAAATCATTGACGATGTATCGGAAATTCCTGTTTGAATAACCGTTGAATCATTTGCTCCACATAGAAAAATATTTGGTAATTCTTTTCCATCATTAGGACAAATTACAACTTGATCGGCATAAGGAAGCACAGGATTATTAACCGTTGTTCCAAAATTAACAACATTAAATACTTGATTTATAGATTTACAAGGCGCTACTGCTTCATTATAAACATAATAAGTTCCTGTTTCAGTAACGCTTATAGATTGCGTATTTCCAATAACTGGAGTAAGTGAAGGACTGGTAGACCATGTATAATTATTGTAACCATCGGCAGCCACTAATTCTGTAGTTGCTCCACAAAGAGTTACTTCTTCTTCAAAGCTACAATCATTTATATCTGCTAAAAAATTGGTAGCCTTAGGGTTTAATAAACACCCCGTATTTTCTGAAAAACTAGGGTCATCAGAAATAGTGAAAAGTGGATTTAACGTACCATTATAAGTTGCATATGCCTGATTATCTACTAAATTAGAACATGCGTCACTAAGTAAACTACAAGTTGAAACCACCCTTACTGAAAATCTAATTTCTCCAAGAGGATCGTTTTCCTCAACAGCCGATTCGTCAATTTGAAAAATTAACTCTCTCGTGGCCTCGTCATAACTTTGGACAGTAACACCTGGTGGTAGAGGTGCTAAATCCGCTGGATAATCAAACACAATATTTTGTGGTAATATATCTCTAATAATTACTTCTGTCGCGTTATCGTTTCCTGTATTTTGAAAACCAATAACGTAATTTAATTGATCACCAAGTTCTACTATTTCTCCTCCTATATTAGTTCCTGTATCATTTTCAACAATTTTGGTAAGTACAATTTTAGGTTCAATAATTTCGACGGCTAACGCGAAAAAATATTGAAAATATGTATCTCCACTACTTTCCAATCGTATAGTTGCATTTGTGGCATTATTTGCTATAACTCCATTCCCGGGGTTGGGCACATTCATAATACCAGTATCAAAACCTAATGTATTTGTACTGTTTGGGTTTCTATTATTAACAGGTAATCCGCTTAATTGCGTTACTGAACTATTAAAGAAATTCCAACTATTTCTATCTGTTGACGATAAACTAGAACCGTTAATTCTAAGTCTATCACCGTTAATTGGTTTATCACCTTCCAAAGTAGCAAAGGCTAAATTTGCACGAACAGGTGCTGGTGCAGGAATAGTTCTAAATCCTGAAATAGGAATATCTAAATTTACCGAGGTACTAATAGCACTAAAACCATCAAAACTCGTAATCGATTTTCCTGGTAATGTAGGATCTTCATAAACAATAAATAACGACCAACCTGCAGAAAAGCCTGTACCATTTCTTGGGGTAAGCGAAGCCGATCTACCTTCCTCACTAGATACATTTGCAACCGTGTAAGTTCCTGTATTATTAGTTATACCTGTAACTATACTTGTAACATCCGCATAACAAGAATAAGGGTAACTACTCCCTGTAACTAAAGTGCCATTTGCATCATAAATAATTTCTCCCGTAATATCATTATAACCGCCTTCTGGTCCTTTAAATTTTATATCAGTAATAGGAGCCGTTCCTCTTGAAACAGCACCCCAATATAAACCAGCATGAATAATTTTGTAGCAATCAATATTTGGGATTACTAAATCTGCACTCGTGGAACTAAATGTAGAAGCATCTCCATCTATATCAATATAACGCATATTAACGTTATGATTATACGTGCTATTATTATTAAAGGCATTATTATCTGGACCTAAAGTATTATTACCAATTAAAACTATATCCCCTTTAAGATCTTGATCGAATCTTGGAGTAAAATTCACATAATTTTGTGCAAAAGCTTGAAAACTGAATAATAGTAGCAATATTGCTAAGCCTTTGTTTAAATAAGTAGTTTTTTTCATGATAGTTCTAGTTACATTTATTTTTCATTTTAAGGCTATGAAAAATAAACAGTATGCTTGTTTTTTTTTAATTCTCTATTTTAACCATTGACATTCTACTATCGTATGGTTTATTGTTTCTGTTTAGTAAAACTCTTGATGCCATTTCGATATCATCAAATTTTTGATAATAAATAAAATAGTTACTACTATTAACATCATAAAAGAAATCAATATTTGATTGTCCTGCAGCCACTGCTTTGGCTAAAAAAGCATCTCTTTTAGCAACATCACTATGTACGGCAACTACCAAATAATATCCGCTTTCCACATTATCTACTCCTTTCATAATTTGAATATTACTTAACTTTTTACCAAAATCGAAATCACTTTCTGTTAGCGGTTCTGTACTAACTTCTGTATTATTTTTAATTCTAGCTAAAGCTGCTCTATCCTTCTTAAATCGATCCTCCTCATTTTCATAATCAGCTTTTTTAATACGACGTTTTCTTTCAATATCTGTTGCTATTTTAATACGCTCAAGTGTAGAAACTAATCTTTCCTTCGTTTCTTTTGCTTCTTTTTGTTCTTTATATAGAAGCTCAATGGCATCTAAATAAATAATATTAAGAGGGTCGTCTTTACTTTTAACCTTTTTACGTCTCTGGTTGTATAAATCTTCAATCTCTTTTATTTTATCAGTTCTTGCACTTATAACATCATCAACCTCAATCTTTAAGGCTTCTAAAGCTGCATTTTCTTCAGAAACACGTCTAAATGGTTTTGGAGGGCTAACAATACCTTTATCTCTTAAATCATTTTCCTTTTTCAAATCATCAAGATCTTTTTGTTTGCCAGCCGTTTTTTCATTTAATCGGCTTAATAAATCCTCTTGTTTTATCTTAGATGCATCGGTTAATTTCGTTATATCAATCATCGGTTGTGGCGTAACTACAGCCACAGGTTGATTTTCTAAAGCTTTAGCTTTTTCATCTGCTAATTGTTTTGCTCTTGCAATTTCTTCAGCTTTAGCTTTTTCATCCGCTAATTGTTTCGCTCTTGCAGCTGCTTCTGCTTTAGCTTGCTCTTCTGTCAATTTATTTGCTCTTGCAACTTCTTCAGATTTAGCTTTTTCTTCTGCTAATTGTTTCGCTCTTGCAATTTCTTCTGCTTTAGCTTTTTCATCCGCTAATTGTTTTGCTCTTGCAACTGCTTCTGCTTTAGCTTTTTCATCTGCTAATTGTTTCGCTCTTGCAACTGCTTCTGCTTTAGCTTGCTCTACTGTCAATTTATTTGCTCTTGCAACTTCTTCAGCTTTAGCTTTTTCATCCGCTAATTGTTTTGCTCTTGCAACTGCTTCTGCTTTAGCTTTTTCATCTGCTAATTGTTTCGCTCTAGCAATTTCTTCTGCTTTAGCTTGCTCTTCTGTCAATTTATTTGCTCTTGCAACTTCTTCTGCTTTAGCTTTTTCATCTGCTAATTGTTTCGCTCTTGCAACTTCTTCTGCTTTAGCTTTTTCTTCTGCTAATTGTTTTGCTCTTGCAGCTGCTTCTGCTTTAGCTTGCTCTTCTGTCAATTTATTTGCTCTTGCAACTTCTTCTGCTTTAGCTTTTTCTTCAGCTAATTGTTTCGCTCTCGCAACTTCTTCTGCTTTAGCTTTTTCTTCAGCTAATTGTTTCGCTCTTGCAACTTCTTCTGCTTTAGCTTGTTCTTCAGCTAATTGTTTCGCTCTTGCAACTTCTTCTGCTTTAGCTTGTTCTTCAGCTAATTGTTTCGCTCTTGCAACTTCTTCTGCTTTAGCTTGTTCCGCTGTTAATTGTCTAGCTTTAGCAACTTCTTCCGCTCTAGCTTGCGCACTTGCTAATTGTTTTGCTCTTGCTGCTTCTTTAGCTTGTTTCGCTTTATATAATTTGTATGCTAATTGATTTGCTTTAGCTACTCTTGCCGTTTTAGCTTTTTCTCGTGCTATTTCTCTCGTT
The DNA here is from genome assembly GCF_009796805.1 of Algibacter sp. L1A34. Taxonomy (NCBI): domain Bacteria; kingdom Pseudomonadati; phylum Bacteroidota; class Flavobacteriia; order Flavobacteriales; family Flavobacteriaceae; genus Algibacter; species Algibacter sp. L1A34. Next base: position 3,034,529 of record NZ_CP047029.1, on the reverse strand, counting down.
TTAGCAACTTCTTCTGCTTTAGCTTTTACTTCTGCTATTTTTTCAACTTTTCTTTCTTCTTTTACTTCGGAACTTGCTACTCTATTATTTCTAAATTTTTCTTTATCACTTTCACTTGTTTTAGCTGATTGTTTTGAAGCTGATCGTTTTGGTTTATTTGATGGAGAAAAAAGTGAAGTTTCTTCCTCGTCATCACTATAATCATATCTAAATTTCTTTTTGAATTTATAAGCCAAAGTAATTTCATGAGAATTACCAAATCCTGACAACTCCCCCATAGATTTCTCGTAATTATATTCTATTGCTATTGAATTACTTACATTTAAACCTAATCCTGCCGAAACACCATAAAGCGTATTATATCCAACTTGTGTCCATATACCTTTAGGCATAGCAAGCATCATAATTCCAGATACTACAGTTTCATCTTTTTTAAACTCCGATCTCACTAAACCAGAAAATTTACTTTCATCAAAAAAACCACGACTTTGTATATAGCCCGTGTACATAATATGACCTTGAACACTTTGCTCTGGATTTTCTTCAATAAGTTCGGAAGAATTCATATTATATGAAACCAAATTATTAATAGCAACACCAAAATCTAAGAATTTAGTTCCATAATTAAGCCCTGGATTTATTGTAATAACTGAGCTTTTTTCTATATTATTTAATGCTGAATCAGGATAGTTAGAAACAACTTTACCTTCATTTATACCACTTTGATAAAATGCTATATTAGTACCAAAAGTTAAATTACTGTCTCGATTAAGAACAGCATTGTAAGCAAAATTCAAAACACCGCCAAAGTTAGTAAATACACCAATGTTTTGCTGAAATAAACCAATACCGGCTCCAATATTTTCACTAAACCGGCCAGAATAACTTAATAAATAATTCTCAGGAGAATTTTCGAATTGAACCCATTGCCTTTTATTGGTAATACTTATATATTTATTTTGTTCCCGCACAAAACTAAATGTAGGATTTAAGGCATATTTGTTGAATTTTAACGAATTCCTAACAGGTAATGCAAACGCGGCAATATCATTCTCTTGAGAATAGACCTGAGTAGTTAAACACAAAAATAAAACGGTATGTAGAATATACTTTTTCATTATCTAATAACAGTTATCGATCCTTTATGTATTTCGTTATTTTCGGTCGTAATTATGTAATAATACACTGGATTTATACTTTTAAATTCTATTTGATTTATTGGCCAGTTATTTTGATAATCATCGGTCTTAAAAACTATTTTACCTTGCGGACTAAATATCAACACTTTAGCATTTGTGCCACTAACATAAATTTTAGGAATTACCCAGGTATCATTTTCACCGTCATTATTTGGGCTAATTATATTTGGAATTTGCTCAACATCCGGAAATGGATCTATTTTATCAGTACCTGTCTTTTTATTTACTTCAAACGAAAATGTTTTTGTTGAAACACATCCCGTTGTTTGTAATACTTCAACCGTGTAATTACCAGATTCAGTAGCTTCATAACTAATACCTGTAGCGACAGATGTTTTATCTAAATACCAATTAAATTGAGGATCTGTTGCTGTAGTTGTAACATTAATTTCTAAAGTTTCATTTGCTTCAATATCGTTATACTCTGGTACATCAATACTTGCAGTAAAATCGGTATTTACTAAATCTATAGTTGCACTGGATGAACAACTTCCTAAGCTTACATTTACTAAATAAGTTCCTTCTACATTTGTTGTATACATTTGTTCCGTAGCCCCAGTAATTTCAACATCATCTAAAAACCATTGATATGTATCACCCTTAATAGCCGTTAAAATGGTTGGTCCGTCGCTAGCACAATATGGAATTTCTAAGCTGGAGTTTATAGTAAATGTTGACGCATCAAGCTCAACTTCATCTATAGTAACACGATTTGAATATGAATTTGAAGTACAAGTTCCATAATTAGTTTCTACAAAATATATACCTGGAGAATCTACTTCCAAAGTATTACCGTAATCCACAAAAACTGAAGTTGATGGGCCTGTTTCTTTAAACCATTTAAAGGTAAGTGATTCATATTTTAATGGTGAATCATTTTTATCATCACCAGGATTATCAATAGTTAACAGGTAACTCCCTGATGAACAATAAGATCCAGTTGCAATTAAATTATTAATAGTAAATGGTGAATCTTGAATTTTATAATATGCAGCAAAAGCATCGGAAGCAGTACTTGAAACCGCTGGTTCGGTACTTTTTATTTTAATTTCATAGCCTTCGCCTGAAGTGGTTGTAGGCAAAGAAAATGTTAATGTTGCTGGTGATACTGTTACACTTCCTGCTTCTGAAACATAAATAGTAGATGCTGTTGAAAAATCGCCGTTTTCGTCGGAAAGTTCTATTTCAAACTGATTTGATGCATTTGATCCTATATCTGAAGAAAAAGTAAACGTAACATTGTAGGTATTAAATGACGGACTCGCACAAGCCTGAGTAAAACCAAGCATTGGTTTTCCTATTTGAGCACTTACTATTTGCGTAAAACTCAAAACAAAAAAAATAAAAACATTTAAACGTCTCATTCTATAGTAATTTATGTTTATAAATAAAGATCCTCAAATAATTAATATTTCAACACCTTATATTAAAGCTGAACAAAACCCCTAAAAAACGAAGGAGCCAAACAGCTAAATAACAATAACTTAAGTATTTTTAAAACTTAAATATGGTAGATTAAAAAAATATTAGTCCATATTAACATCTTGTACTGAAGTAATTTCATTAATTCTTAAACGATAATCAGGCATACGCTCGTCTCTTATATTAATAAATGTTTCTGAATTTCTGCTTTTAGCATAAACATTAAAAAAAGAAGAGTTCCCGTACCAGTTTTCTAGATCTTCATTATTAGAATTATGCTCAACAAAAATGTTTCCATTACAATTATTAAAATACATATTGCTAAATTTTATTTGATCTAGGCTTTCCTGATTAATATTTATCTTCTCTTCGAAAATAACTGCCGGGTTAAAACCAGAGATTACAGTCTTACTCATTTCTAATGATGTATTATAAGCAACAAATACAGCTTCCTTTACCAAACCTTTTTCTACATCGGCTGCTAAATTTTCACTATTATTAATCATAGTAACATTTTTTGCGACTACAGATGTTCCGGGCTTAGAAAAATCGACATCAGCAATATCGTCATAAGCCAATATTTGAAAACATCTAGACCCTTCACTACTTGAAATATAAGGAGACCTTATTGCTATTGAATTAAATAACTCACATTGTACACCATAATTAAATTTAAAATCATTACTACTTGTTCTATATGATACTACTTTTTTCAAAATGACATCACCTCCCCAAACTTCAATAGCATCACCACCAGAATAACTCATCATAATATTTTCTAATACAGTTTGGTTTCCAACACCCGCTAGCAATAAACCATTTAAATACCCAGCACCTTTAATTCGTTTACCAGCATATTCAATTCTAACATATCGTAAAATACCCGAGCAGCTTTCTGCATTATCGCCTCCAAAACCAGTATATGCATAATCTTTTGTAGCTAAACCAGGAAAGAAGGACACTACTGAACCATTACCAAATTTATTTGTTGGAGCATCACCAAGTATAAATATTCCTCCCCAATCTCCAGCTCGCTTTACACTTCTATTTGAAGTAAAAACAATAGGATCGGTTTCTAAACCTTCTGCCACTATAAAAGAGCCCTTAGCAATAGTAAGTGATGCTTTAGTATCGTAGTCGCCAATTATTACTGTACCAGGTTCAATAGTAAGTGTTGCATTGTTGGTTACAAAAACACTACCTATAAGTAAATAGGTGTCTCTTTTGTTAAGAGTTAAGTCTTCGGTAATGTTACCTGTTAATATTTTATTAGGTTCTCTGTAGTTAGATTGTTTTGGATTGAACTCCGTCCAATTCTCTAACCAGTTGTTATCACCTATTATTCCTTTTTCTTGTTGAGCAAAGGCACTACCAAACAGAAACAAAAACAACAGTAATTCTAAAGTAAACTTTTTCATAAGTAATTAAATTTTAGGCTTGGAACAATAAAATTGCATAATAATTTCCTCAAAAATACAATATTTATCCTATGAAAAGACATCTTTTATCGACGAAATGCTTTTTTAAGTAGTTTATTAACTGCTTTTTATCGACGAAATGCATCTTTCAGCGCCAAACAATTGATAATCAGTAAGAAACAAAAAAGCAGCAAATCCGATATCTTTAGTCTTTTTTTTAAAAAAATAAAAATTAAACTCATTAATTCACTAAAAAAAAACAAGAAATATACTACATAAGCTTCTCGTTTCCGCTTAATTTAACCGAGTTACATTTATAGACACCCATTCTCAATTAGAATATGTAAATTAGCACACATTTTATTAGATAATCTCCATTAAACTTCGAATGATACACATTCACGAAAAAACATTACAAGATTTAGAGTTCCATGCCGTTTTACAACAAGTAAGCGAGCTTTGCGTAACACCATTAGGCAAACAAAAGGCTTTAGAAATAGAGCCGTTTAGAACCAAAGAAGAACTCCTAAACGCATTACAACTCACTAACGAATATTTATCGTCATTATATAACGATAATCGTATACCTAACCATGGTTTCGATACTATTGCAAAAGAATTGAAACTCCTTCATATAGAAAACACTTATTTAGAAGTGCATGGCTTAAAAAAAATTGTTTCAATGTCGATTTCGGTAAATGCAATACTTGTGTTTTTAAAGAAATTTGCAGAATATTACCCAGAATTACACCAATTTGCATCGCATATTGAAGTTACCAAAGTACTTATTGAAAAAGTAGATGCTATTGTTGATCGTTTTGGAGACATAAAAGATAATGCCTCTACTGTTTTATATGGTTTGCGTCAATCTATAAACCAAATAAAAGGAAAAATAAACGCGAGCTTCAGTTCCGCTTTAAATACTTACCACGGCATGGAATATCTAGATGATATTCGCGAATCTGTGGTAGACAACAAACGTGTTTTAGCAGTAAAAGCGATGTACCGCCGTAAAGTTAAAGGCGCCATAATGGGCGGTAGTAGAACAGGAAGTATTGTTTATATAGAACCAGAAACTACGCTGCAACATTCACGTGAACTAAATAATTTAGAATACGAAGAGCAAGAAGAAGTTATTCGTATTTTAAAAGATGTTACCAATTTTATTCGTCCGTTTTTACCATTATTAGAAAATTATCAAGATTTTTTAATCGATATAGATCTTATTTCCGCGAAAGCGAAATACGCCAAATCTATGAACGGGATTTTACCAGAATTTACAGAAGATCACAGCATGAATTTGCGTGATGCCTTCCACCCACTACTCTATTTAAACAATTTAGAAAAAAAACAAAAAATATTTTCGCAAAGTATAGAGTTAAAAAAAGATAGCAGGATTATTGTGATCTCTGGACCAAATGCGGGCGGAAAAAGTATAACTTTAAAAACCGTTGGATTACTACAAGTTATGTTGCAAAGTGGTATGCTAATTCCTGTACACGAACGGAGCACCGTTTGTTTATTCGATAGAATATTAAGTGATATTGGCGACAACCAATCCATTGAAAACCATTTAAGTACATATAGTTATCGTTTAAAACAAATGAATTATTTCTTGAAGAAGTGTAACAAAAACACACTTTTTTTAATAGATGAATTTGGAACAGGGAGTGATCCGGAACTTGGAGGTGCTTTAGCGGAAACTTTTTTAGAAGAGTTTTACCATCGCGAAGCTTTTGGAATTATTACCACACACTATTCTAACCTGAAAATTTTGGCAAACGAAATGCCAAATATGCTTAACGCAAATATGCTTTTTGATGAGCGTACGCTTGAACCTTTATTTAAACTCGTAATCGGACAAGCAGGAAGTAGTTTTACTTTTGAAGTTGCACAGAAAAATGGTATTCCTTATAGTTTAATAAACCGAGCTAAAAAGAAAATTGAACGTAGCAAAGTTCGTTTTGATGCCACAATTGCTAAACTTCAAAAAGAACGTTCTAAATTAGAAAAAACAGGCCAATCATTAAAAGAAAACGAAAAGAAAAAAGGAGAAGAAGCCGATAAACTTGAAGAAATAAATACCAAAATCCAAAAGAAACTAGAAAGCTATCAAGAACTCTACGATAGCAATCAACGTTTAATTTACTTAGGCCAAAAGGTTAATGATATTGCCGAGAAGTTTTTTGAAAACAAACAGAAAAAAGAACTCATGGGCGAACTTTTTAAAATAGTTCAAATTGAAAATTCTAAACGTAAACGCGTTACTGTAAAGCAAAAAAAGAAAGTAAAAGCCAAAGAAGTTCAGGTAAAAAAAGAAGTAGAAAAAAAGGTTGAAGTTATTCGCGAAAAGAAAAAAGAAGCGAAGAAAAAAGCCATTGAAGCTCCTAAACCAAAATCGATAATTCGTTTAGGCGATCGCGTCCGCATGGAAGATGGCCGAGCCGTTGGTACCATTGATAAAATTGAAAAAAATAAAGCTGTTGTAAACTATGGCATCTTTACTACAAATGTGAGTATTGATCAGTTGGAATTGGTGGAGCATATGAAGAAGTAATAATCATTTTTTAAGTTGGATAAAATGAAAATCGAGAACATTTACAGAAAAAATTTAGACAACTACTTTCATACGATAACGGATTTTAAACATTCAACAAATAGACTTAATAAGGTCTTAATAAAAGACATAGAAAAATATAAGACAGAAGAATCTATTTATTCTTCATTAACATCTTTAGTAATTGAAGACTGGACATTACAAAGAGAAAATAATTCTAAATTACGTTTTCATACTGGAATTAATAAATTAACTGGAAAAGAAAATTATCCCGATGAAATAACTAAAATTTTATCAAGAGAATTTAGTTTTGTTTATTCACAATGCTATGAAGCTTTTGAAAGATTTTTGAAAGATTGTATAGATTCAAAAATCATAAATGATATTGAATTTAAAAAGTTAGTTGGATTTAATGAAAACTACTCAAGAAAAGATTTAAAAGGAGGAGAAAACATCTATAAGCTAATCAAAAAAGCAGGAGGAAAAAGGTTAGTTAATTATTCAAAAAACAACATTAATGACTTCAAATTTAAAGAATTACTCAAAATATTTAGTGAGATTCGACATTCAGTAACTCACAATAAAGGTTATTTAGATGTTTCTAAAATCCCAAATAACCAATATTATAAAAATCTATTTGAATTTTTATTTAATAAAAACAAACTTGAAGGAAATAAAATTTTAATTCAATTTGACATAGTATTACTAAATAAAGTTTTAGTTTATTTAGCCGAATTTGGATTCCAAATCTATAAAATATTAAGTGAAGAAGATAAATATCAATGGAAAATAGAGTAAAATCACATTGGAAAATAAAATAGATAAATTATATCTCTAACCTTTATCTTAAAAAGACTTTTAAAACAAATAATGATGATACTTTCATAAGTATAATACATCATTTAAAAAATGAAAAAAAACAATCTCATTTTTTGTAGTCTAATCTTTCATTGTTTTACATATATTTGCGATAGTAAACTTTAGGAGTAATTAATTATTTATATAATTAGTTTGAGAAACATCCTTAGAACCTGATTTGGTTAACACCAACGGAGGGAAAAGTTAACAGTGTAACCACTGCCCTTTTTTCAAATTCCCGAACCTTTTATCGTTTACAAAAATTGTTTGACTAAACTTATTTAGTCTGCACAAACTATTTTTATATGATAAACATAAAGGTAAACAACGCAACACATCAATTAAATAAAGAATGCTCTCTAGAAAGCATTTTAAAAAAGTTAGAAATCTCGACGAACGGCATAGCACTTGCCGTAAACTTAAACATCATCACTAGAACCGACTGGAAAACTCAAACTCTTAATGATGGTGACGAGGTGTTAATCATAAAAGCCACTCAAGGCGGTTAAAACCAACCTTCTACAAATAAAATCTACACAAAATTCAATCAAATTTATTACCAGTTACACGCTATCAAATAAATAAGCAATGAAAACAAAAGACACTGCACCAAAACAAGACGGAATAACAAGAAACCCTTTCCCAAATTCTAATAAAATTTACGTGAAAGGAAAAATTCACCCGCAAATTAAAGTAGCCATGCGTGAAATTTCTTTAAGTGATACTACAGATTCGTTGACGAAAAAGAAAACACCAAACCAGCCTATAACTGTTTACGATACCTCTGGCCCATATACAGACCCTAATAAAGCCATCGATGTACACACCGGTATAGAAAGAATTCGCGAAAGCTGGATTCTAGAACGTGGAGATGTCGAGCAATTAAGCGGTTTTTCTTCAAAATATTGTAACGAGCGTTTAAATGATTCTAGCTTAGACCACATGCGCTTTTCGCATCTAAAAATGCCATTGCGTGCCAGAACAGGACAAAACGTAACACAATTACATTACGCTAAAAAAGGCATTATTACTCCAGAAATGGAATACATCGCTATTCGTGAAAACCAACGAATTGATGAAATGACCGAGATTAGAAAACAACATAAAGGCGAACACTTTGGCGCTTCTATTCCAGATAAAATTACACCAGAATTTGTACGATCAGAAGTAGCAAGAGGTCGTGCAGTAATCCCTTCAAACATAAACCACCCAGAAGCAGAACCTATGATTTTGGGTCGTAATTTCTTGGTGAAAATAAACGCCAACATTGGAAATTCTGCCACAACCTCATCCATTGAGGAAGAAGTAGAAAAAGCCGTTTGGGCTTGCCGTTGGGGCGCAGATAATATCATGGATTTATCTACTGGGCAAAATATTCACGAAACACGCGAGTGGATTGTACGCAACTCACCTGTTCCTGTCGGTACCGTGCCAATTTACCAAGCTTTAGAAAAAGTTAATGGCGTTGCCGAAGATTTAACATGGGAAATTTTCCGTGATACATTAATAGAACAAGCCGAACAGGGTGTAGATTATTTCACAATTCACGCTGGCGTATTGCTTCGTTACGTGCCTATGACGGCAAAACGTGTTACCGGTATTGTATCTCGTGGTGGTTCCATTATGGCAAAATGGTGCTTAGCTCACCATAAAGAAAGTTTTTTATACACACATTTTGAAGATATTTGCGAAATTTTAAAATCTTACGATGTCGCTTTTTCTCTTGGTGACGGATTACGTCCAGGCTCTGTTGCAGATGCGAATGATGAAGCACAATTTGCAGAATTAGAAACCCTTGGCGAGTTAACACAAATAGCCCGCAAGCACGAAGTACAGTGTTTTATAGAAGGTCCAGGTCACGTGCCCATGCACATGATTAAAGAAAATATGGAGAAACAAATTGAACTTTGCGACGAGGCTCCTTTTTACACACTAGGCCCTTTAACAACCGATATTGCTCCAGGTTACGACCATATTACATCTGGTATTGGTGCCGCCATGATTGGTTGGTACGGTTGCGCGATGCTTTGTTACGTAACTCCAAAAGAACACTTGGGTTTACCTAATAAAGAAGATGTTCGTGTTGGTGTGGTTACTTATAAATTAGCTGCCCATGCTGCCGATTTAGCTAAAGGTCATCCTGGTTCTCAACATAGAGATAACGCCTTGAGTATGGCACGTTTCGAGTTCCGGTGGGAAGATCAATTTAACCTTGGTTTAGATCCAGAACGTGCTCGCGAATATCACGATGAAACACTTCCTGCCGAAGGTGCAAAAATTGCGCATTTCTGTTCTATGTGTGGTCCAAAATTTTGTTCCATGAAAATTTCTCAGGAAGTACGAGACTTTGCAGCCGAAAACGACATTGTAGATAACGAGGTTATTGCAAAAGGTTTCAAAGAAAAGTCAAAAGAGTTTAAAGATAAAGGATCTGAAGTATATTTGTAGAATAATTAATTGGGAGTTCCCCCGCTTTTTAAACAAAGCGAGGGCGGGCTTTCCGTTACAATCTTTTGCAAAAGCAAAAGGATTTTCACTGCAATCCCTAACTCAAAAAAAATGATAGTTTTAATAGCACCAGAACATGATATTCCAAACGAAATTGAAATACTTAACCAGTTGTTTCAAGAAGGTTTACAATACTATCATTTTAGAAAACCCAATAAAAACTATGAAGAACATTGCGCTTATTTAAATCAAATAGATAAACAATATCATAATAGAATTGTAGTGCATTATTTTCATGAACTAATTAATGAATTCGATTTAAAAGGCATTCACTTTCAAGAACAAAAACGGATAGATCATATAGATAATCCTGGACAGTATTTTAAAAATCTAAACATGTTTGGTAAAAGCATTAGTTCCTCTTTTCATGAACCAAAAACATTAGAAGATTGCGAATTCGAATTCGATTACCATTTATTAAGTCCCGTGTTTTCTTCTATTTCTAAAGTAGGCTACGAAGGGAGAGGTTTTGATGTAAACCATATAGATAAATTTATTATTGGTATGGGAGGTATTAACGCAGATACTATAATCGAAACTTTTAAATTAGGTTTTAAAGGTGTTGGAGTTTTGGGAGGTATATGGAATTCAAATAATCCCGTTAAAAGTTTCATAGAATTAAAAACAGTTTACGACACTACAATAATTTGAAAAAACGACCAAGCATATTAACCATCGCAGGTTTCGATCCATCTAATGGAGCCGGACTAACTGCGGACATAAAAACATTTGAAGCTTTAAAATGTTATGGTTTATCTGTTTGCACAGCGAATACCATCCAGAATGACATAGAATTTAAAACCTGCCATTGGACAGAAATAATTCTTATTTTAAATCAAATGGAGATATTATTTAATCGTTTTGAAATCAATTATGTTAAAATTGGTATTGTAGAAAACTGGGAAATATTATCCATTATAATTAATAGATTGCAAGAACTAAATCCGGAAATTAAAATCGTTCTAGATCCTGTTTTAAAGTCAAGTTCAGACTTTAGTTTTCATTCTAATAATTCAGAAAAATTAGACGATATATTATCTAAAATATATCTATTAACACCTAATTACAATGAAATTCAACAATTATACCCAGAAAAAGATATAGAAGAAACAATTGCTTATATTTCATCAAAAACAAATCTATTTTTAAAGGGTGGTCACCGTACAGATAAAATAGGACGAGACGTTCTTTATATTACAAATAAAAAGCAATTTACTTTAAACCCAAAATCATTCAACTGCTCCGAAAAACATGGTAGTGGTTGTGTTTTATCTTCTGCTATAACGAGTTATTTAGCATTAGGATTTCCTTTGTTAAAAGCATGCAAAGAAGGTAAACGATACACCGAAAAATTTTTAAATTCTAATAAATCATTGTTAGGATTTCATTCAAAAAAATAATATGATAGCTAAATTACATTACATATCGCAAGGCGCAACGCCACAAGAACATTTAACAAATATCCATAGTGCTTGTGCTGCTGGAGCCGAATTGATTCAGTTGCGCTTAAAGAAATACGACCTTAAAACTGTTTTAGAAACTGCAAAAAAAGCGAGAGAAATTACAGAACATTTTCAAACACGCTTAATTATAAACGACTATTATAAAATAGCAGCCGAAGTTAAAGCCGATGGTGTGCATTTAGGTAAATCGGATACTTCCCCAACTATTGCCCGAAAAGGATTGGCATCTTGGCAAATTATTGGAGGAACCGCTAGCACACTTGCTGATTGCAAAAAATTAATTGATCAAAAAGTAGATTATATAGGTTTGGGGCCTTTCCGTTTTACGGAAACAAAAGAAAACTTAAGCCCTGTTTTAGGAGAAGAAGGATACAAAACAATACTAGAATCCTTAAAAACAGATATTCCGGTTATCGCTATTGGTGGCATCACATTGAATGATATTTTAGATATTATGATAACAGGTGTTTACGGTATTGCCGTTTCGGGAGAAATCACAAGCGATTTCAATAAAATCTCAAAATTTAAAGAACTTATAAACGGAGGCACAACAGAGGAACAACGCTGGAAACCTGAAGAAAAATAAAACACAAATCTTTAATAAAAGTTACTTTTATTATGAATAATAAATTACAAATAGCAGATAAAACATTTAGCTCAAGATTATTTACTGGAACTGGAAAATTTAGCTCGTCTAAATTAATGAAAGCGGCCTTATTAGCTTCGGAAAGTGAGTTGGTAACTGTGGCGCTAAAACGTGTAGATGTACAAGATAGAGAAGATGATATTTTATCACATTTAAATCATCCTAGAATTAATCTATTACCCAATACATCTGGTGTACGAAATGCAAAAGAAGCCGTTTTTGCAGCACAATTATCTCGTGAAGCATTAGAAACCAATTGGATTAAATTAGAAATTCATCCCGATCCAAAGTATTTATTACCAGACCCTATAGAAACATTAAAAGCAGCCGAGGAACTTGTGAAATTAGGTTTTGTTGTGATGCCTTATATCCATGCCGACCCTGTTTTATGTAAGCGCTTAGAAGAAGTTGGTACACAATGTGTCATGCCTTTAGGTGCGCCTATTGGTAGTAATAAAGGTTTAAAAACTCAAGATTTTCTCGAAATTATAATCGACCAAAGTAATATTCCTGTAATTGTAGATGCTGGTATTGGTGCACCATCGCATGCCGCTTACGCTATGGAGCTAGGAGCCGATGCTGTTTTAGTAAACACCGCTATTGCAGTTTCTCAAAACCCAACCGACATGGCTATTGCTTTTAAAATGGCCGTAGAAGCTGGACGCATGGCCTATAAAGCAAAACTTGCTCCAATAGTGCATAAAAAAGCAGAAGCAAGTAGTCCGTTAACAAGTTTTTTGAATTAAGAATCTATGAGCAGTTTCAAAAACATATTTGACACTTACAATTGGGACGATACTCTACAGAGTATTTTTTCTAAAACAGAATCCGATGTTTTACGTGCTTTAGGAAACCCGAAACGCGATTTAGAAGATTTTAAAGCGTTAATTTCTCCTGCTGCAAAACCTTATTTAGAGCAAATGGCTCAGCTAAGTAAAGCGTTAACTAAAAAACGTTTTGGTAATACCATACAAATGTACTCGCCAATGTATTTAAGCAACGAGTGCCAAAATATTTGCACATATTGCGGATTTAGCATGACGAATAAAATTGCGCGTAGAACCTTAACCGATGCCGAAATTTTAAAAGAAGTTACTTACATCAAATCAAAAGGATTCGACCACATTCTACTAGTAACAGGCGAAGCCAACAAAACAGTTGGTGTGGATTATTTTAATAATGCATTAAAATTAATTCGTTCTCACTTCTCAAATATTACTATTGAAGTACAACCTTTATATCAAAATGAATATGAGCAATTAATTGATAATGGCTTATTTGCAGTTTTAGTTTATCAAGAAACTTATCATAGAGAAGAGTATAAAAAACACCACCCTAAAGGTAAAAAATCAAATTTCGATTTTAGATTAGACACGCCTGACCGACTAGGTAAAGCCGGAATTCATAAAATTGGTATAGGCGCTTTATTTGGCTTAGAAGATTGGCGAGCCGATAGTTTTTTTACCGCGTTACATTTAAAATATTTACAGAAAACATATTGGAAAACAAAATACTCCATATCCTTCCCTAGGCTTCGTCCACATTCTGGAGGGTTAGATCCAAAGGTAGAAATGACAGATCCAGATTTGGTGCAGTTAATTTGTGCTTTTAGGTTACTAGATGAAGATGTCGAACTGTCTATGTCTACACGTGAAAGTGAAGTATTTAGGAATAACATTGTGAATCTTGGCATTACATCAATTAGTGCAGAATCTAAAACAAATCCAGGAGGTTATGCTGTAGCACCAGAATCTTTAGAACAATTTGAAATTTCGGATGAGCGTTCTACAGAAGAAGTGACTTTAATGCTAAAAGATCAAGGACTAGAAGTGGTTTGGAAAGATTGGAGTAATAATTGGGAATAATGAATTTATCTAAAGCAGAACATCAACAATATAATCGCCATTTAATTTTAGATGAAATTAATGAATCTGGGCAATTAAAATTAAAACAAGCTAAAGTTTTAATCATTGGAGCTGGAGGTTTGGGCTGCCCAATTTTGCAATATTTAGCAGCTGCAGGTATTGGTACTATTGGCATTGCAGATCATGACACGATTGACCAAAGTAATTTGCAACGACAAATTTTATACAACCATGACGACTTAGGAAAGTATAAAGCTAAAGTTGCTGCGAGTAAATTATCTAGGTTAAATCCGTTTATTACTTTCGAAGTTCATCTAAAAAAAGTAACTATAGAAAATGCTATTGAACTCTTTTCTAAATACGATATTATAGTGGATGGCAGTGATAATTTCCCAACACGATATTTAGTAAATGACGCCGCTGTACTTGCTAATAAACCCGTAATTTTTGGATCTATTTTCAAGTTTGAAGGGCAAATATCTGTATTTAATTATAAAAACGGTCCAACCTACAGATGCCTATACCCTACTCCTCCAAAACCAAATGAGGTACCTAACTGCTCAGAGATTGGAGTTCTAGGCGTTTTGCCTGGTATTATTGGTAGCTTACAAGCCAATGAAGTCCTTAAAACAATATTACAATTGGGCGATGTTCTCTCTGGTAAAATTCTAACATACAACGCGCTTAGCTCTGAACAACTTATTTTTAAATTCAAAAAAAATGAAGCTATATCCATCGAAAAACTAGAAGATAACTATGATGGTTTTTGTGGCATATCTAAAGAAATAACGGAAATCACATTTCAGGATTACGCCATAAACAAACAAAATTATAACGTACTCGACGTAAGAACACATGCTGAACGAAATGATTATTATTTTGAGAGTCTCCATATTCCTTTAAACGAACTTGAAGCGCGTTTACAAGAAATCCCAAAAAACAAAAACCTTTTGGTATACTGTAAATCGGGTGTAAGAAGTAAAGCCGCCATTACAATTTTACTTAACCATAAATTCAGTAAAAAGGTTGTGAATTTGAAAGACGGTTTAGACAAATACAACTAAAAAGTACACCAAAACAACCTACTATAAAACCTATTTTAATCGCTTTGAATTGATTTATAAAATGGTATTTTTACAACATGTATTTTGGAGTCCCTAAACATAAAAAACTTATACTATTCGATGGTGTTTGCAACCTTTGTAACAGCAGCGTACAATATGTAATAAAACGTGATAAAAACGAACAATTTTTATTTACAGCACTACAAAGTGATGTTGGAAAAGAAATCCTTGAGTATTATAAAATTGACACTAAAAAAGTAGATTCTATTTTACTCTATACACCCGAGAAAGGAATTGATTATAAATCTACGGCTGCACTAAAAGTAGGTTTTTCATTAGGCTTTCCTGAGAATTTAATGGGTATATTCCTTATCATTCCCGCTTTTATCAGAAATTGGGTTTACGATTTTATTGCAAAAAATCGTTATAAATGGTATGGTAAAAAAGAATCATGTATGATACCTACAGTTGAATTAAAAAATCGGTTTTTAGAGTAAATTTTCATTCTATCTTTTTTATTTATCTAAAAGAAACATCTTGCTGACGCGCAACCTTTTTCGTGTTTGGTTATCTATAAATAAAACATCTTATTATGTTAAAAAAGATTTCTTACTTAGTTTTAATTACTCTATTTATATCTTGTAATAGCAGTGACGATAAACCCGATTGCTCGGCTATTTTATGTGCTGAACCTTCAATTTTAATTAATTTAATTGATACTGAAACGAACGAAAATATGGTTTCACAAAACAGTATTTCTAAGGAAAATATTTTGATACAAAATGAAACAGAAACGCTGTTAGAATTTAATATTATAGAATCTACTGGTGTGCTGTACATTGCAAAAAGTATATCTGCAGGAACTCTAGAAATTAAAATAAACGCTGAAACTGCCGCAATAATAAGCTACGACACAACTACTCCGGAAACAGATGAATGTTGCGATTATGGAACTCTAACTAATATTGAAGTAACAGACAAAACATTTGATTTAGACAACAACACCATCAGCATTTATTTATAAGTGATACTAATTTTTAATTAAAATTAAAGTACTGAGTTTGTTATAATTCTTGTTTTGATTTACCGTTTGTCGATATTCTTGATTTTCAAATTTAAGTCCATATCCTTGGCAGATAAGTGCGAGAGCGATAGTAGCGCCATCCTTTTTGTGAAGCTTTAACAAGCCTAAACTTAGATTTTGTCCTTCATTTTATTAATTCTATATAATTTAAATTGTGTACTAATCTGCTTTGCAAAAAGATACAGCGGATAGCGCGGTTTTTATTTTTCTTAAAAACTCGCCCAAAAAAATATTGAAATTATGTATCTTCATTTCCGATTTTGAACAGGATTTAATGGCAGATAATAAAGAATTAGAATTGGCTTGGGAATTTGTGAACAACACAAACCGGTCAATTTTTTTAACGGGAAAAGCGGGAACGGGAAAAACAACGTTTCTACACCGCTTAAAAATGGATTGCTTAAAGCGCTTAGTAGTAGTAGCACCAACGGGTGTGGCCGCAATAAACGCGAAGGGCGTGACGATACATTCCTTTTTCCAGATGCCTTTTGGTCCTATTTTACCCGATACAGATTTAAACGCTTCGAAGAGTTTTAATCGAAAATTTAATAAAACTAAAATCGATATTATTAGGTCGATGGACCTACTGGTTATTGACGAAATTAGTATGGTTCGTGCCGATTTACTCGATGGTATTGACCGCACATTACGTCGTTTTAAAAACAGAAATAAAGTTTTTGGTGGTGTGCAAGTGCTCATGATAGGAGATTTACAACAACTTTCTCCAGTAATTAAAGAGAGTGAATGGCATTTATTGAAACCTTTTTACAAGAATGGATTCTTTTTTAGCAGCTTAGCTTATCAAGCTTGCGACGCGGTGACCATTGAGTTAAAACATATTTACAGACAGGATAATCCTGTATTTATTAATATTTTAAATGAAATTAGAAATAATGTGCTTTCTGAAGCTTCGGCAACGGAATTAAATAAACGTTATATTCCTGATTTTACGCCTAAGCCTGATGCTGGCTATATTTCACTAACCACGCACAACAACAAAGCAGAGGCTACAAATATTACGGAATTAAATAAAATTGACGGTAGAAATCGATTTTACAAAGCCAAAGTTGAGGGTAAATTCCCTGAATATGCTTTCCCTAATAATGAAGCTTTAGAGCTTAAGGTTGGTGCGCAGGTTATGTTTGTTAAAAACGACAGCAACCCAGAAAAGCGATATTTTAATGGGAAAATTGGTAAAATTATCCATTTAGATCAAGATGAAGTTGTGGTGCATTGCCCCGACGATGAGTTTAATATAGTGACGACTCCGGAGGTTTGGGAAAATATAAATTATACCGTTGATACGGAAACCAAGGCTATTTCGGAAAACAAAATTGGCTCTTACACCCAAATGCCATTACGTTTGGCTTGGTCTATCACCATACACAAAAGTCAGGGTTTAACTTTTGAAAAAGCCATTATTGACGCTCAAGGTGCTTTTGCTCATGGACAAACGTATGTAGCTCTAAGCCGCTGTAAATCTCTAGAAGGATTGGTTTTAAAAAGTAAAATACATTCTAGCCAAATTATTAGTGATGCCAACGTAATTACTTTTAATAAAAATGCAGAAGCTAATGAACCTGATGAAGCTGTTTTAGAGTTATCGCAGAAAAATTTTCAGTTGGATTTAATTGTTGAAGTATTCGATTTTTATCCGTTTTTATATCCGGCAAATCGAATTTTAGATGTCTATTACAAAAATCGTGGAAGTATTGAAGGTAATGTTGAAGTGCCTTTACTTGCAATAAAAACCGCCATTACCACCTTTTTGAAAGTAAGTAATGGATTTAACGCGCAATTAAAGGAATTGTCTAAAACCGAGCGTTTACCAGATGCTAGTGCTTTAATACAAGAGCGTTTTAAAAAGGCTATAGCCTATTTTAAAGTGGAAACTGAAACGCATTTTGTAGAACAATTGAAATTACTTAATTTCACTACTGATAATCAAACAATTGACAAAGATTTAGTTAAGGCTCTTGATTTACTCGAAGAGTTATTAGCTGCCAAGATTTTATTTTTTAATGGTTTAACAGATGGGTTTTCTGCTAAAAAACTTTTAGAGTTACGAGCTAAATCAAAGTTTTTAGCTAAAGACAAACCTAAAAAAGCAAGAAAAACGGTTATTGATGGAACAGCTAATGTAGAATTATTTGAATTACTCCGTGTGCTTAGAAATGAGATTGCCGAGAAAAACGATTTAATTCATTATCAAGTTTTCAATCAAAAAACACTTTACGAAATGTGCGAAACCTTACCTTTAAGTAAAGCAGAACTGCTTGAAGTAAATGGCATGGGAAAAACACGTGTAGAAAAATATGGCACCGAAATTTTAAAAGTTATTAAAGGGTATTGTGATGAAAATGATATTGATACCAATGTCGATAAAATTGATTTTACCGAAGAAAAGGCTGTAGAAAAACCTAAAAAACCAAAAGTTGACACGAAAAAAGTATCATTAGAATTACATAAGGCAGGGAAAACTATTTTTGAAATTGCTAAGGAACGTGATTTAACTACAAACACTATTTTTAGACATTTATCGAATTTTATTGATTCGGGTGAAATAAAAATTAGTGATTTAATACCTTTAGATCATTATAACGAGCTGAAAGAAATTATTCCTAAAAAAACCTTTGAAACCGTAACGGATTTAAAGCAGCAAGTGGATAAAAAATATAGTTATGATGAACTACGCTTGGTATTAAAGGTTTTAAATGAAACTTAGTTTTACTTTAATAACTTACTTTTGTAAGGAAGTTCCTGAATAAAGACTAACAGCTACTCATTTCATTCTCAAATTATTTATTTTAGTGCCCATGAATATAATTATCGAATCGAGCTTAAAAACGCTACAGAAAGCAGACCTACTTTTAAATAAATTATCGGATGATGATTTATGCAATGCTTCTGTTTCTCCATACTACTCCAGCATTGGTAGCCATGTTAGGCATATTTTAGATTTTTACGATTGTATTTTTAATAAGAATGAAGACAATATAATTGACTTAACCGCACGTTGTAGAAATCTAGATGTAGAAACGCAATGTAATTCAGCTAGTAATTATTTGAATATTACTATGGAGAAATTAAAATCTTTAGATTTTAATGCGGATACAAAAATTGTAGTCATTGACGATTTGGGCTTGGGTAAAGCCGAAATCGCCTATACTTTTGGTGCTCTATTATCTCAAGCCAATAGCCATACTATTCATCATTATGCGATAATTAGCTATATTTTAGATCGTTTAGAAATTCAGTTTGAAGATGGTGATTTTGGATACAATCCAACGACTCCAAAAACAGTTTCAAACAAATGTTAATTCAATAATTAGCCACTACTTCTTAAACATACTATCCATAATAGTTCGGATACCTTTAAATATTAAAAATACCGCAAAAGCACAAATCAATATTCCAATAATTAAAAGAGGAATATATAGCGAGTTTTCTGGTTGACTAAGAGCCATACTCAAAATTATTGGCCCCATAAAAAGTGTTAATACTGCAAAAATCATGGTTTTAACACCTTTAAATAGTTGTACTTTATCTGTTCTATTATTATCCATTGTTATGATTTTTTATTGCTAATCGCACGTTTTTATAAGTTTTAAGTAAATCTTCGGCTTCCTCTCTAGGAATACTAAGTTCGGCCATTATCATTTTAGCCCCACGATCAAAAAGTTTATTATTACTTAGTTGCATATCCACCATCTTATTTCCTTTTATATGTCCCAACTGGATCATAGTGGATGTGGTTATCATATTAAGCACTAATTTTTGAGCTGTTCCTGCTTTCATTCTAGAGCTTCCTGTTACAAATTCTGGTCCAACAACAGGTTCTACAGGGAACTGCGCCGTTAAAGATAAAGGGCTATCTTTATTACAAGAAATACATCCTGTAATAATATTATTTTTATTGCATTGCTCTAAAGCTGAAATAACATAAGGTGTTGTACCAGAAGCCGCGATACCAACTACGACATCTTTATCAGAAATATTATATTCCTTTAAATCTTCCCAACCTTGGTTTATAGAATCTTCAGCAAATTCTACAGCGTTTCTAATAGCGCGATCGCCACCAGCAATAATACCAATTACAATATCTGGAGATACACCAAATGTTGGTGGACATTCCGAAGCGTCTAAAATACCTAGGCGTCCACTAGTTCCTGCTCCCATATAAAATAAGCGTCCGCCTTCTTTTAACTTAGCAACAATTTGTTCAACTAACTTCTCTATTTGTGGTAGCGCTTTTTCAACCGCTAATGGTACACTTTTATCTTCATTATTAATATTACTTAATAATTCAGAAACACTCATCTTTTCCAGATGATTATATTTAGAATCTTGCTCTGTAGTTTTTGTGAAATTCACCATATTCCAAAAATATGAATTATTCAGGTTTTAATCATAAAGAATATCTTCAACTTCTATCTTTTTATCATTTATAAAGTCATAGAGCGTAAGTTGCCTTAATATGTAATAATCTTGCCAGAAATTTTCAAGAGAATTTAAATAACCAAATCTTTTTTGATTTCTAAGAGATTAACCTCAAAACCAGAAATAAGTATCAAACCCCCTTTAATTTGACTATATAATTAAAAATAGAAACTTCTGAAGCTCTAAAATACCCAAATGGATAATTTTCGGGGTTCGTTATATTTACACAATTACCTCGAACCGTAGCGGGTTGTGTTTCAAAAGGATCGCCACCTTCCTCATCTGTTTGCTGCAATAAAATAACCATAAATTCGTAAAATCGCTCAGAGATTCCACTACCATAAATGGTTAGTTCATCTCCAGCTTCTAAATCTTCATCAGAGTAAAATGCAAAAATCTCATTACCATCCGTAAATTCATCATCGTAAACTTCTAAGCTCACATCGTTATCCGACAACTTTTCAACTTCAAATAAGTAATAATTTTCGATACCTTCAGGATCGGTATAGTATGCTTTTATTTCTATTTCTTCTCCACTAAAACCACCGTCATTTTTTTGTTCTACACGATCAATACTAGCAACTCCCGTCAATTGCTCGGTACCTGTATAAATTTCATCTTTATAATTAATGGTCAAATTATAAACTCCATCTATCTCAGGGATAAACGTATTGTTTCTGTAGATTCCAGTATCTCCATCTTCAACAAAATTGAAAGTATTATTATTTGTATCCACAACTGTTACAATCGCATTATTAGCGGGTGGCACTTCATTATCATAAAAAGGTGCACTTAACGACAGTTTTATAAACTGATTTTTTCCTTCCGTACCTTTAAACCAATTTAGCGATGCATCGATAACTAATCGCGGTTCGGCAGTATTTAATTCTAAATCGATAACATCTTCACAAGCTGTAAAACTTAAACTTATCAATAATATATATATAAAATTTTTCATGATATTAAAATTTGAAATTATATGAAACCGAAGGAATAACACCAAAAATAGCCAATCTACTAGCTTCGTTAGCTCCAGTATCTTTATTAGAACTAAAAGAAATGGACGCTGCATTCTTACGATTATAAGCGTTATAAACCCCAAAAACCCAATAGCTTTGTAATCCTGATTTTTTTTCTGGCTTAGATGTATAAGTTGCAGATAAATCTAAACGATTGTAAACAGGTAATCTATCGGCGTTTCTACTACTATAACTAGGTATTGTAACTCCATTATATTGATATTGACCATTTGGAAAGGTTGCCGGCTGACCTGTTTGAAACAAAAAATTAGCATTTAATTTCCATTTTTCATTTAAATCGTAGCTTCCAGTTAACGAAATATCGTGAGTTTTATCATAAGGAGTATTGTACCAATCTCCATTATTAATTCCTATTTCGCTCGCCGTTCTTCCTTTAGTTTGTTGTTCGGATTTTGAAAGCGTGTAAGCCAACCATCCTTTAAAACGTCCCTCATTTTTTCTGAATAAAACTTCTAACCCATAAGCTCTACCTTTTCCGTTTAAAACCACTTGCTCAATGGCTTTATTGGCCACTAAATTGGCTCCATCAATATAATCTATTCGGTTTTTTATGGTTTTATAAAAACTTTCTATTTCTAAAGAATATTTACTTTCATTAAAATCTTTGAAATATCCTATCGCAAACTGATCTAGTAATTGCGGCTTAATATATTTCCCACTAGGTGTCCAAACATCTAAAGGTGTAGGAGAATTAGTGTTTGAAAGTAGATGAAGATACTGGCTCATTCTATTATAACTTGCCTTTACGGAAGATATGGAATTGAGCTGATAAGCTACTGAAGCGCGAGGCTCTAAATTAATAAAACTTTTAATGACATCACTTCTGTCATAATTTTCTGTGCCTATAGGTTTTGCTTTTTCGTAAATTTGAAAATCTTCGTTAAAAATAACGGCTTGATCATTTTCGTAAACGTTTAATTCATCTTGTCCTAAGCGATGGAAAGTACTTAAACGCAGTCCATAAGACAATGATAACTTATCTGACACCTTATGTTCAGCATCAAGATATATAGCATTCTCAAAGGCATATTTTTGAGTTAATGTAAATGGATTGATACCGGAGGTCTCTCCTGTTGGCTTAATATCACCAGGGTTAAAAGCGTAATAAATGCTATTTAAACCATATTGTAATTTTATTTTATTGGTTAAATAATGTTTAAAATCGTATTTTAAGTTGAAATTTTGAATGCCAGAATGCCAGTCGAATTCAACAAAATTTAATTTTAGACCATAATAATAGTCGGAATAAATTAATGACAAGTTTGAAAATATCTTATCGGAGAATAAATGATTCCATCTAAAATTTAATACTGTATTTCCATACGTATTTTCAAAAGTATCGGCTATACTAAACACGTCACGACCAAAATACCCAGAAAAATAGATATTGTTATTATCATTTAATTTATAACTCAGTTTTGTATTTAAATCGTAGAAATAGGCCTTATTATCCAAATCGAAAAGTGGTAAAAATAAATGTGCATAACTAGATCTTCCTCCTAATAAAAACGAGCCTTTATCTTTTTTTAGAGGACCTTCAAGCAACAATCTACTCGATACGATACCGATACCTCCATTGGCATGAAATTCTTTACTATTTCCCTCTTTTTGATAAATATCTAAAACAGATGATACGCGACCGCCATATCTAGCAGGAATACCACCCTTATACAATTTTAAATCTTTGATAGCATCTGGATTAAATACCGAGAAAAAACCAAATAAATGTGAGGAATTATAAATGGTAGCTTCATCTAAAAGTATCAAATTTTGATCTGCCGCACCACCACGAACGTTAAATCCAGAAGCTGCTTCTCCAGCGGTTGTAACGCCTGGAAGCAAGGTAATGGCTTTAATAATATCGGCTTCACCAAGCACTACTGGTATTTCTTTTATAGTGGTGGAACTTAACTTATTTACACTCATTTGAGGAGCTTTAATATTAAGTTTTTCAATATTTTCGGTAATCACGATTTCATCTAAATTTTCTAAAGTGTCGGATAAACTATAATTTTTAGAGAGATCATTGCTGAGTGTAATTGTTTCAACAACCGTATTAAACCCCAAATAGCTTACCACCATTTTATAAGTACCTTCGGGTAATGTTATGGAATAAAAACCATACTCATTAGTTGTGGTTCCCGATTGAACTTCTGGGAAAATAATATTAACACCAATTAAGGTTTCATTACTACTTTCTTCTGAAATAGTACCGCTTATAGTAAATTTATTTTGTGCATTTAAGGAAACGCTAAAAAAAGAAAAAGCTATTATTAGCCACAAGAAAAGAATTTTCATTAGGGGAATTTTTTATAAAAATAAAGAAAAAGCACCTAATTAATAATCATTTACAAACATTATTTCGTTTTACTAAATAAAAGAGCCCATATATTGTTTCTATAAGATTTGTATAAAAAAACAAATACGATGTTGGTTATAAAATGACTTAATAAAACAGCAAAAGCTGCACCAACGAGTTTATATTTAGGGATAAGTAAAAAGCAAAATAGAGCATTTACGCAACACCCTAAAATAAAACGATATACATTACGATCTAATTGATTTTGATTTACCAAATGCTTTTCAAATAGCATACCCATAAAAATAAATAGAGGTGCCCATCCAAAAATTTGCAAAGGAAGTTTGGCTGTACTAAAGCTTTTATCATATTGTGTAGATATAATATAGTCGCCAAAAAAAGTATAAAATAAACCAATGGAAACTCCAAAAATCATTACCACTATAATCATAAATTTTAATCGACTAGCATATAACTTCTTATCTATCAAATAGCATTCCGCCAAAGCAGGATACAAACCATAAATAAAAGCTGCGCCAATATTCCAGGTAATGAAAATCACTAAAAAGCCTACTACAGAAAACACACCATTAGCTGCATTACCGAGATAATTATTGATAAAAAAATCGTCAATTGCTAAATAAAAAACAATAATAAAATTAGTAAGTAATAATGGAAAAGCAGATTTTAATAAATCCTTTGCTATTGCAAAAGACCATTTTAATTTCGACAGATCTAATTGTTTTGAATACCTTATAATAACCAAATATATAATAGTTTGTATGGCGAATTCAAAAAACAAAATACTCGCAAAATAAAAAGCACCAAGGTTATTCTCTACTCCGTAATATTGAACAATTAAGACTATTACTAATGTTATAATTTTACAGAAAAAAACGTATTTATATTCTTTAGTAGCTACAAAAAAACACTCTACAACATCACTAATTCTAAACAAATAACTAAAAGCAAGAATTAAAACAATAAAAGTAATTTCGGTAGTATTTGTAAAATAGGTATAGATTAATAAGCAAAGCGACAATATTAAAAAACTCGCCAAACGAAGCACTAACGTTGTACCCAGGATATAATTTTTTAATTTTGGTTTAAAGACTAATTCCCTAATACAAATAGCCGATAATCCTAAAAAGAAAAATGGTGCTAGCACACCAACAATAGCTTTAGATATTTCTAATTCTCCAGAATTAAAAGCACCTAGACTATTAAAAATTTTAGGCGTAATATAAATGCCTATCATTAATTGACATACTTTTTCTAAAATATACCACTTAGCATTCGTGAAATCTTTTTTACTGAATAAACTCAATTACCACTTTTGTGCTAAAGTAGAACTATATCGTAAATTTTCAACAAATTTTATTACATTAGAACTTCAAACCCTACTGATGACACCTGATTTTATAAGAAAATTTCATATTTATGAAATTTTAACCAAAACCTCTATTAACAATTGTAAGTCTAGACAAGAGATAATCAATACATTAGAAACATTATATTTAGATTATCACGACGGTGATAAACTATATCAAGGCTTATTGGTTAGCAATGAGAAAACAATTAGCCGAGATGTAAAAGATATTGAATCCTTTTTTGGTGTAGAAATTGAACATATAAGGCACAAAGGCCATTATATGGTAAACCAATCTGTTATTACAAAAACACACCGCACCGTTTTTGATAAAATGGAATTGTTTTTAGCCAGCCATAAAGAGCGCCAATGGTCTCCTTATATCACAACCGAAGAATCATCATTAAATACGAAAATCAACATTTTAGGATTGGTTAAAGCTATAGCAAGAAAAGTTTATATTAAAATAAACTATGAAGGCTGGTATGACGACGACCATTTTTCTGAAATAAAACAGGCCACAGTTCAGCCTTTGCATATAAAAGAAGCAAACAAAGCGTGGTATTTATTAGTTTATAATGAAGATATTGGCGTAAAAGTATTGTGCTTAGACAAACGCATTTCTAACATTTTAATTACAGATCATTTAGTAGAAGATCCTTATTATTTTGATGAGTTAATTTATTTTAAAGATGCTTTTGGTATTTTAAAAAATGATATTAAAACAGAAACAATACGTATCAAAGTTGCCAATCATCACTTCAAATATTTAGAATCAAAACCTTTGCATCATTCTCAAACTATTATTAGTCGTCCTGTTAAAATGAATACAGTTATTTTAGATTATACAGACAAGAATATATTCGGTGAAATTTCGGTTACCTTAAAACCAAATTATGAGTTTCTCATCGAGCTGTTCAAATTTAATTTATGGGTAAAAGTTATAGAACCGCAATGGTTAATTGAAACCATAGTCGAACAGCATAAATTTATTTTACAACGCTACTACCCTGATATTTAAATATAAATATTCTTTTTATATTGGACACGCATTGTCTAGTTGCTTTTTTTATTTGTACTTCAACCAAATAAAAAGAGATAGCGATGGAGTTATATAAAAAAATCACCCTTTATGTTGTGCTTTTTTTATTATTTAATTGTGGTTCAAATTTTACCCAACAAGAACAGATTAGGGTTTACAATTACTATATAAAAAAGGCAAATTCATTTAATGATATACAAAACTACAAAGCATCTATAGCTCATTGTAATTTAGCCATTCAGGTCACAGATACACTATCTATAGCTTTTAAAACAAAAGGTATAGCCTTATATAATTTAAACTTTTTAGATGATGCTTTAGAAAACTTTAATAAGGCGATTAGTTTAGAAGGTGAAACATCTGAAATTCTAAAGAATAGAGCTTTAGTTCATTTAAAAAACAAAGATTCTTACTTTTTAAAAGATATTGAAATTTATCTAAACCATCATCCAAAGGATGAGGAAGCCATAATGCTTAAAAGAGATTATTATGAAAATATTTCAAATTATGTTAGTGAAATAGGCTTCCGCAGTATAAATTATTAATTAAAAGATATAATGATACCTTTAGAAAACGCAATGAACTCTAATCTATTTATAATGGAATAGTAAATATTTTATACAAGAATAAAAACTTTAAATCATAAAAAAAAACACCCAAACGGATGCTTTTTTTATAATATAAAAACGTTTTAGTGTATTCTTAATTCAAAATACTATTAAATGTTTTACTAGGTCTCATTGCATTATTTATTAAATCTTCGTTTGGCTCATAGTAACCACCTAGATCTACTGGAGAACCTTGTATATCGATAAGTTCTTTAACAATAACACTTTCATTATCCGCTAATTGCTTAGCAATTGGAGTAAACTCAGCTTTTAAAGCTTGATCTTCGGTTTGGTTTGCCAATTCTTGTGCCCAATACATCGCTAAGTAAAAATGACTTCCTCTATTATCCAACTCTCCAACTTTTCTAGAAGGTCCTTTTCTGTTTTCTAATAATTTATCGGTAGCGTTATCTAGCGTTTCACCCAAAATTTTCGCTTTAGGATTATTATTTGCTAAACTAAAATGATCTAATGATACAGCAAGTGCCAAAAATTCACCTAAAGAATCCCAACGTAAGTGATTTTCTTCTAATAATTGTTGCACATGTTTTGGAGCAGAACCACCCGCTCCCGTTTCAAATAAACCACCACCATTCATTAAAGGAACAATAGATAACATTTTAGCACTAGTTCCCACTTCTAAAATTGGGAATAAATCTGTTAAATAATCACGTAATACATTTCCTGAGACAGAAATTGTGTCTTTACCTTCTTTTAAACGTTCGCAAGTAAAAAGCGTAGCATCAATTGGAGATAAAATTCTTAAATCTAAACCTGTAGTATCGTAATCTTTTAAATATGTATTTACTTTTTTAATAAGCTCAGCATCGTGTGCTCTATTTTGGTCTAACCAAAAAACAGCTGGTGTTTCCGAAGCTCTAGCACGAGTTACAGCAAGTTTAACCCAGTCTTGAATTGGTGCATCTTTAGCTTGACACATTCTCCAAATATCACCGGCTTCTACATTATGCTCCAATAAAGTAGCTCCAGATGCATCAACAACTTTTACTACACCATTTGATGGTATTTCAAAAGTTTTATCGTGAGAACCGTATTCTTCAGCTTTTTGAGCCATTAAACCAACATTTGGTACCGTACCCATTGTAGTTGGATCGAAAGCTCCATGTTTTTTACAAAAATCGATAGTTGCTGTATAAATACCTGCATAACTACTATCTGGAATTACGGCTTTAGTATCCTGAAGTTTTCCTGCAGCATTATACATTTGCCCAGAAGTACGAATCATCGCAGGCATAGATGCATCGATAATAACATCACTTGGCACATGCAAATTTGTAATTCCTTTATCACTATTTACCATCGCTAAATTTGCTCCATTTGTAAAAGCAGCATCGATAGCAGCTTTAATTTCGGTTTGTTTTGCTTCTGGCAATACTTTTAAATTTTCAACTAAATTACCATATCCGTTATTTACATCAACACCAATTTCATCAAAAACCTCTCCATATTTTTCAAATACATCTTTTAAATATACACGTACTGCATGACCGAAGATGATAGGATCACTCACTTTCATCATCGTAGCTTTCATATGTAACGATAATAATACACCTTTTGCTTTAGCATCAGCAAATTCAATTTCAAAAAACTTAATTAATGCCTTTTTACTCAAAACAGTAGCATCAATAATTTCACCTTTTAATATTTTGAAACTATCTTTTAAAACGGTAACATTACCGTTAGTGTCAGTATGTTCTATTTTTATACTCGTTTCTTCTGGAAGTGTTATCGATTTTTCGTTATTAGCAAAATCTCCAGAACTCATAGTTGCCACGTGAGTTTTAGAATCACTAGACCACGCTCCCATTGAATGTGGATTGTTTCTCGCGTAATTTTTCACTGCTTTTGGAGCACGACGATCACTATTTCCTTCACGTAAAACAGGGTTTACCGCACTACCTTTAATTTTATCATAACGCGATTTAATTTCTTTTTCCGCGTCAGTTTTAGGCTCATCTGTATAACTCGGAATAGCAAAACCTTTACTTTGCAGTTCTGAAATAGCAGATTTTAATTGAGTTAGAGATGCACTAATATTTGGTAATTTAATAATGTTTGCTTCAGGTTGTTTTACCAATTCTCCCAAAAAAGCTAAATCGTCCGAAACCTTTTGGTTTTCATTCAAAAAATCATGAAAAACAGCTAAAATCCTTGCAGCTAACGAAATATCTTTCGTTTCCATTTTAATTCCCGCCGATTTTACAAAAGTTTGAACAATAGGTAAAAAAGAACGTGTTGCTAAAGCCGGAGCTTCGTCCGTTTTCGTGTAAATAATTTTAGACATTCGTGTGATTTTTTGTGAGTTATTATATCTAAAAAATGGTGTATAAAAATAAGGATACCATTTTTGCGTTGCGAATATACAAAAATTGACTTTGAAAATGGCCCCTTTTCCATATGAAAGGAGTTAAAGTATAGCAGATTTGTAACAATTTCTGCCAAATCACAAATTATTAACAAAACAAAAATATATCAAAAACTTTTTACGAATTTGATAATATCTTAATTGCAATAATGCGAATTTTTAATAAAAGTTTAAAACAGCGCTATCCTCTATATGAATTTACTTCTTATTAAACTTTCAGCCTATATTTAACCTATAGCACTTAATTACAACTAATAACACTCTAAATATTTCATGGAACACTAAAAAAAGAGATAGCTATTATTACTCCCGAAAACATGTTTACAAATCTATTGCTAAACTTAAATTGTCGATTAGTTTATTAGCAACAATTACTTGTATTTCTTAATAATCAATTTTTCGTTTTCTTCCATAAATATATCAGAAAAATAATACATTTAACCAAAACGAGCTTATAAAACCGCAATCTCCATTTCTAAAAAAACAAAGCCTAATAAATTAGTGTTATCACAAGAAAATTCTTTATACTGAACAAGGCGTGCCTAGCACTGCAATTATAAGAGTTCAAATTTAGTATAACACATCTAAGGCCATACATTTAAATCTAGTAAATTAAAATATTTTATTCGCAATAAACAGATTACCAACAATTTAATTATAAAAAACAAAAAAGTATTACCTTAGCAATAGCCTTATTAAGAAAATCCCTCAAGCCAATATGAATTATGGCATTAATGTTCACTAAAAACAAGTGCATATCTTTTCTTTTTAGTTTACTATTTTGGACTTGCTCAATGCACGGTCAAAAAGAAATTAAAACAGACCTTACCATACCAAAACAATTTGCTTTTAGCACATTATCTATACGTGATGGACTTTCACAAAACAGCGTTATTAGTATCGCTCAAGATAGTATTGGTTATTTATGGTTTGCAACCCAAGACGGCTTAAACAAATATGATGGCAGACATTTTATCCATTATGAAAAACAGTTTGAAGATATTACAAGAAACACATTTAGCAAACTTGGAAAGGTATATATAGATAAACAAAATAAACTTTGGATTATTACTCACTCGGGAAAGCTTGAGTTATATCAAAATAAAACAGACAACTTTAAGCATATTAAATTGCCACATGCAGCTAGTTCCATTTTTCAGGATAAAAATTTAAATATGTATATAGGCCTATATGACAACGGATTGTTAAAAATTGATGCCGAAACTAATGATACCATTCAAATTTTAAAACATGACGATAGATTTAGAACAATTTACGATTATATTGAAATAGAAAATGATTTGATTGTTGCAGCTGCTAATAATATCTATAAAATCAATAGCAATAATTCATATGAAAAAATAAACGAATCATCCAACACTAGTTTTAGCGTTCTAGAGAAAACCACGAACGGTGATGCCTGGTTAGGAACCTATGGCAAAGGCTTGTTTTTTAAACCACTAAATAGTAACGAATTCAAAAAATACAATAATACAAATCTGCCCGAAAATTTAAATATAGAAGATTTATTAGTAGATAAAAAAGGTAGACTCTGGATTGCAACTTATGGCAATGGGGTGTATTTAATAAACAACAAAACCAATAAAGTAACCAATTTTAAGGCTAACAAAAATAACCCGTTTGCTATTCATTATAATGATATCTTATCACTATATGAAGATAAAACTGGGATAATCTGGTTTGGTTCTGATGGTACAGGGGCTAGTTATTATGACGAGCATTTAATAAAATTCAATATATTAACAAACAATCAAGTTCCAAAAAGTGTTAATGTAGATATGGTAAGAAGTATAACTACGGATGTTAATGAAAACCTTTGGATTGGCACCTCTGGTAAAGGTTTAACCTATTTTGATATAAGAGCAGAAACTTACAGAACCTTTACGTCTGATAATTCTAAACTCTCTAGTAACAGAATTGTTAGTCTTAACTCCAACTACAACGAATTATGGATTGGCCATCAAGCACATGGACTCAATACTATGGATGCTTCAGGGAATTTGAAATCATATTCAGAGTTAGAAAACTTTACAATCTGGCAGATTATAAATGAATCTCCAACCCAAAAATGGTTATGCACAGAACTCCATGGCATTATATTATTCGACAAAAACAAAGGCATTATAAAAGAATACAATAGGGAGAATTCGGCTCTAACTTCTAATAATATAAAAACCTTAGTAAAATCAGATAACGGAATTATTTGGATAGGAACAGATAATAACGGTGTTTTTAAATTGAATACAACCACAAATAAAATTACCAAACTTAATGGTATAGACCAGAAAATTAAATCGCTTTACGCTTATAATAATTTTCTATGGATTGGAACCAATGGTGCTGGATTAAAGGAATATGATATTACCAAAAACACCACTAAAACCTATACTGAAAAAGACGGACTTCCAAACGATGTTGTTTATGGTATCTTACCAGATAATAAAGGTAAACTTTGGTTAAGTACTAATAACGGATTGAGTTGTTTTAATGCTTCGGAAAATGCTAAAAGTTTTGAGAATTTCAGTGTTTTTGATGGTCTTCAGAGTAGTGAATTCAATACAGGAGCTTATTTTAAAGATAAGAAAGGTAATTTGTTTTTTGGAGGTTTAGAAGGCATTAATTGGTTTCATCCAGAAAACCTTACTTACAATACCATAAAACCAAAAACCATTATCTCTAAATTTGAAGTCTTCTCGAAAGTGCGTCCATTAATTAAAAATTCGAAATTACAAGATCATGAAAATACCGTAACATTTACTTTTTCAAGTCTTCACTTTTCACAACCAGCACGTAATTTATTTAAGTATCAATTGATAAACCATGATGTTGATTGGATTGAGTCTGGAAATAACAACATAGCACATTATACAAATTTACCACCCAACACCTATACTTTTAAAGTTATTTCATGTAGTTACGATCGTGTTTGGAATGAAACGCCTGCGACCTATACATTTACAATAAAACAACCCTGGTACTTGAGTACACTTGCCATTTGCATTTATATATTTTTGTTTGCACTTCTATCTTATGCCATATATTATTATTTAAAATGGCGTTGGTACATGAAAATGAAATTGAAATTTGAACATGAAGAAACCAAACGCTTAAAGAAACTTAATGAATTTAAAACACGATTATATACAAATCTATCTCATGAATTTCGAACGCCACTCACTTTAATTTCAGGCCCCATTGAAAACCAATTAAGCAACCCTAAACTTTCAAATAAAGATAAAAAAGAGTTAACACTTGTTCAACGCAATTCGCAACGCCTTTTAAATCTTGTTGATCAATTACTGGATTTGTCAAAACTTGAAACAGGAAATTTAAATTTATCAGTTTCTAAAGGAAATTTAACCGTATTGCTTAAGCAACTTATTGCTGCTTTTCAATTTAAAACTAAAGAAAAAAACATTGTATTTACACATCAAATGAAAACCATTAATGATGCCTGGTTTGATAAAGATGTCATTGAAAAAATTATAATCAATTTATTATCCAATGCGGTAAAATATACACCAAAAAATGGAAAGATTCATTTTGAAGCTATTGTACAAAATGGTCAAATTATTATTTCGGTAATCAATAATGGAAATACAGTACCAGAAGAAGAACTAAATAAATTATTCACTCGGTATTATCAAAATAACAAAACTGCAGATGGTGTTGGTATTGGTTTATCACTCGTTAAAGAATTAGTGACATTGTCTCATGGAAACATCATCGCGCATACCATGAATGATGATGAAATTCAGTTTACTGTAACACTACCCATAGAACGTTCGTTTTATAATTCATCAGAAATTATTGAACTTCAAACAGTAGAGAATCCTGTTATCCAAAATAGTCCAAATACCATAGAACCAATTTCAAAAACAAAAAATAATAAAAATAAACCATTACTACTTATTGTTGAAGATGACGAGGATATTAGGCAATTTATAAGCTCTATTTTCGAACAGGATTATACGATAAAAAAAGCTACAGATGGTGAACAAGGCATTGCAAATGCTTTAAAATACATACCGGACATCATTATTAGCGATATTATGATGCCAAGAATTAGTGGTATTGAACTTTGCAATACCCTAAAATTAGACGAACGTACAAGCCATATCCCTATTATTCTACTTACTGCCAAAAGTGGCGATAAAAATGAAATTATTGGCTTAAAAACTGGAGCCGACGATTATATTACAAAACCATTTAATAATAATAAACTTAAAATACGTGTTGAAAAATTAATTGAATTACGTCAACAACTACAACAACGTTATAGCAATTCTTTTAATCTAAGCGATATTAAAACCACTTCTGTAGACCAACAATTTCTAAAAAAACTAAAAGAAGTTTTAAATAAAAACATTACGAATACCGATTTTAATTCAGAGCTTTTAAGCAAAAATATGTTAATGAGTAGAATGCAACTGCACCGAAAATTAAAAGCATTAACAGGTTTAACCACTTCAGAATTTATAAAAAGCCAACGTTTAAAAGCATCGCTTCCATTATTAAAAGCATCGCAACTTACTATAAGTGAAATTGCTTACAGCGTAGGTTTTAACTCTGTTTCTTACTTCAGTAAATGTTTTAAGGACGCTTATAATGTTTCTCCAGCCAACTATATAAAATAGCGTTTGTTACATAGTTTAAACACTTTGTTACATAGTTTATAAGCCTTCTAGCCACCTTACTATAGTTTTACATCAAATTAATTGTTAAATAATATGTTTGACAAAGACAAGCTCATATTTGATGGAGAACTATTGTCTTCAAAACCAGAAATTAATTTACATATAGATTATTTAAAAGATGGAAGTTATGTCTTGAATATTTTTTCTAAAGGAAAAATTATTAAAACAATTACCATAACTAAAACTTAAAAGCATGCAGTAGTTATATATAAAAAGATGCATACGCATGTTTGCCTTTTTCGAATTAAGACACTAAAAAATAAACGCGTTAGCAACCAAAACTAAAAACAACGATCATGAAAACTCTAAAACCATTATTACTTACCATCGTATTTTTATTTATCTGCCATACAAGCCACGCTCAGTTTTGGAAAAAATTAACTGAAAAAGCAGGGCAAGCTGTTGAAGAAGTTATTGTAAGAAAAACATCGAATAAAGCAGCTGAAATGACAGGAAAAGGTATGGATAAGATATTCGATATTGATTTTGAAGGTGCTCAGGCAGATCCATCTATTTTACCAGAAAGCTATGATTTTGAGTGGAAATACACCATGCAGATGCAACATAAAAAAGGCAATGTAAATATGACCTATTACCTAAAACCTAGTTCCAAGTATTTTGGGTCTCAGCCAGAAGTGGAAGATAACCCTATTGCAAACGGCATGTTTATGGTGTTTGACAAAGAACTAGGTATCATGGCAATTTTTATGGAAACAGAGGATGTTAAATCTGGTACGCTTCTTAAGAATCCAACTATAGATATTGAAGATGTAGCTGAACAAGAAGAAACAAATATAGATGAATATACATTTATAGAAATTGGAAATAAAACGATATTGGGTTATGAATGTCAAGGTTTCAAAGTAGAAAACGATGAATTAGAAATGACCATGTATATGGCTATGGATTCTCCTGTTAGTTTTAATCAGGTATATGGAAATCATTTGAAAACTACACAAAAAGGCTTTAATCCGAAATGGATGGAAAAAGCAGAGAACAGTATCGTTATGGAAATGGATATGACTCATAAAAAGAAAAAGAAATATAGCGCAAAAATGACATGTGTCGCCTTAGAGAAATCGCCAAAAACTATTGTAGTTAGTGACTATGAGTTTATGGATCTAAATTCTGAAATTAAAAATTAAAAACCCAAAATTATGAACTATTCAAAGAAAAATTACGAACTCAAAAAAATCAATAGAGATAATGAGAGCAAAACATTAAAGATATTATTCTCAAAAACTGTAGTCATTTTAATATTACTAACAGCATCATTAACAAGCTGCTCTAGTGATGATGATTCTAACGCAGACCAAAGCGATTATTATTTAACAGCTAAAGTAGATGGTGTTAATTTTTCAACAGATTATGTAACAATTAGTGCTTTTCAAGATAACACGGATATTTATTTCATCAGAGGTGTTGGTGAAGAGTCTTCCTTTGGTTTTTCATTAGAAAGTCCTGTTTCTACTGGAACATTTTCTGCAACGATATCAGAAGATTATGTACTGTTTTATCAAGTGATTAATCCTTATGCTGTATGGGCAGCAACCGAAGATGGAGGTTCTGGCACAATTACCATTACAGAAAACACTAATTCTTATGTAAAAGGAACTTTTTCGTTTACAGGATTTAATCCAGCAGATGATTCTACAAAAGTGATTACCGAAGGAAAGTTTAAAGCTCAAAAACTGTAATTATGACAACTAAAATTTATACACTTTTATTAATTGTTTCTGCGCTATTTCTTTCGTGCAAGACACAACAATCGCAAACTAAAGCTTCATTACCTAAAATAGAAAACCAATTTAAAGGGGAATTAGATTATGCCAAAGGTGGTTTTGAACTTGTTCAATGGCAAAACAGTGGAGATGAAATTGTACTAGGTAAGATTGATGAAAAGGGCATTGTTCATTTGAATTTGCCAGAATATGATATAAAAGCCCTAGGTAAAAATCATATGAATTCTCATTTTGAAAGCCAATTCAATATGCTAATATGTAAGGATAAAGGAGAGGTGGATATGACTGGAAAACCCCTTTTTAAAACACCTTACGATGATGTTTATTCGCAGTTATATCCACCAATGTACGTAAAAAAATATGATGCTTTTGTAGCTTATGTATCTATCGTTTCTGATGAGGAAATGTTAATAAAAGAAAATTTCGACGAAAATATAGGTAATAGGTATTATTGGATTTATGTAGACAGAGCTTTTAGTTATAAAGAAAAATGTATACGAGGATACTCTTATTATGATGATCGTGAAATTGAAAGAAGTGCAGATATTCAGTTTAAAAAAGGATGGAATCTTGTAAAAAGTAGTGTTCTAGAACTTCAACAATATGGCGAAAATAATAAGCACACCATCCCTAAAAAAATACTTTTCACATTAAGCTCTCAAACTTCTAAAGATGTAAAGTGGTATTTAGAGCGAGTTATGGAAGATGAAAAAATACAAGGAGCCAAAAAAGAATACGAATTAGAAGCTTCTAAATCAAACACGAATTAATATATAAAAAAAGCACTATTATGAAAACATTATTACTCTCATTAGCATTTATTTTTTCAATAACAATAAGTGCTCAAATAACAAAAACAGAAGCCTTTACAACTGGCACAAAACTCGCATTTTACATTAACGAATGTGGCAATACCATGCCTGAAGCAGCCGGAAAATTAAGTTTTTGCGATAGAAACAACAATCTAGGCGTTGTAGAACGAAGCTATGGACTTAGTGATAGACGTGTTTTACGAATGTTTCCTAATCATTTTAATGAAGATGAATATTATCTCACTGGTTATGGTATTTCTATTAGAAAGGCAGATGGTACTTGGGACAACTTACCACATATTGCTGTGCCACTTTGGGGAAGCACGTATTTGCCAACTATACAAACAGGTTTGGTTTTGCCAAATGGCAAAATAATTATTCAAGGTAATAACGCTGGTGCAGTATTGAATGTTTACGACCGCCTTACAAAAACCTTTACATCTGTTAATTTTCCAGATAATAGATACCCTCAACAAATGGTTTACGATGAAGACAGAGATATAACTTGGGTATTTGCAACGAAGACAAGCACAACATATCTTTATATGTATAATGATGCAAACCAAACACTTAAACTTATAAAAAATTTAGGTACAATAGGACTAAGCACAGGTTCTACCACAATAGGACTCGGTAAAACAAAACTACTTTATCATAATGATTTTATTTACATAGGAGGTTTTAGTAAGTATACATATGGGCTTTATAAATTAAATGTTTCAAATTTGGGTAATTCAGCGCCTATAACATATTATGACACTACAACAACTCCAAGTTTGCCTTTTGATCGTATAAATGATTTACAAATCGATGCTAATAATGATTTATGGCTTGCAAATAATGAAGCTTACGATGGTGCTATTGTAAAATTTAATATTACCACAGAAACCTATACAACATACCAATTACCAAGACCAGATAATGCTGCCGTAAATATTAAATTCAACACGCTAGCATTAGACGATAATGGGTTAATTTGGGCCGCTGCTTATAATTACAATGGTTTAGTAAAACTAACCATTGAAAATGATTCTCCAACTTGGACTCTTCTACCAAAAGAAGACTTAACAACTTTAGGTGTACCAGTAACTTATATTCCTGATAATATATACTACAGAAATAATAAGTTCTATTATACTACAAGAGACTATTCTAGCGGTATAAACTTTAATTATGAAGTTATTATTAACGATAATGATGTGTGGTCTGGACGTAACGATAATGAAGAAGGCAACCTATCCTATAGAATGAATAGACGTTTTACTAAAAATTTATCAGACGAGAATGGAGGCGTTTGGTGGTTTAATAGGTACGATAATTTAGTACTTTATAGAGATAGTGAAGATAAGCTCCAAACCATAGATTTACAATATTTATCACAGTCTGCTGCTATAGATGATGACAACAAAGCGATTATACAAGGCGGAAGTCCTAGTGAAATTAGAAAAATAGATTTCCCTAATGCTATTTCAATTCAAGAGAATGCTAACCAAGCCACTGATATAAAACGTGTTGGAAATCAGGTTTGGATATTTGATCATGCAAATAAAAAAATAGATGTTTATAAAGACGATGCGCTTTTAACCTCTTATGATTTAGGAGAAGATTGGTACCAACAAGCCTATTATTTTGCAGTAGATGATAATGGAGATGCTTGGTTTATGCAATATTCAACAGCTGGTGCGTTAGAAATTAAAAAATTTGATACCATTACATTGACATCTACAACTTACGATTTATCATCAGTTGGTAGTATGAGTTACTTACGTAAAATAGTAGCTGCACCAAATGGAGGTGTTTGGTTTTTGGGCAATACCGCAGCAATTTATCAAGAAGCTGGAGTGTTTTACGATTTTAAAGCTATCGATTATTCTGAGATATATAATTTGTTAGATGTTGTGGTTGATACTAATGGAAAAGCGTATTTACTTAATAACGATGTCGCTTCTATAGCCACAATAGAAAACCCAACCGATGCCAACCCAATAGTAGAAAACGTTGTTATTGAAGATTATAATTCTATAATGCCATCTTTAGACCATTATAGACCAGCATCTCTCGCTATAGATAGTGAAGGAAGTGTTTGGACGCATGCTTCTCTAAATACTTTTAAGCTTATCGATGATGATTTGGCAACAGAATATATAGCACAACCAACTTTAAGTATATCGGATAATGAACTAGTATCTATGGTAGAAATTTATCCAAATCCTTCAAATGCAATCTTCAGCATAAAGACCAATTATCAAATAGATACTATTGAAGTTTTTTCGGTTTTGGGTATAAAAGTTAAGACATTTAAAAACACCAAAGAAATTAATTTAACGAACCAAGAATCTGGAGTTTATTTATTAAAAATATCAGCAGAAAACAAAACGATAAGTAAAATAATTATTTTACAACAAAATTAGTTTTAAGTTCTGTTCATTAGGATTTACTTTAAATACTCGATTTATTCATTAGTATGCGACTTTGTATTTCAGTTTTTATATTGCACAATAATCTGCAGTAAACTCCTTAAATACTAATAGTTATGAATAAATATGTTGATTCAAATTCAGAAGAAAATAAAAAAAATCACTTTAGTACTGATCATTTAAAAAATAGAGAATATGTTTTAAACATCACATTAAGTAATAAAGTAATTAAGACACTAAAATTGAAGAAATAAAGATGCTATTAATCAGTGAGGAAAAAGGGAAATAATGAAAGTAACATGGAGTTATTTCTCTTTTTATTAAAACAGAATAATATTAGTTCAAAAAAGCTAAATACTCATATATGTATGGCTAACTATTCAAGATTACAATTCAAAAAACTCCCAAATACTAATTGATATATAGACTAGAATTAATCCAATATTAAATTAATCAATTAAAATTCAAAAAAATGAAAACAAAAATCACTTTAGCATTAGCAATGCTAGCTTGCTTCTTAACAAGTGCCAACAATATTACTGTAAGTAATATTTCTTTAGAAAATTTAAATTCGCCTCAAAACTGGGTTCAAGTAGAATTCGATTTAAGTTGGGAAAACTCTTGGCGATTAAGTGCTGGTCCATCCAATTGGGACGCCGCTTGGGTGTTTATAAAATATAGAGTTAATAGCGGAGATTGGGAACATGCCCAATTAGCACAAACAGATTTTGTGGCTGCTTCGGGTAGTACGATAGACATAACCAGCGATGGTATTGGTACCTTTGTTTATAGAGATAGCGATGGAAGTGGCGATATTAATTTACAAGATATGCGTTTGCGTTGGGATTATGGCTCTATTGACCCTAACGACATTATCGATTTACAAGTATTTGCCATAGAAATGGTTTATGTACCAGAAGGACCTTTTTCTTTAGGAAGCCCGGGTACTGAAGTTGGTAAATTTTATTCTTCGATTACCACTAATCCATATAGAGTAGAGTCAGAAAATGATATTACAGTGGCTGAAGGTTCTGGTAACCTTTACTATAGTACTACGGAAACGCCAAATGCAGGAGATCAATTAGGTCCTATTCCAGCAGAATTCCCTAAAGGCTTCAATGCGTTTTATTCCATGAAATATGAAATGACGCAAGGACAGTATGTTGGTTTTTTTAACACACTTACACCAACTCAAAAAACTGCAAATGATATTACGGGATCAAACGGTAAGAATCAAGATACCGAACTTAATCGAAACCCTATTTCATGGGAAGATGGTAGCGCTAGCGCCACTACAACATCGCCAGATATACCTCTCAATTATGTAAATAATAATATTTTATATGCCTATTTAGATTGGTCTGGACTTAGGCCTATTACAGAATTTGAATACGAAAAAGCATGTAGAGGTCCTATTGCTCCAAAACCGGGTGAGTTTGCTTGGGGCAATGCAAATATTGCCACTAATGATTATACTATTATAAATGAATCTCAACCGAATGAGTTGGTGTCAAATCCAGAAACAGGCACAGGAAATGCTTTATATAGTTTAACTAATGGAACACCTACAGGACCTAAAAGAGCTGGTATTTTGGCTGCTAGTGCTGTTAACAAAACGCGAGAAGAAACTGGTGGTAGTTATTATGGAATAATGGAATTAACTGGAAATTTATACGAACGATGTATAACTGTTGGTAACCCAGAAGGTAGAGCATTTACATCCACTCATGGAAATGGCGAGATTTTGGCAAATGGACTCGCCAATGTTACCTCGTGGCCTAACACTAATACAGGTATTGGATATCGAGGTGGATCATTTTATAATGGAGTGGATTTTATAAGAGTTTCAGATAGGTTTGATGCAGCTAGCGTTCTTGCGGGCGCTAATAACAGACTAGGCTTTCGTGGGGTAAGAACTGAAGAATAATACCTTGAAATATGACAACTCAAAAATTATATGTAATAACTACATTATTATTAATAGCAAATCAACTAAACGCGCAATATGTTG
The DNA here is from genome assembly GCF_009796805.1 of Algibacter sp. L1A34. Lineage (NCBI taxonomy): Bacteria > Pseudomonadati > Bacteroidota > Flavobacteriia > Flavobacteriales > Flavobacteriaceae > Algibacter > Algibacter sp. L1A34. The sequence continues at coordinate 2,993,561 of NZ_CP047029.1, read as the reverse complement.
GTGGAATAGATGATGGCAGCGATAAATCCGCGCTTCATGGCAGTAGGCTTTCTGGTGAAATAGCCTCCTTTACCGTGCTCTATCAAGGTAGCTCCGGAGATGGTTTCGATAACGAACAAAACCAAGTCGTATTATCAAATTCAAATTTTGAAATTTATAACGGAAATGTTGGTGATGGATTTTCGCAAAATGTAGCCGCTTTAGTACTTAATGGGAATGCATTAAAAAGTTTATATAGTGGAAGATATGGTGATGGATATACCAAAGAAGATTACCAAACCATTCTAAATGGTCAAAACTTAAGCATGCTTTATTCGGGTAATATTGGAGATGGTGCAACTTATACTACAAAAGAAAATTTATTTCTAAAAGGGTTTATGCTCCAACTTTTTAATGGTGGTAATGGTGATGGTTATGCAAGCTTATTAAGTTCTAATAACTATCTAAACGGGCTAATGCTAACACTTTATAGTGGAGGTAACGGAGATGGTTTTGCGGTAAACAAATTGACCTCGGCACTTACTCTAGATTTAATCGAGCAACTTTTGGAGATGAATGTTTTAATTTATCCAAATCCGGCAAGTCAAATTGTTCACATTAAGCCTGATAACGGGGTTACGATAACTTCAATTGAACTTTATGATGTTTCAGGAAAGAAAATGTTTAGTGAGCTATCTAATGAAAACACAATCGATATTTCAAATCTTTCTGATGGGATCTATCTTTTAAATATGTTTTCTGAAAAAGGTTCAGTAACTAAAAAATTGATTGTAAAAAATAAATAAACAATAAAATTATGAAAACACTACTATCTACAATTTTTGCATTTTTAATGATATTGTCTATGTACTCCCAAGTAGGTGTTGACAACCCAAATCCAGAGCAAGCACTTGACATTAACGGTAAGCTGAAAATTACGGATGACACCAACGCTCCAACCGCTGGTACTATTCGTTACACTGCGGTCTCCGAAGACTTCGAGGGCTACAACGGGACGGAAAGGAAATCCCTCACAGAACAAAAAAGCAGCGGCACACCTAGTGATCCAGTGGCTTACTATGGACGCTCCAATCCCGTATTCGTTGGCAACACAATAGGTAACCCCGGTCTAGTAACACTACAATCTTGGGAGAGTAGCACCACTACCTTCAGTACCGTATCCGCTGGAAAATTCTTCCTCGTTACGCGTATTCAGGCACAAGACAATAACCTAACCACTACATTTGAACGCATTGACTGTGGCGTATACGCCCAAGGAAACTCTCTCAGAACAAGTTCGCTGGTAAAAATGGTAGGTTCTAATCGGGAATTAGTCACTTTATCGGGAGATCAATCGAACCCACTACTAATTTTGCGGCCAGGGGATCGGATCGCTATTTTCAATAACAATGTCGCCTCACAGACAACCATCAACGTCCTTATCCACGGCTTTCTTGTAAATCAACTAGACTTTTAAACTAAGAGCCATGAAAAATATAATCCTATTTTTGATATTTACGGTGTGCCAATTTTCAATTGGGCAGCAAGGGCTTTATATTTCTTCGGAAGGATTTCTCCAAAACAACAATGCTGTCATTAGCGTGGTGAATGGTGATTTTGTAAACGCAAGTAAAACGGCGTTAAATGGCGGTACACTTCAAATGATAGGTTTGGATGGAAACTCCCATCGCATCGAATTAAACAATGAAAACACCTTTGATTATTTGGAACTTTATGGCAGTTCTTCTTTTGAACTTGATGGTCAATTAATGCTAAACAGAGAAATTTTCATGAATGATACCTCTAGTTTTATAATGAACACTGGTAGTTCTATCATCATTGGCTCAACAGCAGAAATTGTTGGCGAATCCAACACCAACACCATCACTGGGGCAGATGACACTTATATTAAAACCACAAGAAACCATACGGCTGACATAACCAATGATTTTGGCCTTATAGGTGTAGTAACTTATACAGGAAGCACCTCCATGGGAAGTACCGAGGTATTTAGACGTTATGGTACTTTTGACATTAGTGAAAACCCTACGGTTAAACGATATTATGAAATTAACCCCACTATTAATTCAGGTTTAGATATAGAGGCGCATTTCTATCTTTCACACATTGATTTAAATGGACTACAACGTTCAAATCTTGCAGCCTTTAGAAGTACTGACAATGGTGTGACGTTTACCAAAGAAGGCGGTACTACAGAAACCTTCTATCATTCCGTATCCAATATTGAGGCCTTTTCAATCTGGACTTTTGCCGATGCCTCCACTTTAAATATCGACGAATATGATGCTAACCCTATTTCAATATTCCCAAATCCAGCATCTCATAGCATCACCATGTATACAAATAAAAATCAGGCAATAACTTCCGTAGAGCTCTATGATGTTACAGGCAAGAACATGATTATGAAACTACTATCAAATAAAAACACATTAAATGTGTCCCATTTGTCAAATGGCATCTATCTTTTAAAAATATTCACAGAAACTACAAGTATTACAAAAAAATTAGTCGTTAAAAAATAATAGTATCAAAATAGAAAATTTAAGCTTATTATAAAGATTCTGGTTTTATTTTGTAACAATAAAAGTATTTATGGTAAGTGTTTAAGAGGTTTAAAAACCACGCTACCCACTATATCTTTTTATGCTGGAGTTTTATCGTAATGATTTTAAATAAGGTAAGCCGTAAAAATTTCCATTTAAGTTTATAACAAAAAAAATCCTCAACAATTTCTTGTTGAGGATTAAAAAAGGCAACGACCTACTCTCCCACAAATGCAGTACCATCGGCGCTAATGGGCTTAACTTCTCTGTTCGGAATGGTAAGAGGTGAGCCCCATCGCTATAACCACCTTAAGTTATAGCTGCTCGCTATTAGATTTTAATCCTTTAGCATACAGCGTTTATCTCTTTGGATAAACAAATATCTTAACATATTGAAACAAAAATCATGAATATAATGTATTGTATAACTTATAAAAAAACAGGCGTACAATAAGCCTATGGGTTATTAGTACTACTTGGCTATGACATTACTGCCTTTACACCTATAGCCTATCAACGTGGTAATCTTCCACGACCCTTTAAAGAAATCTCATCTTGTGGTGGGTTTCGCGCTTATATGCTTTCAGCGCTTATCCCTTCCCAACGTAGCTACTCAGCAATGCTCCTGGCGGAACAACTGATACACCAGAGGTTAGTCCAACTCGGTCCTCTCGTACTAGAGTCAGATCCACTCAAATTTCTAACGCCCACTGTAGATAGAGACCGAACTGTCTCACGACGTTCTGAACCCAGCTCGCGTGCCACTTTAATGGGCGAACAGCCCAACCCTTGGGACCTTCTCCAGCCCCAGGATGTGACGAGCCGACATCGAGGTGCCAAACCCCCCCGTCGATATGAGCTCTTGGGGGAGATCAGCCTGTTATCCCCGGCGTACCTTTTATCCTTTGAGCGATGGCCCTTCCATACGGAACCACCGGATCACTATGCTCTACTTTCGTACCTGATCGACTTGTAGGTCTCTCAGTCAAGCTCCCTTATGCCATTGCACTCTACGCAC